>NZ_JAERJN010000007.1:0-155652 GCF_018257595.1 Tatumella sp. JGM94 | reverse complement strand
GCCATTGCCCGTGCTAAAGCCAGAAAAGAGGCACAAACGGCACCCGCCGCTGCGGCAGCACCAGAAACCGCTGCAGATAACGCCGTGGCGGAAGACCCGCGTAAAGCCGCAGTCGCCGCCGCCATTGCCCGCGCTAAAGCAAAAAAATCCGCACAGGCTACCGCTATGGAACAACAGACCTCCGCGACGCCTGTGTTGCAGAATAGGACATCAGAGGAATAAATGGCTTTTCGTATTGCAAGTTCACCTTATACTCATAACCGGCACAGTACTCACCGGATTATGACCATTGTTCTGCTGGCCGCCCTGCCGGGGCTGGCTGCCCAGTGGTATTTTTTCGGTTACGGTAACCTGATCCAGGTGATCCTCGCGGCACTGACTGCCTGGGCCTGTGAAGGTCTGGTACTGCGCCTGCGCCAGCAACCCGTGTTACCGGTGCTGTCCGATAATTCGGCCTTACTGACAGCACTTCTGCTGGGAGTCAGTCTTCCGCCACTGGCTCCCTGGTGGCTGATAGTCCTCGGAACCGCCTTCGCGATTATTATTGCGAAACAATTATATGGCGGGCTGGGACAGAATCCGTTTAACCCGGCGATGGTCGGTTATGTGGTGCTGCTGATCTCTTTCCCGGTGCAGATGACCAGCTGGCTGCCCCCAGAGGCATTACAGTCAGTGAAACCCGGTCTGATGGACAGCCTGAATATGATCTTTACCGGTCATACGGGTGGCGGTTTATCGATGCAGGCTCTGCAATCAGGTATTGACGGAGTCAGTCAGGCTACCCCTCTGGACGGGTTTAAAACGGGTCTGCGCGCCGGACATTCCGCCAGCCAGCTACTGGCTGAGCCCATTTTTCAGGGGATTCTCGGTGGTCAGGGCTGGCAGTGGGTGAATGTCGGATTTCTGGCCGGTGGCCTGTTTATGCTGTTTAAAGGCACTATCCGCTGGCATATTCCGGTCAGTTTTTTACTGGCGCTGACTTTCTGTGCCACCGTTGGGTGGTGGTTATCTCCTGGCAGCCTGGCCTCGCCGATGATGCAGCTGTTCTCCGGCGGAACCATGCTCGGGGCATTTTTTATTGCCACTGACCCTGTATCTGCATCAACAACCGATAAGGGACGTCTGGTATACGGTGCCCTGACTGGCCTGCTGACCTGGCTTATCCGCAGTTTTGGCGGATACCCGGACGGTGTGGCTTTTGCCGTACTGCTGGCAAATATTTGCGTCCCTCTCATTGATTACTACACTCAGCCGCGGGTGTATGGCCATCGTAAGGAATAACCGATGCTCGATACTATCCGAAAAAACGGCGTCACCCTGGCAGTATTTGCTGCTATTACTACCGGTATGACGGCGGTGATTAATATGGTGACCAAACCAACGGTAGAACATCAGATGGCACTGGAACAAAAAGCATTACTCGACCAGGTCGTTCCGCCATCTCTGTATAATAATAAACTGCAGCAGGAATGCTATGTGGTGCGTGATAAGTCATTAGGCAATATGGACCCGCACCATTTATATCTGGCACGCAAGGATGGTGTTCCGGTGGCCGTGGCACTGGAAACCACTGCTCCCGACGGTTATTCAGGGGCTATCCAGATGCTGGTCGGTGCCGACTTCCACGGCAAGGTTCTCGGCGTGCGTGTCGTCGAACAGCATGAAACCCCGGGGCTGGGGGACAAAATTGAATTACGCATTTCTGACTGGATAACGCATTTTTCGGGGGTGGTATTACAGGGCCCTGATGATCGCCATTTTGCGGTTAAGAAAGACGGCGGGGATTTTGACCAGTTTACCGGGGCAACGATTACTCCCCGCGCGGTAGTTAATGCTGCCAAACGTACCACCCTGTATATTGAAACACTGCCATCGCAGCTATCATCGCTGCCAGAATGTGGAGATACTCAATGAGTGAAGCTAAAAACTTACTGATCGGCGGTCTGTGGAAAAATAACTCCGCGCTGGTTCAGTTACTGGGCCTGTGCCCGTTACTGGCGGTGACGTCTACCGCCACTAACGCCCTCGGGCTGGGGCTTGCCACCACCCTGGTGCTGACCATAACTAACAGCGCCATTTCATTATCGCGGCGCTGGATGCCGTCAGAAATTCGTATTCCGATTTATGTAATGATTATTGCCTCGGTCGTCAGTTGCGTACAGATGCTGATCAGCGCTTATGCACACAGTCTGTACCAGTCACTGGGGATTTTTATTCCGTTGATCGTGACCAACTGTATTGTGGTTGGTCGTGCCGAAGCCGTGGCATCTAAATCCAGTGTTGCACTTTCAGCGCTCGATGGTTTTTCTATCGGAATGGGAGCCACCTGTGCCATGGTCACCCTCGGGTCTCTGCGTGAGATTATTGGCAACGGTACTATCTTTAACGGTGCTGACCAGTTACTCGGCCCCTGGGCGAAAGTTCTGCGTGTTCAGGTATTCCATTTCGATTCGCCGATGTTACTGGCTATGCTGCCGCCGGGCGCATTTATCGGTCTTGGTATGTTACTGGCCGTCAAATACCTGATCGATCAGCGCACCCGTCAGTATGCTGAACGCAAAGCCGAAGCCGCAAAACTGGCTGAAAGCCCTTCGCCGGCGGTCGCGGCCACTCGGTTACAGACCGGAAAAGCGTCGTGAATAAAGAGAAACGTTATCAGATCCTTAGCCGGCTGCGGGCCAATAACCCGCATCCGACCACTGAACTTAATTTCAGCTCACCGTTCGAATTGTTAATCGCTGTGTTGCTTTCGGCTCAGGCAACGGATGTCAGTGTCAATAAAGCAACTGTCGGGCTGTTTGCCAAAGCCCCTGACCCGGAGAGCATGCTGGCACTGGGAGAAGACGGCGTCCGTGATGCGATAAAAACCATCGGACTGTTTAACAGTAAAGCGGCAAATGTGATTAAAACCTGTCAGATACTGGTGAATCAGCATCAGAGCCAGGTGCCGGAAAGCCGTGAAGCCTTAGAAGCATTACCCGGGGTGGGCAGAAAAACAGCGAATGTAGTACTGAATACGGCATTTGGCTGGCCGACCATCGCGGTGGATACCCATATCTTCCGTGTGTCGAACCGTACCGGCTTTGCCCCCGGTAAAAATGTCGATCAGGTCGAACAAAAATTACTCAAAGTCGTCCCTGCTGAATTTAAAGTGGACTGTCATCACTGGCTGATCCTGCTCGGGCGGTATACCTGCATTGCCCGTAAACCTCGCTGTGGTTCCTGTCTGATAGAAGATTTATGCGAATTTCGCGACAAAACTGACTAAAAATTTCAAAAAAAAATTTTTTTTGTTAATCCACAGACAGATATCCGCCCGCGGACCTGTCTGACATTAGCAATATAAATCAATAAGTTACTGTAGTGTCTTTTTTTTTACTGTAAACCAACTCTGCCATTTCTGTTATTTTCACCCATTCCGTTTACTATTACACTTCGCTTTTTACATCAGAACAAAACCCCACAAAACAAAATATCGATAGCATAAAAACACAATAAATAAAAATAAAACAGGATAACACCCTTTAAATTTGCATAATAAAAACATTAAAAGCCAAAACCACTGCCATTGCATTACCTGCACTAATTTATTATTCTTTCTATCGGATTGTTACGTATTTTCGATATTTAATTATCCTGCGCACTTTGTTAACAACTTTAAAATCTATGCAATGCAGTCTGTCAGTCATTCAACTGGTGATTATGCCGTATCGTTTTTATCGTCTGAATCAGATGTCCGCACTACCTATAAAAAACAACGATCATGCAAAATTATACGCATGGCACGCACTTAATTCCTGACGTAAAACAGGGTCATCATACACCGAGGTAATAGTGTCTACTGCAAACAAACATAATAAAGAGGCTGTCAGTATGAATGCCTTTCGGCAACCGAAAGCGTTCTATCTGATTTTCACCATCGAGCTCTGGGAGCGTTTTGGTTACTACGGTTTACAGGCAATAATGGCTGTTTACCTGGTCAAACAGTTGGGGATGTCAGAAGCTGACTCTATCACCCTGTTCTCTTCTTTCAGTGCGATGGTTTATGGCCTGACGGCGATCGGCGGCTGGTTAGGTGACAAAGTTCTGGGAACCAAGCGGGTTATCGTCCTCGGGGTGATTGTACTGGCGCTGGGTTATTCACTGATCGCTTTCTCCGGCCATCATGTTGATGTGGTCTATCTGGGGATGGCAACCATTGCTGTCGGCAGCGGACTGTTTAAGGCGAACCCGTCGTCTTTACTGTCTACCTGTTATGAGAAAGATGACCCGCGTATTGATGGTGCATTCACCATGTTTTATATGTCCATCAATATCGGCTCCCTGTTCTCAATGATGCTGACCCCATGGCTGGCAAATCAATACGGCTGGAGCGTGGCATTCTCATTGTCCGTCGTCGGACTGGTATTTACGCTGATTAACTTCCTGAGCCTGAAATCGCTGGTTAAAAAGCACGGCTCTGCGGCCGACTTTGCCCCGCTGCATACAGGTAAACTGCTGGCGACGCTGGCTGGTGTGGTGGTACTGATCGCCGTTGCCAGCGGGTTACTGCATCACCAGTCTGTGGCGCGGATTGCTTTACTGGTAATCGCTATCGGTATTGTACTGGTATTCGCGAAAGAAACCTTTGCCCTGCAGGGTGCTGCGCGCCGCAAAATGATGGTGGCATTTATTCTGATGGTCGAAGCTATCGTCTTCTTCGTGCTGTATATGCAGATGCCGACATCACTGAACTTCTTTGCCATCCGCAATGTTGAACACCAGATCTTTGGGATTACTTTCCAGCCGGAGCAGTTCCAGGCACTGAATCCGTTCTGGATTATGGTATGCAGCCCGTTACTGGCGATGCTGTACAACAAACTGGGTGATCGCCTGCCGATGCCGTTTAAGTTCTCTATCGGTATGCTGTTATGTTCGGGGGCGTTTCTGGTACTGCCGCTGGGGGCAGAGTATGCCAGTGAACAGGGTATTGTTTCGGTAAACTGGCTGATCCTCAGTTACGCATTACAGAGTATTGGTGAACTGATGATTTCCGGACTGGGTCTGGCGATGGTTGCACAACTGGTTCCGCAGCGACTGATGGGCTTTATTATGGGGTCCTGGTTCCTGACGACTGCCTGCGCTGCCGTTATTGCCGGTAAAGTCGCCGGACTGATGGCGGTACCTGGCGATGTGACCAATCCTGTAGAATCACTGGTGGTATATAGCCACGTCTTCAAACAAATCGGGGTCACTACACTGATCATTGCTGCGGTAATGCTGGTTTCCGCGCCATTGCTTCACAAAATGACCCGCGACTGATGCTGCGCTAAATCCCGAATCCCCGCCAGCCTGCTGACGGGGATTTTTTTGTCCGCCGCAGGATTTCCCTTTGCTCAGCTGCGGATATATTCCTGTACTCTGTTTGTCAGCCACGCCATACACAGTCTCCGCGGTACGGGTCACACTGCCCGTTGACGCCACACAGACAACCACCTGAACTGCCTGAGTTTTATCCATCCCTTCCCGGGGTTGTCGAAAACGAAACAGTGAACTGTAATCAGGACCATTTATTATCAAATTATTGGCAAACAGGATGGTGACTGGATTCCCTTTTTCTTCACGGCGTAAATATGAGCCAGAACATTACACTCATTAGCGGCGAACGCCGGGGGGCGGGTAAAAATGCAGCCTTAAAACTCGCTGCCAGAGGATATCGGGGATGCGGTCAGTGCCATACTCAGTGACGAAACCGGCGGATTGAGGCTTCCGGCGGCCAGGCGCTGTAACAGCGGCGAAATTACCGGATTTGATCATTACAGGCAGGGCCATCGACCCGCGACGGCCCTGCCGTTAAGAGCATTTAACTTAATCGTTCCGCCACAAACTGATGAACGGGAATCGCTATCTGGTCCTGGGCTGCCACCAGTTGCAGCTCGTATTCTCCCATCTGATGGGTTTTAATCATTACTTCATATACTGCAGCAGTGACATGTTCAAGGGCATCCTGCATTGATTTACCGTGCAGCAGATCCACCAGCAGTAAACCACTGGTCAGGTCTCCCACGCCGACCGGCTGGCGTACCCCGAAATCGACCAGCGGACGCTGGATATGCCAGGCTTCATCTGCGGTCACTAACAGCATTTCAAACTGGTCGCTGCGTTTTCCGGCCCGTGACAGATGTTTCACCAGCACAATACGGGGTCCCTGTGCAATTAACTGGCGACAGGCGTCAATACATTCATCAATATTATGCAATTGCCGGTCACTGAGCATTTCCAGCTCCAGCAGATTTGGCGCAATAATATCACTGGCCGGCAGAGAGTATTTACAATGAAATTCGGCCACTCCGGGGGCGACAATACAGCCTTTTTCCGGATGCCCCATCACCGGGTCACAGAAGTACCATGCCTGCGGATTCACCGTTTTCACTTCACGCACGATTTCCAGGATCTTCTCACCCTGTTCTGCTGAGCCAAGATAACCACTCAGTACCGCATCACAGGTTTTCAGGCGATCGATTTCTGCAATACCTTTGACAATGTCTGTCAGATGCGATGCCGGCATAACCGTACCCGTCCAGTGACCATACTGGGTATGGTTCGAAAACTGAACCGTATTTAATGGCCAGACATTGGCCCCCATTCTGCGCATCGGAAATTCTGCGGCGGCATTACCTGCATGCCCGTAAACAACATGTGATTGTATTGCAAGAATATTTTTCATTATTGTATGACGTCTTTCGCTTAATTTAACCGTAAAAAAGGCCGGAGACCGGCCTTTATCGTTTACTGTTTATTGCCAGTTTATCAGGCAGTAATGCTTTTTACCGCGACGTAATACGGTGTAACGACCAAATAACTTGTCGTCTGCGCTGAAATGGTATTCAGCATCCGATTGTTTTTGTCCGTTAACGGAAACAGCGTTGGACGAAATTAACGTGCGAGCCTGACCACGGGAAGGTACCAGTTCTGCAACGACCAGGGCTTGTTGCAGATCATCTCCTTCTGAAAGAGTGACCGCCGGCATACCGTCCTGAGCCAGCTGGGCAAGATCAGCTTCCGTCAGTGAATTCAGGGATCCGGAGAATAAGCTTTCCGTAATACGGCGGGCAGCTGCCAGGCCTTCTTCCCCATGCACCAGCCGGGTCACTTGTTCAGCCAGGACGTACTGGGCGCGCGGTGCTTTACCGCTCTGCTGATCTTCTTGCTGCAGGGCATTAATTTCTTCAATGCTCATAAAGGTGAAGAATTTCAGGAAGCGATACACATCGGCATCGGCGGTATTGATCCAAAACTGATAGAACTTATACGGACTGGTTTTACTGGCATCCAGCCACACAGCACCACCTTCGGTTTTACCGAATTTGGTTCCGTCAGATTTGGTAATTAACGGCACAGTCAGACCAAACACCTGGTTCTGATGTAAACGGCGGGTCAGATCGATACCGGAAGTGATATTCCCCCACTGATCAGAACCACCGATCTGCAGGCTGACACCGTGCAGTTTGTTCAGACAGGCAAAATCATATCCCTGCAATAAGTTATATGAGAATTCCGTAAACGAAATGCCCTGGTCATCACGGTTCAGACGCTGTTTTACCGCTTCTTTGTTAATCATCTGATTCACAGAGAAGTGTTTACCAATATCACGCAGGAACGTCAGAACATTCATCCCGCCGAACCAGTCATAGTTGTTGGCCGCAATCGCGCTGTTGTCACCACACTCAAAGTTCAGGAACGGGGAGACCTGTTGGCGGATTTTTTCCACCCATTCGCCGACGGTTTCTGAGGTATTCAGTTTACGCTCACTGGCTTTAAAACTCGGGTCACCGATAAGTCCTGTGGCACCACCGACCAGCGCGACCGGTTTATGGCCAGCATCCTGAAAACGTTTCAGGCAAAGTAACGGTACCAGATGGCCCAGATGTAAGCTATCTGCGGTAGGATCAAAGCCGCAATACAGTGCAATAGGCCCTTGTGCCAGTCGCTCTGATAACGCCTCTTCATCCGTTACCTGGGCGATCAGGCCCCTTTCCTGCAATTGTTGTATCAGGTTACTGCTGGTCATTAACGACTCCAAATTGAACAGACTGCACCTTTGCTGGTACACAGCTTTCCGCCAACGGCGGAAAAAATAAGGTGCATAGAATAAAACGCACGGACAAACTGTTCCAGTAGTGAAATAGCTTATTTCGCAAAATCAGGGTGCCAGACGATCAATTTTCCAGCAGTCGTTCTGATATTGGTAAATAAAACGATCATGCAGCCGCCGCGCACCGCCCTGCCAGAATTCCATGGTATGAAATCTGACCCGGTACCCTCCCCAGAAATCCGGTAACGGTACTTCACCGCGCATAAATTTCTGACTGATTTCGAGGAATTTACCTTCGAGGATCCCCCGGGCCGAAATCCGGCTCGATTGTCTGGAAACCCAGGCACCAATCTGACTGTCGCGGGGACGGCTGCTGAAATATTTCAGCACTTCACCGGCAGTGAGTTTTTCTGCCTCACCGAGCACCATCACCTGACGATCCAGCATATGCCACGGGAAATGCAGGGATATTTTCGGGTTATTAGCCAATTGCTGCGCTTTACGGCTGCCAAGGTTAGTATAGAAAATCATACTGTTATCATCGTATTGTTTCAGTAATACAATCCGCTGATAGGGTTGCCCCTGCTCATCGACTGTCGCCACGCACATTGCCGTCGGGTCCGGCAGCCGGGCTTCACAGGCCTGGCTGAGCCACTGACCGAATAACGCCATCGGATGTTCAGGCAGATCCTTACGTCTTAATCCCCCGCGGGTATATTCACGACGCAGGTCGGCTATATTTTGTAACGGTTCACTCTCATTAGTCATTTTAGCTAACTCATTAAAAAACAACACCAGCACTATTTACATCGCCCCCGTTAGCAGGGGCGGGCCTGTTACTCGTCTGCCAGCAGACTGGCAGGGAAAATGGCACCGAGCAGAGTAAAATCTATGGCGCCGGTCACCGCTGGCAGGTTACCGGGCAGTCCTGATAAGGTACGAAATGCCAGCCAGGCAAAAGCCAGCGCTTCCATATCATCGCTGCTGATCCCCGCATCATCTGTTTTCCCCACGGCAGTCCCCGGCAGCAGGGCCGAAATACGCGCCATTAATGCCCGGTTATGGTTTCCTCCGCCACAGACCAGCAGACGATCACAGTGTCCGTTTAAGCGGATTTGCTGCACGATACTCATGGCGGTTAATTCCAGTAAGGTGGCCTGAACATCACTGGCGGCAAGTCCCGGCAAGCGCTGTAACTGCTTTTCGACCCACGACAGATTAAAGTATTCCCGGCCAGTACTTTTCGGTGTCGGTAACGAGAACCAGGGATCGTCCAGCATCTGTTTCAGCAATACAGGGATAACTTTACCACTACTGGCCCAGCGACCATCCCGGTCAAAACGTTGTTGCCGGTTACGCCATATCCATGCATCCATCAGAATATTTCCCGGCCCGGTATCAAAACCACGGATAGTCTGCCCCGGAAACAGCAGTGAGAGATTGGCAATTCCGCCAATATTCAGTACCACCCGCCGTTCGCCGGGATGCATGAGTACTGCACGGTGAAACGCCGGAACCAGAGGCGCTCCCTGCCCCCCCAGCGCCATATCTCGCCGGCGAAAATCCCCGACCACCGTAACGCCAGTCCGGGCGGCTATCTGATTATTGTCTCCCAGTTGCAGGCTGAAAGGCGCATCACCTTCCGGTTCATGCCAGACGGTTTGCCCGTGACAGCCAATGCCGACAATATCCGACGGGTTCAGGGACTCACGGCGCATCAGAGTTTCTATGGCTTCACTGAACAACTGCCCGAGGCGTGAATCAAGCCGGCCTATTTGTGACAACGTCACGGGGTGCCCCTGGCAGACATCCAGTATCTGCTGCCGAATGTCGAGCGGCATAGGATGACAATAACTGGCTTGCTGGGCAACGATATGTTCGTCTATGGCCGCCAGCACAACATCCACTCCGTCCAGGCTGGTGCCTGACATTACTCCGATATATCGTCCCGACTTCATGTTAACCTCAGTTTACGGCGCTGCTGGCTGTCAGCCGCCCGCTGATTATTAGTGACTTATATTGTGAACAGGATAACAATTGATCATCAATTAATTGAATACATTTTGCCGATGATTGAATTATCGTTTATGCACACAGTTCCAGAATGTCATGCTGATAATTGCAAAAATCGCTTCAAAATGCACAATTTGCTTTATAATTGGATGATAGCGTGGTCAAAGGTGCGCAAATTGCGCCGATTTTTGAAAGGAGTTTCTGAATGATTAAACGTTTAACTGCTGTTGCTGCGGTTGCCCTGGCACTGACCGGATGTGTCAATGACAATAATTTGTCCGGTGATGTCTATAGCGCCAGCGAAGCCAAACAGGTGCAGAGTGTTTCCTACGGGACGCTGATTTCCGTACGCCCGGTAAAAATCCAGGCAGGCGGTGACAGTAATGCTATTGGCGCAATCGGTGGTGCAGTGCTGGGTGGCTTCCTCGGTAATACTATCGGTGGTGGTGCCGGACGCAGCCTGGCGACAGCCGGTGGTGCAGTACTGGGCGGCCTGGCCGGTCAGGGCGTACAGGGCAGCCTGAATACTTCACAGGGCGTTGAGCTGGAAATCCGTAAAGATGACGGCAACACCATTATGGTTGTTCAGAAACAAGGCAATACCCGTTACTCTGCGGGTATGCGTGTGGCTATCGCCACTGATGGCAGCCAGGTAACGGTTTCCCCCCGCTAAGACTCCTCAATATTAAAGAACCCGTCTGACGACGGGTTCTTTGTCTGTAAAAAATTAGCTGTTTATTGTCCGGTTATTCCGTCAGATAAAATTGTCACTGACTCTCTTTTCCTTGCAGTTCGACAATGTTTTTTTCCAGCCTGCCGATAAGCTTCCCCAGTGTGGAAATTTCTGAAGCGGATAATCCGTCAAGAATATCTTCACGACTGCGATCAATCACACCTTCCAGCTGCTCAATGACCGGTGCTGCGGCCTCTGTCAGGGTGATTCTTTTAGCCCGGCGATCATCGGCACAAGGGAGCCTGCTGATAAGCCCCTTGCTTTCCAGCTGATCGAGTGTTCTGACCAGTGAAGGCTGTTCGATACCAATCGCTTTAGCCAACTGTATTTGTGACTGTTCCGGAGGTAACTGGTGAATATTATGCAATGTCACCCACAGGGTCTGGGTCAGGCCCAGGGGTTTCAGTCTGTTATCAATGACTGCGCGCCACATACGCACCAGTCTGGCAAGATCAGTGCCTAATGAAGACTCCATACAATTCCCTTATAATTAGCTTGCTAAGCATTATTTTCGATCTTACACTATTTTGCGGTTTTCAGGGAGTAATTACAAATGCCTGATGCAGAAATCATTTTCTGCTTTTCTTCTGCTGTATTTTTGCTGACAAGGATTGCCAGATATGAACTGGAGTAGCCATCCGCCTTTTTCTTCCCTGACCGAACTGGTGCTGGGGGATTCTTTATTTTTTCCGCCGATATTTAAGCCTGTTTTACTCGGCTTTTTCTTCTGGCTGATGATCCATCCGCTGATCAGAGCACGGATGTACTCCGGTGTTTTCTGGCACCCGACGCTGATGGACCTGTCCCTGTTTATCCTGTGTGTTGCCGGCGCATTTGGCTTGCTCAGCCTGAGATAATGACTTATGAAAGTGAATCTTCTGAAGTATTTTACGACCCTGATAGTGTTTGCTATTGCCCTGATTGCCGGCTGGTGGATGTGGAACTACTATATGCAATCCCCCTGGACCCGTGACGGGAAGATACGTGCCGAACTGGTAAATATTACGCCTGAAGTATCGGGCCGGATTATTTCGGTTAATGTTACTGACAACCAGTTTGTCCGCCGGGGTGACTTACTGGTAACCCTGGATGAGGTACCGCTAAAAATAGCGGTGGATAATGCGCAGGCATTACTGGCCAGGTCACAGGCCGATTTACTGAAAGCGCGCCATGAACAGCAACGCCGTGCCCGTCTGCCGAAAAATATTATTTCAGCAGAAGATATGGATATCGCACGCCAGACGGCAGATGCCATGCAGGCCAGCGAAAAAGCTGCACAAGCCAGCCTGGATAAAGCCCTGTGGGACCTGCAACGGACCAAAATTTATGCTCCGGTCGATGGATGGATTACTAACCTGACTCTCCGCGCAGGTAACTATGCCAGTGAAGGTTCACCATTATTTGCTCTGCTGGACAGCCACTCCTATTACGTAATGGGATACTTTGAAGAGACCAAACTGCGCCATATCCGTGACGGTGACCCGGCCAGAATAGTACTTTACAGTAATGGCGACACACTGACCGGTACCGTGTTAAGTATCGGCCGCGCTATCTACGACCAGAATATTGAGGCCGACGGGCTGGTTCCGGAAATAAAACCTACCGTGCCCTGGGTAAGGCTTGCTCAGCGCGTACCGGTACGCATCCGGCTGGACAAAGTCCCGGACAATATTCAGCTGGTTGCAGGAACTACCTGCACTATTGTTATTCGCCGGTGACCCGCAGATGAACCTTAACTGGCTGGAATGGCAGCAATTACCCTGGGTTAAAGCTAATAGCCTGCAGTGGCGCTACGCTTTGCGCAATAGCCTGGCAATGTGTCTGGCCCTGACCTTTGCCTATAGTTTACAACTGGATGAACCTTACTGGGCGATGACATCCGCTGCGGTAGTCAGTTTTCCGACCGTGGGCGGCGCTATCAGTAAGAGCCTCGGGCGGATCTGCGGCAGTCTGTTAGGCGCTACTGCCGCGCTGATTATTGCCGGACATGCCCTGAATGACCCCTGGTTGTTTATTTTTACGATTGCCGGCTGGCTGGCCTTCTGTACCTGGATCTCCAGCCATTATCAGAATAATGTTGCTTACGCCTTCTGCCTGTCAGGTTATACGGCGGCAATCATTGCGTTTACCACCGTCAATGTGACTGATGTTAATCAGGTCTGGGAAATGGCGCAGGCACGGCTTTGCGAAGTGATTACCGGTATACTTTGTGCGGGGCTGATGATGATGATCCTGCCAGGCACATCGGATGGGGATAAACTGATGCAGTCGTTACGTACTATGCATCAGCAACTGTATACACATGCCGTCAGCCTGTTAACCAATGACAGCCCTGCTACTGCCGGTGCGGCGCATGAGATGGTTATTTCACAGATCCTGACCATTAATCTGCTACGGATTCAGGCATTCTGGAGTCATTACCGTTTTCGCCGGCAAAATAATGTACTGAATTATATTCTTCACCAGCAGCTGCGGCTGACCGGCATACTGTCGGGATTACGTCGTATGCTGCTGAACTGGCCGGACGCGCCCGCCGGGCTCAGGCAGGGCCTGACACAGGTGATGCAGGAGCTCGGACGCCCGGGTTGTGATAAATACCGGCTGGCGGTGCTGATTTATCAGATATCTCAGCAAGGTGATGCTGACTATCGCCAGCAGGCGTTTTGCGAACGTTTACGTTATTTTTGCTGGCTGTATCTGAATGTCAGCCGCTGGATCCGTTTAATCACAGCCGCAGATGCAGATACTCGCTTTCAGCCACCGCAGGTACCGTCTCTGGCCAGAGAAAATGACAGTACTGAAGCCGGATGGAGTGCCGTCAGAACCTTCGCAGCTATTGTGCTGGGGGGCACCTTCTGGATCAACAGCCACTGGGAAAGCGGCGCAGCCGCACTGACTCTGACCTCTATCGCCTGTGTTCTCTATTCGTCATCACCTGTCGCGGCAGGAACGATTCTGGGGTTACTTAAAACCTTACTGATACTGTCTTTTTTCAGTCTGTTATTAAAATTCGGTCTGATGATCCAAATCAGTGCCCTGTGGCAGTTGATGTTGTTTTTATTCCCGCTGCTGATTACCTGCCATCTTCTGAAGCTGCAACATCCCGCCAGTGCCAGCTTCTGGGGACAGTCAATCGTTTATCTTGGCTCATTTATCTCGGTGACTAATCCGCCCCAGTGGGATTACGGCGAATTTCTTAATGATAATGTGGCCAAAATCTGCGGCGTATTACTGGCATGGCTGGCATTTCAGATCCTGCGTCCCAGCTCTGACGACCGTAAGTCACGACGAAATATCCGCGCCCTGCGCCATGTATTTCTTGACCAGCTGCACCTCCATCCGGGACTCAGTGAAAGCGTGTTTGAATCCCGCGTGTATCACCTGGTAAGCCGTTTAAAAAACAGTAATAACCAGCAGGCACATATCTGGCTGTTACGCTGGGGGGTGGTATTGCTTAACTGTTCACATATTGTCTGGCAATTACGCCGCTGGCAGTCAGCCTCGGCCAGCCTGATCGTCATCCGTGATCAGTGTTTCCGTTCATTGCATCATATTATTAGTTTACAGGGCGTCCGTCATCGTTCACTACTGGCCACACTCAGCGAACTGGAAGATATGATCCGTGGGCTACCCGTTAACAGTGACAGAGAAGCACGGGAGCTGGCAGGGATTTTATGGCGCCTGCACTGTTCGCTGGCCCAGTTACAGCAGGCCGTTCCTGATTAGTCCCCTGCCCCGGCGGACGGTTCAGAATAATGACGGCTGCTGCGGCTCTTCACTTTCGGCCGTTTTTTTCCGGCGCTGCATACGCAGGCGCCGTTGCAGACAGATGCGCAGTACCTCACGTTTCTGAGGATCGGTGAATGTCATCCAGTTAAAACGTTCTTCCCGGCTGCGCTGGCAGCCCTGACAATAGCCCCGGCTGTCGCTACGACAAATCCCGCGACACGGATTCGGGACAGGGAAAAATTCCAGTTGCTCAGCCATTATCCCCTCAGCACATAGAGTATGCCTGCCAGCTAATCTCTGCCCGGCGGGTTATTTTTGCTACAGTTCCGTTAAACTCTAGCGCCGGATCATGCCACTGGCAATCGTAAAAACTGGCCGGCATTGCCGGAAATTGTCCGTTTGTGCGTTCAGGCCACTTGTCCATTGTCATCAGGCAGCCTGCTCTTTACTCTGCCTGCCCGGGCCCGGAAACAGACCGGTGATACCCGTTACTGCTGATCATCTCTGATGCCGGCTCCGGACAGGCCGTTAATGCTGTAACCACACTTCATCCGCGGGGAGAATAAAATGACTGACAGTCCGCTTTTTACACCGTTAACCGTTGGCGCAATTACCGTACCCAACCGTATTTTTATGGCACCCCTGACCCGGCTGCGCAGTATTGAACCCGGCGATATTCCCACACCGCTGATGGCTGTTTATTATACACAGCGCGCTTCCGCCGGGCTGATCATTTCTGAAGCCACCCAGGTATCCTTTCAGGCAAAAGGTTATGCCGGCGCTCCCGGATTACATAGCGCCCCGCAAATTGCTGCCTGGTCTGACATTACCCGTCAGGTACATGCTGCTGAGGGACATATAGCAGTACAATTATGGCATACAGGACGTATTTCTCATTCGTCGCTACAGCCCGGCGGACGACCACCGCTGGCGCCTTCTGCACTGCCGGGCAATACCCGCACTTCCCTGAAAGATGCTGACGGTAATGTCTATCGGGAAAAAACATCACTGCCACGGGAAATGAGCCACAGTGATATTCAGCAAGTGATTGCAGATTTCCGTCAGGCCGCGGCCAATGCTGAGCAGGCCGGATTTGACCTGGCAGAGATCCATGCCGCCCATGGCTACCTGTTACATCAGTTCCTGTCGGCACAGTCCAATCAGCGGACCGACGAATATGGTGGCAGCCTGCAAAACCGTGCACGTCTGGTACTGGACATTGTCGATGCGATGGGAGAAGCCTGGGCAAAAGATCGGATTGCCATTCGCCTGTCCCCTGTCGGTGAGTTCCAGGCATTAGCCAACGGACCGGATGAAGAAGCCGAAGCCCTGTGGCTGATCAATGAACTGGCAAAACGGAAAGTCGCCTATCTGCATTTATCTGAGCCTGACTGGGCTGGCGGGGCACCTTACAGTGACGATTTTCGTCACAAAGTCCGTGCTGCATTCCCGGGGGTAATTATTGGCGCCGGTGCCTATACTAAACAAAAGGCAGAGGCGCTGATTAACCGCGGCCTTATTGATGCGGTTGCTTTTGGCCGGGACTATATTGCAAACCCTGATTTGCCAGAACGCCTGCAACAAAATGCACCACTGAATCCGCAGCATCCGGAGTCATTTTACGGCGGTTCTGCTCAGGGATACACCGATTACCCGTTTATGACCGATAAGCGGGCTTCACTGTAACGATTTCCCTGTTACACTAAAGACCGGTAAACTTTCCGGTCATTAATGTCTGATGACTGCACAGAAAAAAAGAGGATGATATGCGTCTGCTTCATACCATGCTGCGTGTCGGTGACTTACAACGCTCTGTAGATTTTTATACCCGGGTGCTGGGTATGCGTTTGTTACGTCAAAGTGAAAACACCGAGTACAAATATACGCTGGCTTTCCTCGGTTATACGGAAGAAAGTGAAGGTGCAGTTATTGAACTGACCTATAACTGGGGTGTTGACAGTTATGAACCTGGCAACGCTTATGGCCACATTGCTATCGAGGTCGAGGACGCGGCTGAAGCCTGTGAAAAAATCCGCCAGGGCGGAGGTAAAGTATCGCGTGAAGCCGGTCCGGTGAAAGGTGGTAATACGGTTATCGCTTTTGTCGAAGACCCGGACGGTTATAAAATCGAACTTATCGAGAAAAAATATGCAGGTCAGGGCCTGAGTCACTGATCATCAGTGTCTGCCTGCTACAGGCAGGCACTTTCTGCGGCCTCTGATAGCCGTCACTGTGCCATTGCTGTTTTTACGATACTACCCACTGCGCTTTTCGTCCAATGAGATACTGATGTCCGATATTTGTTCCCTGAATGCCCTGAACCAACGCTTTCGCGGTTTTTTTCCTGTGGTTATCGATGTCGAAACCGCCGGTTTCAATGCCGATACTGACGCATTGCTGGAAATAGCTGCGATTACCCTGAAAATGGATAGTGACGGCTGGTTACAGCCCGACCAGACACTGCACTTCAATGTTAACCCGTTTGAAGGTGCCCTGCTTCACCCTGAGGCTCTGGCATTTACCGGGATTAATCCTGATGACCCGCAACGTAACGGGGTAAGTGAGCATGATGCGTTACATGCTATTTTCAAAATGGTGCGTAAAGGGATGAAAGACAGTGACTGCGGACGGGCAGTGATTGTCGCCCACAATGCCCAGTTTGATCAAAGCTTTGTTATGGCGGCAGCCCGGCGCAGTAATCTGAAACGCAATCCTTTCCATCCGTTTGCCACTTTCGATACCGCAGCGCTCAGCGGACTGGTTCTCGGACAGACCGTACTTGCCAAAGCCTGTAAGGCCGCAGGTATGGAGTTTGACAGTCATCAGGCACACTCAGCCCTGTATGATACGCAACAGACAGCAACCCTGTTTTGTGAACTGGTTAACCGCTGGAAAAGGCTGGGAGGATGGCCATTAGCGACTGATACTGATGCTGATGCTGAAAAAACACAGCACAGTTCACCGGTGTTGTAGATCTGACAGAGAACAGGCTGCCGCTTTCAGTTAGCAGCTGAAAAAATGCCCGCATCGGCCGGCGGGCATCGTTTTCAGTCACATCCGCGGTTTATTCCGCTGCAGGATATTTTTCAGCCGTTTCGTTAATCAGCTGTTGCAGTTCACCACGCTGATACATCTCGATAATAATATCACAACCACCGACTAATTCACCGTCCACCCATAATTGCGGAAAGGTTGGCCAGTTAGCATATTTCGGTAATTCGGCACGGATATCAGGATTCTGCAAAATGTCCACATAGGCAAAACGCTGGCCACAGGCAGAAAGCGCCTGCACCGCCTGGGCTGAAAAACCACAACTTGGCAGTTTTGGTGAACCTTTCATGTACAGCAGAATCGGGTTTTCTGAAATCTGCGTCTGAATTTTTTCAAGAGTGCTCATCATACTTCCTTCGGGACAAAACGACATGTCCGGTTATTGTAACGATATCAACCCGCGGGTGAAAACGACATTTTTCATCTTCCGTCGAAAAGATAATATCAGCGCCTTCAGGGTTAAATGATCTCTGTTGGGTAAAAACACGGATACCCGCGGTAAAAATACCGGTAAAAAGATGACTTAATTAACTGTTTACGCTCATTTTTACACCAAAAAACTTCTCGTAACAGATTACGGCAAAAAGACCTTAACATTTTATAAAAATCTGGATTAGAATGATTTTGGGGCTGGCTGAAAAGTCAGATGTTATTTTTTTAATCTTGTCCGCTTTTTTTCAGGACATTAACCTGTAACCTGACAACTATGCGTTTACTGACCACGCTTTTTATTCTGGCTGTAGCACAGCTTTTTTTTAATGTCGCAGAGGCTTCGCCACGTACTGCAATAAATGCTTCATTTCATAAATCAGCCAAAAAAGCGGTAACAGAAGATGCCCGCCGAAAAAGAAAACCACTGAAAACAGCCAGTACACGCCACAGAACCCGACAGCCCCTTATCCACCGGGTTAAGCATCTGACCAGCCCGCGTAAAGTCAGAGAGAGCCGCCCGAAAAAAGAATCACGTCGTATTGCGTTACATCGCACACCGGCACTCAGAAAATACGGTCACCAGCGCCAGATAGCCAAAAGGACCGCCGGCCGCCCTTCCGCGAAACTGGCTTCTATCCGCATGAGTAAACTGCACCGTGAACGCTATCAGAAAGCGCGTGCCATTGTGATGGTTAAATTAATGGATCAGTTAGGCAAGCCGTACCAGTGGGGCGGTTCCTCACCCCATACGGGCTTTGACTGCAGCGGGCTGGTTTATTATGCCTATAAAGACCTGGTAAACTTCAGAATTCCCCGTACTGCCAATGAAATGTACCATCTGCGTGATGCTGCACCGGTTAAACGCAACGATCTTGAGAAAGGTGATCTGGTATTCTTCCGTATCCACCGTGGCGGTGCGGCTGATCATGTGGGCGTTTATCTGGGCAATGGGAAATTCATTCAGTCACCACGCACCGGCAAGGATATCCAGATCAGCGCACTGAGTAACGAGTACTGGCAACAGCATTATATTGGTGCACGGCGGGTCGTAACCCCGAGCACAGTCCGCTAGTCTCCGCCCAGAGACTGAAAATCCCCCCCTGAATATCGCAGCACCGGTATTCAGGGGGGGATTTATGTCCGCTAACGCGGTGATTCCGTCAGGATCAGTAATACATAATATCTGAATAAATACACTTCCCTTAATACTGTAAAAAAATTCGTGCCCCGTAAAATAAAAAGCCGATACCCGCAACACGCCGGGTATCGGCTTCTCTGTCAGTAATGCTGCTTGCTACCCTTACTTTCCGGCTTTATACGTGCCTTTAGCGGGTAAACAGCCCTCTGCCGGTGCGAATACATTAATGCAGTATTGCGGTGAAACTGAACGTCGCAATCATCAGTAATGCAACGATAGTGGTGGTCAGCGCCAGCTTTAAATCCGTATCCATGACAGCTCCTATAGACACATAAAGTACAGGGTAATTATTATATTCCCACACTACTGCGCAAAAATCTCGTTTTATTCGCACAGCCTTGTTAGAATTACCGCTCTTTGTTGCGCAACCTTCCCTGTTTCCCCTTGTAAGGCACAGGCTTTTTTTACAGGTAATCCTTTACGGCCCCTCCTGGCAGCATCATTAGCGGCCTGATAAAACTGTAAAAACGCAAACGATTAACACACTTAAAATCAATAATTTAAAACACCAGGAGTTCTCAAGGAATGGCAACAATTAAAGATGTGGCGAAACGCGCCGGAGTCTCTACCACCACCGTTTCTCATGTCATTAATCAGACCCGTTTTGTTGCGGAAACGACCCGCAAAGCGGTTTGGGAAGCGATTAAAGAGTTGCATTACTCTCCCAGTGCCGTCGCCAGAAGTCTGAAGGTGAATAACACTAAGACGCTTGGTCTGCTGTCGACGTCTCTCGAAGCACCTTATTTCGCCGAGATTGTGGAAGCTATCGAAAAAAAATGTTTCGAACATGGCTATACCCTGATTCTGGGCAATGCGCATAACGACTTGCAGAAACAACGCGCTTATTTATCGATGATGGCGCGCAAACGTGTCGACGGGCTGCTGGTATTGTGTGCCGAATATCCACAGGAGTTGCTGGATATGCTGGAGGAGAACCGTAATATCCCAATGGTCGTTATGGACTGGGGAATGTCCCGTGGTGATTTTACTGATACCGTACTGGACAATGCTTTCCGTGGCGGTTACATGGCTGGCCGTTATCTGATTGAGCGCGGGCACCGTGATATCGGTTGTATTCCCGGCCAGATGGAGCGTAATACGGGAGGCGGCAGGC
Organism: Tatumella sp. JGM94; assembly: GCF_018257595.1. Lineage (NCBI taxonomy): Bacteria > Pseudomonadati > Pseudomonadota > Gammaproteobacteria > Enterobacterales > Erwiniaceae > Tatumella > Tatumella sp. JGM94. The sequence goes on along the minus strand of NZ_JAERJN010000007.1, from coordinate 135,308 downwards.
TGGCAGGATTTCTTAAAGCACTGGAGGAGGCAGGTATTACCCATTGTGAAGAATGGACTGTGCAGGGAGACTTTGAACCCGAATCCGGTTACCTGGCAATGCAAAAAATACTCGCTCAGCCGCGATTACCCACGGCGGTATTCTGTGGCGGCGATATTATGGCGATGGGGGCAATTTGTGCTGCCGATGAACAGGGCCTGCGTGTGCCACAGGATATATCGATCATTGGTTACGATAACGTGCGCAACGCGCGGTATTTTACCCCTGCCCTGACCACTATTCACCAGCCGAAAAGTGAGCTGGGCGAGAAAGCGCTGGATATGCTGCTGGATCGTATTGTGAATAAACGCGAAGAGCCGCAAACCATAGAAGTATACCCGTCACTGATTGAAAGACGATCGGTGGCCGATGGTCCGTTCCACGATTACCGTCGTTAACTACCGGTTTCACTCAGCCATTCCTGGTTAAGTGTCTGCGTATCACCAAGGTACTCAAGGAGCCAGCGTAATGCCGGAGAGCTTCTCTCTTCCGCCCAGCTGACGCAGCAGGGGCTTTCCGGAAACGGTGACGGCAGAGGAAGTTCCCTGACTTCTCCGACGTCCAGCAGTGGTCTGGCGAGATGCCCCGGTACCATAGCAACACATAATCCTGCCCTGACACAATCCAGCCCCGTTTGCCAGTCCGGTACCGTCATCCGCTGCTGGTTATCCAGGGTCCAGGTAATGCGGCGCGGTAATTCCCTTGAGGTGTCTTCCAACAGTAATGATGGCCATGCCCGTAATTGTTCCTCGCGCGGCCGGGCTTCAGCCGCCAGAGGGTGCCCGGCGCTGACAATACACCGCCAGTTAAGTCGTCCCATATCACGGAATGCAAAACGCCCGGTGACAGGGATCGCCTGGGTCGCTCCGATAGCCATATCCACCCGTCCTCCGGCCAGTGCATCCCAGACACCGTTAAAAACTTCTTCGCTGACGTGCAATTCTATATCCGGAAAGTGCCGGTAAAAATCGATAATCAACTGCTGCATTCTGCCCCGCCTGACGACACAGTCCACCGCAATACTTACCTGCCCGCGCCAGCCGTTCGCCAGTTGCTGGCATTGGCGCCGGGTTTCCTGCATTTTTTTGATAATCCCCCGGCATTCACGAACATAGTGCTCACCGGCGGCAGTCAGCACCACATCACGGTGCTGGCGATCAAACAATTGCACTGCCAGCCAGTCTTCCTGCTGTTTTACTGTATAACTTATTGCCGAGGGTACCCGGTGCAGTTCACGTGCCGCGGCACTGAAACTGCCATTCCTTGCGACGGCATCTATCACTTCCAGGGAATATTCAGACCACATGATTACCTTTCAATTTTTTTCACAGATAATTGCAAATATTAACGGTTCACAACTCTCTGTGCACCCTTTTAAACTCTGTGCCAATTTTTGTGATAAGGAACAGTAATGCGGCATCCGATATTTTTTTTAGTTTATCTGTCATTACTCAGCATGCTGGGTTTTCTGGCTACAGATATGTACCTGCCAGCTTTCGGTGCAATCAAACAGGACCTCGCGACCAATGCCGGGATAATCAGCGCCAGTCTGAGTCTGTTCCTGGCCGGATTTGCCTGTGCGCAGTTATTCTGGGGCCCCCTGTCTGACAGAATAGGCAGAAAACCGGTACTGATCTGCGGACTGGCTGTTTTTGCCGCCGGATGCCTGGCGATGTTATGGGTACGCTCAGCGGAAGTATTACTGGGGTTGCGTTTTATTCAGGCCCTCGGGGTCTGTGCCGCGGCAGTCAGCTGGCAGTCGCTGGTGGTTGACTATTATCCCGCCTCAGGTCGTCAGAAGATTTTTGCCACAGTTATGCCCATGGTTGCCTTATCTCCGGCCCTCGCCCCGCTGCTGGGCTCATGGTTGCTGGCCCATTATCACTGGCGTTCAATATTTTTGCTACTTATGCTGCTTACCCTGTGGCTGATAATTTGTACGCTGCGTCTCCCTGCGGTTCCGGCCACTGAACAGCCGCCTGCTGCGCGACAGCCTGAACCGGTTTCCTTCCGCCGACTGCTGGCCAGCCGCGGTTACAGTGGTAATGTGCTTATTTATGCCGCCTGCTCTGCCAGTTTTTTTGCCTGGCTGACCGGTTCACCTTTTATCCTGAGTGATCTCGGACTGTCACCGGCTGATATCGGTCTGAGTTATATTCCTCAGACACTGACTTTTCTGATAGGCGGGTTTGGCTGTCGTGCGCTGCTGAATCATTTCAGTGGCCGGCAACTGCTGCCCTGGCTGCTTGCCCTCTATTCCCTGAGTATTATCACTGTGACGCTGGTCAGTTTTTTTACCTCTCCGGGCCTGCTGACGTTACTGTTACCTTTCTGTGGTATGGCAATGGCTAATGGTGCGATTTATCCGATAGTGGTGTCGGCCGCTTTACAGATTTTCCCGACCGCCAGTGGTAAAGCCGCTGCGCTGCAAAATGCGCTGCAATTGGGACTGTGTTTCCTGTTCAGCCTGCTGGTCTCTTCGCATTTGTCACAGCCCCTGCTAACCACCACCTCGGTGATGGCCGTTACTGTGCTGCTGGCCATCGCCGGTTACCGTCTGCAACAGAAATCGTAACCCGCCTTTCACCCGCCCCCACCTGGTGGCGGGTTAATTTTCTCTTCACAATTAGCAACCTAACCGTAAACCATTGAACATTCAGCTTGCCAGGCATATAATCACCCCGGTAACAAATATTCACTATAAGTTGCAGGCATATTGTGACCGGTTTTGATTGTGCTATTCAGGCACAACCGCATTTTTCGATATTTACTAGATCCTCTGTTTTGTCTTTACTTATAAGTGCACGTTTTTTGTGAGTTTACTCACGGACCAGTGAAAGTCAGCTATTCTTTCCTCAGGTTCAAAATAGAACAGGTGATATAAAGCGTATGAGTTCATCATGTGTAGCAGAAGTTAGCCTTAAGGAAAATAATTGGTACCGCATTGCCAATGAAATGCTGTCGATGGCCGATATTGCTATCAATGGCGACCGTCCATGGGATATTCAGGTTAAAAACTCTGATTTTTTTAAACGCGTCTTGCAGGAAGGCTCTCTGGGACTTGGTGAGAGTTATATGGATGGCTGGTGGGAATGTGAACGGCTTGACCAGTTTTTTTATCGGGTACTGAAATATAAACTCGATAAACAATTACCACATCATTTCAAAGACACACTTCGTATTGCTACTGCCCGCCTTAAAAATCTTCAGTCCAAAAAACGCGCCTGGATTGTCGGTAAAGAACATTATGATCTGGGTAATGATCTGTTCAGTCTGATGCTGGATCCTTTTATGCAGTATTCCTGCGGTTACTGGAAAGAGGCAACCACTCTGGACGCCGCACAGGAAGCTAAACTGGACATGATTTGCCGTAAATTGCAGTTAAAGCCGGGGATGACTTTACTCGACATTGGCTGCGGCTGGGGCGGATTATCTGAGTTTGCTGCCCGTCGTTACGGTGTCAGTGTGCATGGCGTCACCATTTCTGCTGAACAGCAAAAAATGGCCCGGCAACGGTGCGAAGGCCTGGACGTCACTATCCTGTTACAAGACTATCGTGATCTTAATCTGAGTTTTGACCGGATTGTGTCTGTCGGGATGTTTGAGCATGTCGGCCCGAAAAACTATGCCACCTACTTCGATGTGGTTTCACGCAACCTGAAACCTGACGGACTTTTTTTACTGCATACTATCGGATCTAACCATACCGATTTAAATGTTGACCCGTGGATTGATAAATATATATTCCCGAATGGTTGTCTGCCGTCAGTGATGCATATCGCTCAGACCAGCGAACCGCATTTTGTGATGGAAGACTGGCATAATATTGGTGTGGACTATGACCGGACACTGATGGCGTGGTACGAACGTTTTCTCGCCAGCTGGCCACAGCTTGAAAATAACTATGATCAGCGTTTTAAACGTATGTTTAGTTATTACCTGAATGCCTGCGCCGGTGCCTTCCGTGCCAGGGATATCCAGTTATGGCAGGTCGTTTTCAGCCGCGGCATTGATGGCGGATTACGGGTAGCCCGTTAAGTCTTCACTGGCTCGTCTTAGAATAAAGCCCGCCGGTTGGTCGTGACAGCCGGCGGGCTTTTTACAGGAACATCGTTCAGCGAGGCACCTGTTGTCAGACAAGGCCGATAAAATAACGACGGCTTATACCTTCGCTTCTGTGGTTGCCATTTCGCGAGCTGCCAGTACCCGTTCGACCGTATCAATTACCGCCTGAGTTTGCGGATCAATTTCGATATTCACACGGTCGCCGATCTTTTTCTGACCCAGTAACGTGCGTTGCAGTGTTTCAGGGATCAGGTGTACACAGAACTTGTTCGCTACCACATCCCCTATTGTCAGGCTGCAGCCATCAATACCGACAAAACCTTTATGTAAAATATACTTGATCAGCGCACTGTCCTGCAGCCTGAACCAGATTTCACGGTTATTTTCGGATTGTATTATTTTCGATATTTCGGCTGTGGTCATGATATGACCCGACATCAGGTGACCACCTATTTCATCGGAAAATTTTGCAGCACGCTCAATATTCACCCGGCTTCCCGGCGTGATATCACCCAGATTGGTGATACGCAATGTTTCTTTAATCAGATCAAAGCTGACCAGATCATCATGTATAGCAGTGACGGTCAGGCAACAACCGTTGTGCGCAACAGAAGCCCCAATCTCCAGGCCTTCCAGCCATTGTGAAGGAAACCTCAGTGTGTGGGTTCGGAATAACGGTTTTTCATCGACCGCGACGACTTCTGCCGTCCCCTGCACAATACCTGTAAACATAGTTAATCTCCCTGAATATTTTCCGCAGAGTAACACAACACTGGCAGGCTGTTTATCCATTAATGGGGCTTTATTATTGCAAAAATAGTTTGAATTCACCGGTTGCTAAGTTTTCAGACCCCGCTACACTAGTCGCCAATAAGGATATCTCTCCTCTTCTATTCCCTTTGTTATTTTACAGGTGTATTCGTGCAGAAGTATTTTACTGAGGCGCGTCAGCTCCTTGGGCTCGCTATTCCGGTTATTCTGGCCCAGGTCGCGCAAACAGCGATGGGCTTTGTTGATACGATTATGGCAGGTTCCGTCAGTGCCACGGATATGGCGGCGGTGGCTATTGGTACCTCAATCTGGTTGCCGGTGATCCTGTTCGGCCAGGGGTTATTGCTGGCCCTGACCCCCACGGTTGCCCAGCTGAATGGCTCTGGCCGCCGGAACAAAATTATTTATCAGGTGCACCAGGCTTTCTGGCTGGCTATCGGGCTGGCTATCCTGACGATTATCCTGTTATGGAATGCCGGTTTGTTATTGCGGCATATGCCTGATATTGACCCGTCACTGGCGGATAAAGCCGAACGTTACCTGCACGCATTAATGTGGGGGGCTCCGGGGTATCTGCTGTTTCAGGTATTGCGTAACCAGTGTGAAGGCCTGTCTAAAACCAAACCGGGCATGGTACTGGGATTTATCGGCCTGTTATGTAATATCCCCCTCAACTATATCTTTATTTACGGTCATTTCGGTATGCCCGCCCTCGGTGGTGTTGGCTGTGGTGTGGCCACGGCGACTGTTTACTGGGTCATGTTCCTGGTGATGCGCTACTGGGTGAACCGGATGCCAGTGATGAAAGATATTAACCACCTGACCCGCCGTTCAGCTCCGGACCTGCAAATCCTGAAGCGGTTATTCGCACTGGGATTACCGGTGGCATTAGCACTGTTTTTTGAGGTGACATTATTTGCGGTCGTGGCCTTACTGGTTTCTCCGCTGGGGATTGTGGATGTCGCAGGTCACCAGATCGCCCTGAATTTCAGCTCCATGATGTTTGTCCTGCCGATGTCGATGGGGGTTGCCGCGACTATCCGTGTCGGATACCGCTTAGGTCAGGGGGATACGGAACAGGCAAAAATTGCGGCCTGGACCGCCCAGGCGGTGGGGTTATGTCTTGCCTGTATTACAGCCCTGGGAACAGTCGTCTTCCGTCATAAAATTGCTCTGCTGTATAATGACGATCCGCTGGTGGTTATGCTGGCCGCCCACCTGATGTTTCTGGCGGCTATTTATCAGTTTTCTGACAGTGTTCAGGTTATCGGCAGCGGTATTTTACGCGGTTACAAAGATACCCGGTCGATCTTCTTTATTACCCTGGTGTCCTACTGGGTACTTGGGCTACCGTTCGGTTATCTGCTGGCACTGACCGATATTCTGGTACCGCGTATGGGCCCTGCCGGATTCTGGTGTGGTTTTATCATCGGACTGACCGCCGCCGCACTGATGATGAGCTGGCGTATTCTGTGGGTACAGCGTCAGTCCGCTGCGGTGATACTGCGCCGCGCGGCCCACTGATAGCAGCACCGGCGACGGTTTTTTCCGCGCCGGTGATTAAAAATAACCCGCTTCGCACAGTTGCTGTCCAGTCAGTCATAAAAAACCATTATTCTCCTTGCCAGCACCGTCCTGTGCCGCTAATATTCGTCCCGCTGTCAGCATGATAGCGAATGCGTTCTTAGCTCAGTTGGTTAGAGCACCACCTTGACATGGTGGGGGTCGGTGGTTCGAGTCCACTAGAACGCACCAGTGCGTCCGTAGCTCAGTTGGTTAGAGCACCACCTTGACATGGTGGGGGTCGGTGGTTCGAGTCCACTCGGACGCACCATTTCGTAATGCGTTCTTAGCTCAGTTGGTTAGAGCACCACCTTGACATGGTGGGGGTCGGTGGTTCGAGTCCACTAGAACGCACCATTCTGCTTTTCCTCTCTTGTTGTTCTGTTACTGATATCCCTTATTACTGTTATTTCGGTTACTATAACTCTTCGTCTGCCTGTCGGCGGGTCAACGGATTGCTTATGGAAACACAGTGATGTCAAAACGTCTGACGATTAAAGATATTGCCCGCCTCAGTGGCACCGGAAAATCAACCGTATCACGGGTGATTAATCAGCAGGGAGATGTCCACCCGCAAACGCGTCAGCGTATTGAAGCGGTGATTAAACAACACCAGTTTATTCCTTCACGTTCTGCACGGGCTATGCGGGTCAATGAAAGCCGGGTGATCGGCGTCATTCTTGCCAGACTCGACTCCGCCGCAGAAAATCAGGCCGTCAGTGCGATGCTTCCTCTGCTCTACCAGTATGGCTATGATGCTATGGTGCTGGAAAGCCGGTTCAGTACCACGAAAGTAACAGAACATCTGCAGGTCCTCGGGCAGCGGGAAGTCGATGGTGTGATCCTGTTTGGTTTCACCGGACTGACCACCGGGATGCTGGCTGGCTGGGAAAACAAACTGGTGCTGATGGTCCAGTCATGCCGCGGTTTCTCGTCGGTCTGCTACGATGACGCCGGAGCAGTCAACCTGCTTGCCAGTCACCTGCAGCAACTGGGACACCGCAACATCAGTTATCTCGGGGTCAATGAAGAGGATAAAACCACTGGCGGCGATCGTTATCGGGCCTATCTGTCGGCCTGCCAACAGCTGAAGCTGCCCCCCCTTGCCGCACTCGGTTCTCTTGACTATCACAGCGGATATGACCTTGCCGCACAGGTCTGTACTGATGAGACCACGGCTGTGATTTGCGCAACCGACACCCTGGCGCTCGGTGTTTACAAGTATCTGCGGCAAAACCCGCAGAAAAATATTCAGGTGGCGGCTATCGGTAATACCCCTTTATTAGGCTTTTTGTTTCCTGATGTTGTCATGCTTGAGTTTGGTTACGCCACCGCCGGTAAACTGGCCGCAAGACAGCTGATTGCACATTTATCCCGCGCCGCCCCCGTCAGAAGCTTTCTGCTGAAAGGTAAACTCACCTCTGATTTCTGATGATAAATTGTACTGGTTTTGTGATCTGCCCTTAGTTCCGGGAACGTTCCCAACACTTTTTGCCACATTTTAATTATGCTGCTTATGACGGACCCACACTGCCGGAAAACTTTTCTATCAGGGAACCCATAAGGATTTGCCATGCGTGAAATTCAACAGCAGATTATTGATAAACTTATTAAATTCCTCGGAGGGCGAGACAATATTGTCAGTGCCACCCATTGTATTACCCGCCTGAGGCTGGTACTGAATGATCCCGCGCTGGCCAGTCCCTCAGGTCTGGAAACCCTGCCGATGGTCAAAGGCTGCTTTACCAATGCCGGACAGTTTCAGGTGGTGATCGGCCCGGAAGTTGATGACTACTACAAAGCAATGATGACAACCCTCGGTCTGACGGGCGCAGACCGTAGCCAACAGCGTGAAGCCGCCCGCAAAAATATGTCGATTGCTGAACGTGCCCTTTCGCATATTGCCGATATTTTCTTTCCGTTACTTCCGGCGCTAATCAGCGGCGGTCTGATCCTCGGTTTCCGTAATGTGATCGGCGACATCCCTTTCAGTGATGGTAATACCCTGGCCCAGTCATCTCAGGTCTGGCAGACCTTGTATGACCTGTTATGGTTACCCGGTGAAGCCATTTTTATGTTTTTGCCGGTCGCCGTCTGTTGGTCCACGGTGGTGAAAATGGACGGTACACCGATACTGGGCATTGTGCTCGGCATTACCCTTGTCTCTCCCCAACTGATGAACTCATATCAGCTGGGTCAGTCGGCAGCTGATACCTGGGATTTTGGCTGGTTCCTGGTAGAAAAAGTCGGGTATCAGGCCCAGGTCATCCCTTCCATACTGGCAGGTATGGCGCTGGCGATAATTGAACGCCAGCTACGGCGGGTGGTTCCTGTTTCCCTGAGCCTGGTAATTGTTCCTGTCACGGCATTACTGGTCGCGATCCCCCTGGCCCACGGTCTGATTGGCCCGTTCGGTCGCTTACTGGGAGACGGTGTTGCCAGCGTCGTGCAGCTGGCTATGACCGGCAGCTTTGCCCCTGTCGGTGCAGCATTGTTTGGCTTTTTATATGCCCCGCTGGTGATTACCGGGATCCATCAGACCACCCTTGCCATTGATATGCAGATGATCCAGAGCATGGGCGGTACCCCTGTCTGGCCGTTAATTGCCCTGTCGAATATTGCGCAGGCATCCGCGGTTCTGGCAATGATCATTATCCGCCGTTCACCGAAAGAACGTGCCGTGTCGGTACCTGCGGCAATCGCTGCTTACCTCGGGGTTACTGAACCCGCCATGTACGGGGTGAACCTTAAATTCCGTTATCCGATGCTGTGCGCAATGATTGGTTCCGCACTGGCAGCACTGTTTAGCGGTATGAATCAGGTTCTGGCTAACGGTATCGGCGTCGGTGGTTTACCCGGTATTTTGTCCATCCAGCCGAAATTCTGGGGCGTCTATGGGGTGTCAATACTGATCGCCATTATTGTCCCTCTGGTACTGACGTTTATCGTGGCGCGTTTCCATTCCGCAACCGCGAACAGTGCATCCTCATCGGACACTTCCCCCGTCACTGACTCATCCGTAACTCACTAACAGGCAGGTTGTTGTAATGGCTAAAGCATGGACTCAGGACAAAGTTGTTTACCAGATTTACCCGAAAAGCTTTCAGGATACTACCGGTAACGGTCAGGGAGACCTGGCAGGGATTATCAGCCGGCTGGATTATTTACAGTTTCTCGGGGTGGATATTCTCTGGCTGACACCAGTATATCCGTCGCCGCAGGTCGATAATGGTTATGATGTTACTGATTATTGTGCGATCGACCCGGGTTACGGCACGATGGAAGATTTTGAACGACTGGTCCGTGAAGCCCGCCAGCGTGATTTGTCAATTATGATGGATATGGTTTTCAACCATACCTCAACCCGCCATCCATGGTTTGTTCAGGCCTGTGATCCGCAGAGTCCGTACCACCCGTTTTATATCTGGCAGGATTCTCCGCCGGAGAAGCCACCGACCAACTGGTTATCTAAATTCGGTGGCCCGGCGTGGCAGTGGCAGCCGCAATGCGGACAGCATTACCTGCATTTATTCAGCCGTGAACAGGCTGATCTCAACTGGGAGCATCCGCCCGTCCGCGAGGCACTAAAAGAAGTCTGCCGTTTCTGGGCCGGTAAAGGCGTCGATGCATTACGGCTTGATGTCGTGAACCTGATTTCCAAACCGGCGTGTTTCACCGACGATCCTGACGGTGACGGACGCAGTTTCTATACGGACGGCCCGCGGGTTCATGAATTTCTGCGTGAGATGAATCGTGATGTTTTCAGTCCGTTGCAATTGGTCACGGTCGGAGAAATGTCTTCGACGACCCTTGAACATTGTCAGCAATATGCGTCGGTTGATAATACCGAACTGTCAATGGCCTTTAATTTTCATCACCTGAAAGTCGATTACCGTAACGGTGAAAAATGGACTCTGGCTGCCGCCGATTTTGTGGCGCTGAAAAAGATATTTTCTGACTGGCAACAGGGTATGCATCAGCGGGCGAACGGGGCTTTATTCTGGGGAAACCACGACCAGCCACGGGTAGTGTCACGGTTCGGCAACGACACCACTTTCCGGCAACATTCAGCCAAAATGCTGGCAATGGTGCTGTACGGTATGCAGGGAACACCTTATCTCTATCAGGGAGAAGAAATCGGCATGACTAATGCCGGGTTTACGCAGATCAGTCAGTACCGGGATGTGGAGAGCCTGACAATGTACCATCTGCTGACCCGGCAAGGCCTCTCGTCCCGGGATACTCTGGATATTCTGGCAGCGAAATCACGGGATAACAGCAGAACCCCGATGCTGTGGGATAACAGCAAAAATGCCGGTTTCAGCAGCGGCACGCCCTGGCTGGAATGTGCAGCACCTGCCGCAGGAATGAATGTTGCAGCAGCCATCGGCGATCCCGATTCGGTACTCCATACTTATCGTCAGTTAATTCAGCTGCGAAAACAGCTCGCTGTTCTGCAATTCGGTGACTACCGGGATCTCTGCCCTGCCAACAGCCGGATCTGGTGTTATTGCCGTCGCTGGCAGGATCAGCTGTTACTGGTTGCAGCTAACCTGACGGACTCAGCAATCCGCTGGCTGCCACCTTCCCTGCCACAGACTGGCGAATATCATCCCTTAATCAATAACTATCCCGATGCCGACCCGTTACGGCAAGGAGGTTACTTTAAACCTTACCAGGCCGTCTGGTGGTTACTGACTCCGGAGACCCCGGAGCATTTTCCGACAGACAATAACCACGGGTCGTAATCACTGCGACCCCCGCCCAGATACAGCACTGACGCTGTATCCTGACAGGAGAGTAATTATGAATACTCAGGGAAGAGCACCGGCAATGCTGGCCGCACTGGCAATTGCCTCGGTTTCCCCCGCTTATGCGCTCGATTTCAAAGGATATGCCCGTTCCGGAATAGGCTGGAGTAACCAGGGAGGTGAGCAGCAATGCAGTACAGCGACCGGCGCTGGCAGCAAATACCGGCTGGGTAATGAATGTGAAACCTATGCTGAGCTGAAACTGGGCCAGCAAGTCTGGCAGCAGGATAATGCTTCTTTTTATTTTGATACTAACCTGGCTTACGCCGTTTCCCAGCAGGCAGATTCTGAGTCAGTTTCTCCGGCACTGCGTGAGGTCAATATTCAGGGGGATAACCTGATTCCGGCTTTACCCGGCGCAAAACTCTGGGCAGGGAAGCGTTTTTACCAGCGCCATGACGTGCATATGATTGATTTCTACTATTGGGATATTTCCGGCCCGGGTGCAGGGATGGAGAATATCACCACCCCGCTGGGTAACTTATCCCTGGCGGTAACCCGCAATAGCGAAGCCGGAGGCGTGCAGGGGTATATTGAAAATGAACGAAACCGGGTACCGGTGATCACCGATACTTTCGATGTACGTCTGGCGGGTATTGCGGTTAACCCCGGCGGAGAGCTGGAAGTAGGGATTGATTACGGTAAAGCTAATTTGCGCAAAGGTTACTCTCTGGCGCCGGATGCCAGTAAAAAGGGCTGGCTGGTCAGCGCCGAGCATAAACAGACATTTTCTGAAGGCTATAATACGCTGGTGTTCCAGTATGCTACTGATGCCATGACCTCATTAAACAATGGCCGTGGCGAAGGCGCAGCCGTACTGAATAAGGGGAGTATGCTCCGGCTGATTGATCATGGGGCTATGGAAATCAATGACCGCTGGGGGCTAATGTATGTTGCGATGTATCAGGACATTAACCTCGATAACCGCAATGGTACCCGCTGGTTTACCGCCGGGGTCAGGCCAATGTATAACTGGACCCCGATCATGAGTACCTTACTGGAGGCCGGTTATGACCGGGTCAATTCTCAGCGTACCGGACAGACCAACAACCAGTTTAAACTGACTCTGGCACAACAATGGCAGGCCGGACCGAATGTCTGGGCCCGTCCGGCACTGCGGTTATATACCACTTATGCCAAATGGCAGGAAAACTGGGGGTATGCTCCGGATAATATGGCTGGCATAAGTAACGGTCTGGCTTACAGTGACAGCGCTGGTTATAACTTTAGTCGCGGAAGCCGTGGTGAGGTCAGCTTCGGTGCTCAGATGGAAATCTGGTGGTAACCGCTGCCGGTTTCAGATAATTATTCCCGGGAACGGTTACGTGATTTACGTATGCTGTCTGTCCCCGGTCATCCGGTGCTTTCACTGGTCGCCGGACCGCGCTGATACTGCGGAAGCAGCCTGTCTCAGTTTTTTTCAGCCACCCTTCGAAAATCTGATGTAGTGTTGCGCAATATCATTCTTTCACTGCTCTGTATCAGGCTTATTCCGATTTCTGTTTGGTTTCCGCCCACTTAGTGACTATAATAACCCTGTTGTCCACTTGAACGGTGTCTGCGAATAACGTGATAAGAGCATTAACGTATACAGCTTGCGCAACATCCATTTCTTATCTGCCTTTGTGTGGTGCGGGATCCTACGCATCAGACCGTTTTTACTCTTCTTATCGGCGTGTTCGCTCCTGTGAGTTTGTGTTACCTGAGACCAAAATCCCCGTCATCGGCTTGTCCGGCCGGTGGTCTGTATTTCTTAACCCATTACAACTTATAGATAACCCGTCATGAAAAAAACCAAAATCGTCTGTACTATCGGCCCAAAAACTGAATCTGAAGAGATGCTGACTCACCTGCTGGATGCGGGTATGAATGTTATGCGTCTGAATTTTTCTCATGGTGATTATGCTGAACATGGACAGCGTATCGCTAACCTGCGTGCAGTGGTCAGTAAAACCCGACACAATGCTGCTATTCTGCTGGACACCAAAGGTCCGGAAATCCGCACCATGAAACTGGAAGGCGGTAATGATGTTTCGCTGCAGGCGGGACAGACATTTACCTTTACTACCGACCAGTCTGTTATTGGTAATAATCAGCACGTTGCCGTCACTTATCCCGGCTTTGCCGCGGATCTGGCCATCGGTAATACGGTTCTGGTTGATGATGGTTTGCTGGGTATGGAAGTGTTGTCAGTCACCGAAAATACCGTTGTCTGTAAAGTACTGAACAATGGTGACCTGGGTGAAAACAAAGGTGTTAACCTGCCGGGTGTCTCTATTCAGTTACCGGCCCTCGCGGAAAAAGATAAGCGTGATCTGATTTTTGGTTGTGAGCAAGGTGTGGATTTCGTTGCTGCGTCCTTTATCCGTAAACGTTCTGACGTGCTTGAAATCCGCGAACACCTGAAACAGCACGGCGGTGAGAATATTCAGATTATTTCGAAAATCGAAAATCAGGAAGGTCTGAACAACTTTGATGAAATTCTGGAAGCGTCTGATGGCATTATGGTGGCCAGGGGCGACTTAGGGGTTGAAATCCCGGTGGAAGAAGTTATTTTCGCCCAGAAGATGATGATTCAGAAATGTAACAAAGCACGTAAGCTGGTGATCACAGCAACCCAGATGCTGGATTCGATGATCAAGAACCCGCGCCCTACCCGCGCTGAAGCCGGCGATGTGGCGAATGCTATCCTCGACGGTACTGATGCCGTAATGCTGTCCGGTGAAAGTGCTAAAGGTAAATATCCGCTGGAAGCCGTCACTATTATGGCGACGATCTGCGACCGTACTGACCGTGTGATGGGCAGCCGAATCGACTCCCTGCACGACAGCCATAAATTACGCATCACAGAAGCTGTATGTCGTGGCGCAGTAGAAACCGCGGAAAAACTGCAATCAGCCCTGATTGTTGTGGCGACCCAGGGCGGAAAATCCGCAAAATCTATCCGTAAATATTTCCCGTCAGCCACTATTCTGGCACTAACCACCAATGAAACCACGGCCCGCCAGCTATTAGTGACTAAAGGTGTCGAGACACACCTGGTTAAAGAAATCGCGTCAACTGATGACTTCTATCGTATCGGTAAAGAGATTGCTCTCAGCGCCGGATATGCGGCGGAAGGCGATGTTGTGGTAATGGTTTCCGGGGCATTAGTACCAAGCGGCACCACAAATACTGCTTCAGTTCACGTTATTTAATATATATTTGTGACAAGGCGTCCTGCGGGGCGCCTTTTTTTATGCCTTTTTATTTTAAATAAGTTCAAAAAAAAATAAAAAGAGACTAAAAATGCTTTTTATAATTAAGGTAAATCCGATTAAATCTCAATGTTTTTACTAAAAAATTTATCAGAATTTATTAATCGCTGTTTCTTTGAGCGAATAAACGAAATTAAGCATGTTCTCATAAAAAATATATTCTCAACTCAAAAAACTTTGTGTAATACTTATTGGGCTACATGGAGATTAACTCAATTTAGAGGGTAAAATAATGAATCGTACTAAACTGGTACTGGGCGCGGTAATTCTGGGTTCAACTCTGCTGGCTGGTTGTTCTAGCAATGCTAAAATCGACCAACTGTCAAGCGATGTTCAGACTCTGAACACCAAAGTTGACCAGCTGAGCACCGACGTGAACGCAGTACGTACTGACGTTCAGGCTGCTAAAGACGACGCAGCTCGCGCTAACCAGCGTCTGGATAACCAGGCTCACGCATACCGCAAGTAAGCGTTCTGGTAGTGAAAATGGCGCCTGCGGGCGCCATTTTTTTTATCTGTCGTTCCGGCGACTTTCATCGTTCTCCCGCCTTTTTTTGCTGAACCCTCAGTGGCTGTGTCTGATACACGCCTCCTGCCTGCCCCGGCTGCCCCTGTTCAGCAAGCTGCATATCTGCTATCTGCTGCTTTCAGTACCCGCCTTTGTAAAGATATTTCGCCCTTTCCGGACTTGTCACACGCTGGCCGCAGCAACAATCCTGAGACAGCCTCCTGACGACTCTGCTTAAGAAACGTCAGGCTTGCAAAATACCGGATAGTTATATGATAATGATTATCATTACTACAGAGAGGTATTGTGATGTTCTCATTTTCTGGCTGGCTAACGATTCACCTTGAAGAATACCATCAGACCCTCAGAGCAATGTGCAGAGAGTTCCATAACCGTAAACACCGTCTAAAACAGCCTGACAGCTCACTGGCGGATTTGCGGGGATTTAATGACCTGTGCCTGAGCATGGCCGACAAATGCCAGCAGCAAGGCGATGACGGTCGCAGTCTGTCGATTTTACTCAGCCTGCACCAGCAACTGGTCAGCGGAATGGCCGATGAAGCTCAGGATATGTTGTTCCGTTTACAGGCGCTGCAACTGGCTCGCTACTCACTCAGTCAGTTAAGCCACCGCCTGATGCAGGAAGGTGAATGGGAACAGGTATGCCATTTACAGGAAGAATTTTTTTGTTATTCCGAACAACTGCCCTGAAACAGCGCGGAAAGCGCAGCATGCACTTTCCGCGGTTAACACCGGCGTCTGCGTACTAACTTACCATCTCAAGCAAGGCCTGCAACGGATGGCGTACTGCCTCGCCTTCAATCCTTTTTACCTGACTCCGGCAGGAATAACCGGTCGCCAGACAACGGTGACGGGCCCGCTGTTGCATGTGCGGCTGCCAGGAGAGCTGGTAAATTCCCAGAGAGTTATCAAGATTTCTGGTTTCATGACCATAGGTACCTGCCATACCACAGCATCCGGCATTGACGGTTTCCAGTTTTGCGCCAAAACGGCTGAAAATAGATTTCCAGTGGCTGCCCGACTGAGGGAGGGCTGTATTTTCGGTACAGTGGGGGAACAGATACCATGCCTCACCGACAGGTTGCTGCTCAGCACGCCCGGCGGTCACCTGGTTCAGCCACTCATGAGCCAGTAATACGCTGAAATCTCCCCGCGCGTCACCCAGCACCTGCCGGTACTCATCGCGATAACAGAGTACCAGTGCCGGGTCCGTCCCGACCATGGGGATCCCGAGCGCCGCAAGCTCATTCAGTACCCCGGCACTCTTCCTGGCCGTGCCGGCAAACCGCTGCAGGAACCCTTTTACATGCTGCGCTTTACCGTTAGGCGTAAACGGCACCAGTACCGGTTTAAAGCCAAGTTTACTGATCAGGCTGATAAAATCACTGACTAGTCTGGCTTCGTAATAACTGGTGAACGGGTCCTGCACCACCAGCACATACTGCTGACGTTCGGCAAGGCTCAGGTGACGCAGATCATCCGGTGAGGTTTGCAGGGCCTGATGACCAGCTAACTGTTGTTTCAGGGTCGGTGATGACAGTGCGGGCAAATCAGCCATACCGATATATTTCCTGCTAAAAGCCTGCAATTGCGGGTTGGTCAGGAAAAAATTAAACAGCCGTGGTGCCCTGGCCATTAATGGCGTATAGCTCTCCACCGCGGCCACCAGGTGATCACTGACCGGCCGCAGATAACGGCTGTGGTACAGCTGTAAAAAACGGGAACGGAATGAAGGTACATCAATTTTGATCGGGCACTGGCTGGAGCAGGCTTTACATCCCAGACAACCGGCCATTGCCTCTTTCACTTCATGAGAGAAGTCATATTCCCCTCTGGCTGCCTGGCGGGTATTTTTCAGTTTACTGATAAAACTGCGCAGACTGAGAGTATTCTGCGGTAAAGTCTGTTCCAGCTGTCGGGGGTCAACCCCCTGCTCCGCCAGTAAACGCAGCCATTCTCTGGTCAGGGTGGCACGGCCTTTGGGTGAATGTAACCGGTTACGGGTAATTTTCATGGACGGGCACATCGGACTGTTCACATCAAAATTAAAGCATAACCCGTTACCATTACACTCCATCGCTCCGCGCCAGTCTTCCCGGACAGTTACCGGAATCTGCCGGTCAAAGCTGCCACGGGTCGGGCTTTCGATAGGTTTCAGTACTGCAGGGCTGTCAAGAGGAGTACAGATTTTTCCCGGATTAAGCCGGTTTTGCCGATCGAATGCACGTTTGATGCGCCGTAATTCGCGAAACAGTTCAGCTCCGAAGAAATCCTCTGTATAAGCCCCGCGGTAGCCTTTTCCGTGTTCTCCCCATAATAGCCCGCCATAGCTTGCGGTCAGGGCTGCCACCTGGTCAGACAAGCGTTTCATCAGCAGTTCCTGCTGAGGGTCACACATGTCCAGTGCAGGACGGACATGCAGAACGCCGGCATCAACATGGCCAAACATGCCATAGCTCAGTCCGTGGCTGTCCAGCAGCGCACGAAAATCAGTAATATAGTCAGCCAGCTGTTCTGGCGGTACTGCGGTATCTTCCACAAAAGGGATAGGTTTGGCATGCCCTTTGGCATTGCCCAGCAGACCGACCGCTTTTTTACGCATGGCATAAATACGTTCCACTTCATCAAGCCGTGTACAACACTGATAACCA
This sequence comes from Tatumella sp. JGM94, assembly GCF_018257595.1. Lineage (NCBI taxonomy): Bacteria > Pseudomonadati > Pseudomonadota > Gammaproteobacteria > Enterobacterales > Erwiniaceae > Tatumella > Tatumella sp. JGM94. The sequence continues at coordinate 117,622 of NZ_JAERJN010000007.1, read as the reverse complement.
ATAATTCCTGCTTCTCTGGCCTGCATCAGCTGGTCCAGGCGCTGACATAAGTCACTGACCTGCTTCGCCGCCAGTTCTCTGTCATTCCCGGCAAACTCAACCAGGTTCAGCCCAAGCATCTGTTCTCCCGGTACATCGGTAATCAGCTCTTTCACCGAATGCCAGACAATGTCCTCACGGGCCAGATTAAGGACTGTCGAGTCTACGGTTTCCACCGACAGGGCCTGCGCCTGCACCAGAAAGGGTGCATTACGTAATGCCGAGTCAAAGCTGTCATATTTTATATTTACCAACTGACGCACTTTTGGGATGGGCGTGATATTCAGCCGCGCCTCAGTAATAAACGCCAGAGTTCCTTCTGAACCACACAGAATTCTGGTCAGATCAAAAGTTTGCAGATCATCACTCAGCACATGGCGCAGGTCATAACCGGTCATAAAACGGTTAAGCCGTGGGAACTTATCGAGGATCAGCTGTCGGTTATCACGACAGCTTTTGAGGACTTGCTGATAAATTTCACCTTCACGGGTCTGTTCTGCGGCGATTTGCTCTGCCAGCGCGACCGGCACCGGCCGGGTATCAAGCATCTCCCCGTCAGCCAGAATAACCCGTAACCCCAGCACATGATCAGAGGTTTTACCGTAGACCAGCGACCCCTGCCCCGAGGCATCGGTGTTAATCATCCCGCCGATAGTGGCGCGGTTACTGGTTGATAATTCGGGTGCAAAGAAGAAGCCATAAGGTTTCAGCCACTGGTTCAGCTGATCTTTTACTACCCCGGCCTCAACCCTTACCCAGCCTTCATCCGTATTTATCTCAAGGATACGGTTCATATGGCGCGACAGATCAACAATAATGCCCTGATTCAGTGACTGACCATTAGTCCCTGTGCCTCCGCCACGCGCTGTCAGTGTCAGCGACTGATAGTCCTTTTCAGCAGAAATGCGGCTGATCATGGCGACATCTGCCACAGAGCGTGGAAAAATAATCGCTTCCGGCAGGCTCTGGTAAATACTGTTATCGACCGACATACTCAGGCGCGCGCCATAATCGGTCGCAATATCACCGCTAAAACCTTGCTGCTGAAGTGTCTCAATATAGGAAAGCACCTGCGGGCTCAGCCCAGGTGCATGGTTTATCTGTGGGATCATGCAGTAAAAACCCGGATGTTGTGTTGTTGTAATTGTTCAGATAATTGGTTTTACCATATTTTCGTCAACGCTGCTTTTGTTACTGTATGAAAAAGTTTACCTGTCGGCTCTGTTGTATTTGCCGGAAATACCGCATCATTAGCAGCATCCCCGACACCGGGTGAACTGATTGAGGTAAAGGTTGTTATGAAAGCGCTGCCGCAGGATAAGGATTTACCGCAAAAGCTATTTACGCTGATGTTTTTCGTTTTAATGATCGTCGCCAGTTTTTGGATCGTGCAGCCATTTATCCTTGGCTTTGCATGGGCAGGGATGGTGGTTATCGCCACCTGGGGGCTGATGCTGCGCATCCAGAAATATCTATGGGGACGCCGTTCGCTGGCCGTACTGGTGATGACCCTGATTTTACTGCTGGTGTTTATTATTCCGATTGCGTTACTGATTAGCAGCGTGATCGACAATATCGGACCGGTGGTCGCCTGGGCAACCTCAGGACATATCGAGATACCGAAACTGGAGTGGCTGGATAAAATCCCGCTGGCGGGTAACAAAATGGCGATCTACTACCACAAAATGGTGGCAGGCGGTGGCAGTGCCATGATGGCAAAAATACAGCCTTACATTGGTCAGACAACCAGCTTTTTCGTTGCTCAGGCCGGGCATTTTGGCCGATTGCTGGTACACCTGGCACTGATGCTGCTGTTCAGTGTACTGCTTTACTGGCGCGGTGAACGGGTCGGTCAGGGAATACGCCATTTTGCTTACCGTCTGGCGGGACGCCGCGGCGATGCCGTGGTACTGCTGGCGGGTCAGGCGATCCGTGCGGTGGCACTTGGCGTGGTCGTGACGGCCCTGTTACAAGGCGTGGTCGGCGGGATTGGTCTGGCGATTGCCGGTATTCCTTATGCCACCCTGTTAACTGTGGTTATGATCCTTTGCTGCCTGATCCAGATTGGTCCGCTACTGGTACTGGTACCGGCCATTATCTGGCTGTACTGGAGTGGCGACACGACCTGGGGAACGGTATTGCTGGTCTGGAGCTGTGTTGTCGGTACTATGGACAGCGTGATCCGCCCCATGCTTATCCGGCTTGGTGCCGACCTGCCGATGCTGATTATCCTCTCCGGGGTTATCGGCGGACTGGTTTCTTTCGGCATGATTGGTCTGTTTATCGGTCCGGTGGTACTGGCTGTCTCTTATCGCCTGGTCTCTGTCTGGATGCATCAGGCGCCGGAACCCCACGGCGATCCTGAACTGGTGGTTGAAGAACTGATAGAAGATACCCGCAAAACGGCCGAACAGGCACGTCATGCCCGTAATAACTCTGTGGCAGAATAGTCACTGCAGGTGCCGCTGGTAGTTTTCAGGGGCACTGCTCTGCAAGGATATTTGTTAATGGGATGATTCTTACAGATCAGGAAGGTAAATAACTTTATGATAATTATTAATATTTTCACTTACCCCTAAAAAGGTAGCGAAACACTTATTGCTGTGTGTAGTCTTTGCCCTTCTGTAAAGGGCATTTTTTTTATCTTTTTGTGGCCCGGTAACCATTTCACGGCCGGTAATCCGCATCTTTTTCACTCAGGCAGTTGAAATCATCGACTGTTCGGTTATGGTTTGTGCCATATCTTCCCGGCATTCTGCCGATGAGAAGCACAGATTCCGAGAGTACTATGAAGAAAACAGATGAATTACGCACCAGGCCAGTTGCTCCGCTAATCACTCCGGCAGCACTTAATCAGCAATTCCCCGTTTCCCCGGCAATAGCCGATAATATCCTGGCCACCCGACAGCGCATCAGCCGTATTTTACGGGGTACAGATAAGCGTCTGCTGGTCATTATCGGGCCCTGTTCCCTGCATCACCCGGCTGCTGCGCTGGAATACGCACAGCGCCTGAACCGACTGCGCGACCGTTATCATCATAAGCTGGAAATAGTGATGCGGACTTACTTTGAAAAACCCCGTACCGTCACCGGATGGAAGGGGCTGATTAATGATCCCGGCCTCGACGGCAGTTATAACATTAATCACGGTCTGGCCATTGCCCGTAAGCTATTACTGGACATCAATGCGCTCGGTCTGCCAACCGCCACAGAGTTCCTTGATATGGTGAACGGACAATTTATTGCTGACCTGATCAGCTGGGGTGCCATCGGTGCCCGTACCACCGAAAGTCAGATTCACCGGGAAATGGCGTCAGCGCTCTCCTGCCCTGTCGGGTTTAAAAACGGCACGGACGGTAACGTCCGGATTGCCATTGATGCTATCCGTGCAACGCAAGCCAGCCATATGTTTTTGTCTCCCGATAAACAAGGGCAGATGACTATCTATCAGACGCAGGGGAATCCCGACGGACACATTATTTTACGTGGCGGGAAACAGCCTAATTACACATCAGAGCATATTCGTATGGCACGTCAGGCACTGGAAGAGTTTCAGCTGACCCCGCGGCTGGTGATTGATTTCAGCCACGGTAACTGCCTGAAACAACACCGCCGGCAATTACTGGTTGCTGATGATGTGGCGCAACAGTTACGTGACGGAGAAACCGCCATTGCCGGCGTGATGATCGAAAGCTTTTTACAGGAAGGGCAACAGGCCGTGGCTGCCGGGAAACCACTGGTCTATGGCCAGTCAATTACCGACCCCTGTATCGGCTGGGAAGATACTGAAACGGTACTGAAGCTGCTGGCAGAAGCCGTTTCCGCCAGCCATTAACCGCGACCGGAGTCAGCTGGAACAGCTGATTTCTAATGCCTTACCCCAGTCCGGCGGGCGATTAAATAACGCCTGCTGGTCATTTGCCAGCCGGTAAGGGTTCTGTAACGCCCGGTGAAGCACGGACAATGCGCCAGTTTCACCGCGCTCCGCTTCTTCAATGGCTTGCTGTGCCAGATAATTGCGCAATACCAGCGCCGGGTTTACCTGCTGCATCCGCTGCTGACGATGCTCATCACTGATCTGTTCTTCTGCTAAACGCTGGCGGTATTTAATAAACCAGTGATCAAATGCTGCCCTGTCAATAAACTCGTCACGTAACGGTGATTGTGCCTGTAACTGCTCTGTTTCCGACAACAAACGAAAAGTCCTGGTGTAATCGCTGCCTTCACTGGCCATTAGTGCCAGCAGTTCACTCAGCAGATCGTTATCTTCCGGGCGGCGGCTAAAGAAGCCGAGCTTATCGCGCATCTGCTGACCCCAGGCTTCCATCAGCCAGTGTTCATAACCAGCCAGGGCCTGCTTCAGCTGTCCGGCCGACAGTAAGGGGGATAATGCGTGGGCCAGCCGGTTGAGGTTCCACAACCCCGCCATTGGCTGATTTTCAAAGCGATAACGCCCCTGATGATCACTGTGATTACAGATAAACTGCGGATTATAATCGTCCATAAACCCGTACGGACCATAATCAAGTGTCAGGCCCAGCAGCGACATATTATCCGTGTTCATCACGCCATGTGAGAAGCCGACTGCCTGCCAGCGGGCTATCATCGTGGCTGTGCGTTTTACCACATCCGAAAACCACAGCAGGTAGCGATCCGCATCATCAGCGAGTGCCGGCCAGTGATGGCGGATGGCGTAATCGGCCAGCTCACGGACTTTTTCTGGCTGGTTACGGTAGAAAAAATGTTCAAAATGACCGAAACGCAAATGGCTTTCAGCAATCCTTACCAGCATTGCCCCCCGTTCTGTCTGTTCGCGGAAGACAGGTTCATCGCTGATGGCCAGGCTAAGGGCGCGGGTCGTCGGGATCCCCAGGCCATGCATCGCTTCAGAGGCGAGGAATTCCCGGACGGTCGAGCGAATGACCGCACGGCCATCTCCGCTGCGGGAATATGGCGTCAGGCCGGCACCTTTCAGGTGCCAGTCATACTTCTGCCCGTTGGGGAGACGTTGTTCCCCCAGCAACAGTCCCCGGCCATCGCCTAATTGTCCGGCCCAGACACCAAACTGATGACCACTATAGACCTGTGCCAGCGGCGACATCCCTTCAATAACCGCCCCTCCGTAAAAAACCGGATGCCCTGAACCACTGAACAGTTGTGCATCCAGTTGCAGGGCGTCGGCCAACGGCTGGTTATGATAGAGCAACCGCCCCTGATTCAGGGGCGCCGGGGTCACTGCGCTGTAAAAGTCAGGCAGTTCATCGAACCAGGTATTTTTAAACTGCATAGCAACTCCGCAGGTGGGCATAGTTCAGGAAAGCATCTTATGTGCTGTTTAGCAGTAAGTGTACCTTGCTGTTGTCTGTGATGACAGTCACGGCGATGCTTTCCGCACACCACGACACCTGTCAGCCATCCTCCCTGAAAAACTCTAAATGCGCCTCGCCTGCCAGAAGACTTTACGCCAGTAAACATTATCCAGCGAAGAGCGCATCACCCCCCTGCTGGTTGAGGCATGGATAAACAGGTTATCACGATCATAAATACCGACATGTAAACCATCCTGCCCCCAGCCGGTTTTGAAAAAGACCAGGTCTCCCGGCCTTAACTCGCTTTTTTTGATCCGCGTCCCCAGCCTGCTTTGCTGGCGAGTGGTTCGGGGTAACTGCAAGTCAAAACGATTACGGAACGTCAGATACACAAAACCGGAGCAGTCAACACCGCGGCGACTGAGTCCGCCAAGCCGGTAAGGCGTACCATGCCATTGAGACAGTTGCTGGCTCAGCTGCCGGGTCACTTTGACGGGATCAGACAAGCGTGCATCAGGAGCCGGTGCACGGCTGCTGCACCCGGCAAGTAATAATACCAATAAAGCTACAGCAATACGTATCATACCAGGGACTCCGCGAAGCCATTTAATAAGCAAAAATGACACAGTAATACGGTCTGTGCTGACACTGGGCAGATCATCCGCAGTACCGCCAGCAGACGAATACCCGCCAGTGCGGCTAACCCGAATAAACCAGTCAATGGCGGTTACTCTTGCCGGGCAGTCAGCTGTCGGGTTTATCTGTTGTGCCATAAACCACAGACAAAAAAAAGGCCGCAGTCGCGGCCTTTAGTACATTGCATCAGTAAAACATTAACTTTTCTTCGGAGCAGCGTTTTCGACACGGCTTTTCAGTTTCTGGCCGGGGCGGAAAGTCACAACACGACGGGCCGTAATCGGGATATCTTCCCCGGTTTTCGGATTTCTTCCCGGACGTTGATTCTTATCACGTAAGTCAAAATTGCCAAAGCCTGACAGTTTAACCTGCTCACCATTCTCTAATGCCCTGCGGACTTCTTCAAAAAACAGTTCAACCAGATCCTTCGCATCACGCTTGCTAAGACCCAGTTTTTCGAACAGGTACTCTGACATTTCAGCTTTTGTAAGCGCCATAAGTTCAATCCCTCAAGGTTGCCTGGAATCGCTCTTTTAATGCCGCAACACAATTAGCAACAGTCGCGGCGATTTCGTCTTCTTCGAGTGTCCGGCTGGTATCCTGCAAAATCAGGCTGATTGCAAGGCTCTTATAACCCTCACTCACACCCTTACCTCGGTACACGTCAAACAAGTTTACGCCAACTAACTGATTTACGCCAACTTTCTTACACTCTGCAATTACTGCTGCCGCAGGGACGTTTTCGGCCACCACAACCGCGATATCACGACGGTTAGCCGGGAAGCGGGAAATATCTTTCGCAGCAGGCAGGACGCGGTCTGCAAGCTGATCCCACTGCAGTTCGAAAACGACAGTACGGCCATTCAGATCAAGCTTACGTTCCAGTTCCGGGTGAACCACGCCGATAAAACCAATGCATTGATCCTGCAAATAAATACCCGCAGTCTGTCCCGGATGAAGTGCAGAATGTGCCGCCGCGCGGAATTCAATCTGCTCACCTTTCGCTGTCAGGTCAAGCACCGACTCCAGATCACCTTTCAGGTCAAAAAAGTCGACAGTCGCACGCTGCTGGTCCCAGTGCTCTTCAACCCGGGTACCCGTAATTACCCCGGCCAGCATAGTCTGCTGACGGATCCCCAGTTCTGCCGAACTGTCGGGAACAAAACGCAACCCGCTTTCAAATAAACGGACGCGGCTTTGCTGGCGATTCTGGTTATAGACTACCGCTCCCAGTAATCCCGGTAACAGTGACAGACGCATCGCTGACATTTCGCTGGAGATCGGGTTTGGCAGGATCAGCGCTTCTTCACCCGGATGTACCAGACTCTGCACTTTAGGATCGACAAAACTGTAGGTAATCGCTTCCTGATAGCCTTTATCAACCAGCATTGCTTTTACACGTTTCAGGGACAGACTGGCTTCGCGGTGTACCGGCATCACCAGATCGGCTTTGACAGGAACATCGGGGATATTGTTATATCCGTAGACCCGCGCAACCTCTTCCACCAGATCTTCTTCGATAGCCATATCAAAACGCCAGCCCGGGGCCGTCGCCGTCCACTCATCCTGCCCGCAGGTAACGTTACATCCCAGACGTTGCAGAATATCGGTCACCTGCGCATCGGCAATAGAGTGCCCAATCAGACGGTCCAGTTTCTGGCGACGCAGAGTAATGGTCGCTGGCACCGGTAATGCTTGCTGATGAGTACAGTCGATCACCGGTCCGGCTTCACCACCGCAGATATCCAGCAGTAAACGGGTAGCCCGTTCCATTGCTTTATATTGCAGCGTGGTATCGACACCACGTTCATAACGGTGAGATGCATCGGTATGCAGCCCCTGACGACGCGCCCGGCCAGTAATGGCTAACGGATTAAACCAGGCACATTCGAGCAACAGATTTTGTGTCTGATGATTAACAGCTGACTCTTCTCCGCCAAAGATACCCGCCATCGCCAGAGCTTTTTGCTGGTCAGCGATAACCAGAGTATCTGCGCTGAGGGTCGCTTCATTACCGTCGAGCAGGGTCAGTTTTTCACCTTCGTCGGCCAGGCGAACAATAATGCCGCCCTGTAAACGGTCGAGGTCAAAAGCGTGCATCGGCTGACCAAGTTCCAGCAATACATAGTTCGTGACATCGACAACCGCATCAATAGAACGAATACCACAACGGCGTAATTTTTCTTTCATCCATAACGGAGTATCAGCAGCAACATTTATTCCGCTAATCACACGGCCCAGATAGCGCGGGCAGGCCTCTGTCGCCTGTACTTCAATCGGGAAACGACGATCAGTGGTTGCCACTACCGGTTCGATCTCTGGCTCAGATAACCTGAGACCATTCAGGACCGCAACATCACGGGCTATCCCCATAATACCCAGACAGTCAGCACGGTTAGGCGTCACACTGATTTCAATGGTCGTGTCATCCAGTTGCAGGAACTTACGGAAATCAGTACCCGCCACAGCCCCGGCAGGTAATTCCATAATGCCATCAGATTCAACGGCAATGCCCAGTTCTGAATAAGAGCACAGCATACCCTCCGACGGCTCACCCCGCAGTTTGGCAGCTTTAATTTTAAAGTCACCCGGCAGAACCGCACCGACAGTCGCTACGGCGACTTTCAGGCCTTTGCGACAGTTGGGTGCGCCGCAGACGATGTCCAGCAGACGATCGCCGCCTACGTTGACTTTGGTGACCCGCAACTTATCAGCATTCGGGTGTTGTTCGCATTCAACAACTTCACCGACCACAACGCCATGAAAATCGCCCGCCACCGGCGCGGTGCCGTCAACTTCCAGACCGGCCATGGTAATTTGTTCAGAAAGTTCTTCACTGGTCAGGGCCGGATTTACCCATTCACGTAACCAAAGTTCACTGAATTTCATTGGATAACCCTGCCCTTATTTAAACTGTTTCAGAAAACGCAGATCGTTTTCGAAGAATGCACGTAAATCCGTCACGCCATAACGCAGCATCGTCAGACGTTCCATACCCATACCAAAAGCGAAACCGGAATACACTTCCGGATCAATCCCGACATTGCGTAATACATTCGGGTGCACCATTCCGCAGCCCAGAACTTCAAGCCATTTGCCGTTTTTGCCCATGACATCAACTTCAGCCGACGGCTCAGTGAACGGGAAATAGGAAGGACGGAAGCGGACCTGCAGATCTTCCTCAAAGAAGTTATTCAGGAAATCGTGCAGCGTGCCTTTCAGATTGGTAAAGCTGATGTCTTTATCAACAATCAGACCTTCCATCTGGTGGAACATAGGTGTGTGGGTCTGATCATAATCATTACGGTAGACACGGCCGGGAACAATAATACGCACCGGTGGCTGATTTTTCTCCAGGGTACGGATCTGCATACCTGATGTCTGGGTACGCAGCAGGCGTTGTGCATCAAACCAGAAGGTATCATGGTCAGCACGGGCCGGGTGATGGCCGGGAATATTCAGGGCATCGAAGTTATAATACGCATCTTCAATTTCCGGGCCGGTCACGGTTGTAAAACCCAGCTCACCGAAAAAGTGTTCGATACGATCGATGGTTCGGGTTACCGGATGCAGTCCGCCATTTTCTATACGACGCCCGGGCAGAGAAACATCAATCGTTTCAGCAGACAGTCGTTCGTTCAGCGCCGCGGTTTCCAGCGTCTGTTTACGCAGGGTTAATTGTTCCTGCACCTGTTGTTTGGCTTCGTTAATTACCGCACCGGCCGCAGGACGTTCCTCAGCCGGTAATTCACGTAATGTCGTCATCTGCAGAGTCAGATGGCCTTTTTTCCCCAGGTATTCGACGCGGACAGCATCCAGGGTGGCGATATCCGTCGCCTCGTCTATAGCAGCCCTTGCGCGGGCCACTAATTCTGCGAGTTGGGACATGTTTTCCTCTTCTTCCAGTTAGTCTGGTGTTCTGTTCTTGTTTGGACCGTAGCCCTGGTATAGGTCGCCAGAAATAACAAAGCCTCCACCAGGGAGGCTTTTAGCGCGATTTTTCGTTTCTTTTCTGCTGCGCACAAGCCCCCGGGTTCAGGTGCTAAAGTAAAAAAAGAAGCGAAAAATAGCGGAATTCATATTCAGGTTACCTGTTTAGCCGTCAGGCTGGTAGTCAGAAACGTTATAATAACAGATAAAAGTCAAACAGTTAGCATTTACATATCATAATAAAAAAGGGAGCAAGCTCCCTTTTTTATCTGACTTATGCCAGAACTGATTTCGCTTTTTCAACTAAAGCAGCGAAAGCTACTTTGTCGAATACTGCGATGTCAGCCAGGATCTTACGGTCGATTTCAATTGAGGCTTTTTTCAGGCCATTGATGAAACGGCTGTAAGACAGACCATTCTGACGGGCTGCAGCGTTAATACGTGCAATCCACAGCTGACGGAACTGACGCTTACGTTGACGACGGTCGCGGTATGCGTACTGACCAGCTTTGATAACAGCCTGGAAGGCAACACGATAAACACGTGAACGTGCACCGTAGTAACCTTTAGCTTGTTTTAAGATTTTTTTGTGACGTGCGCGGGCAATTACACCACGTTTTACACGAGCCATAATAGCTCTCCTGTTTTATATTCTGTGAGAAAAAAAGTTAACTTATGCGTACGGCAGGCAGGCAATAACCAGACCCAGATCGCCTTTAGATACCAGGCCTTTAGGGCGCAGGTGACGTTTACGCTTAGTAGACTTTTTGGTCAGAATATGACGCAGGTTAGCGCGTTTACGCTTGAAGCCGCCAGAAGCGGTCTTCTTGAAGCGTTTAGCCGCTCCACGTACAGTTTTAATCTTTGGCATTTTTTAAAATATCCACTTCGCATTGTTAATAAAATGAACCAGCAGGCGAATATTCCCGTTCTGCCGTTACCTGCAGAACGGGAATATTACTTGAAAGCCTACTGCTTCTTCTTAGGTGCGAGCACCATGATCATCTGACGGCCTTCAATCCTTGTAGGAAAGGATTCAACAACCGCCAGTTCAGACAGATCTTCTTTCACGCGGTTAAGCACTTCCATACCAATCTGCTGGTGCGCCATTTCACGACCACGAAAACGCAGTGTGATTTTGGCTTTATCGCCCTCTTCAAGAAAACGAATCAGGTTGCGTAGTTTGACCTGATAGTCGCCTTCATCTGTACCAGGACGGAATTTAATTTCCTTAACCTGGACAATTTTTTGCTTTTTCTTCTGTTCCTTAGAAGATTTGCTCTTTTCATAGAGGAATTTGCCGTAATCCATAATGCGGCAAACCGGCGGCTCGGCGTTAGGGCTGATTTCAACTAAATCCACGCCTGCTTCTTCAGATTTTTCTAAAGCTTCGCGCAGGCTGACAATGCCTAGCTGCTCACCGTCAACACCCGTCAGACGTACCTCTGTGGCACGGATTTCGCCGTTGATACGGTTCGGACGTGTTGGTTGTACTCTTTTTCCGCCTTTAATACCTTACTCCTCCAATTGATGAAGATGTCTGCTGCGAATTTCTTGCTGCAGCTTATCTATAAATACATCGACGTCCATAGAACCTAAGTCTACACCACGGCGGGTACGCACGGCTACTTTACCGGCTTCCACTTCTTTTTCACCGCAGACTAACATATAGGGGACACGACGTAATGTGTGTTCACGAATTTTAAAGCCTATCTTCTCGTTTCTCAAGTCCGCTTTTACCCGAATACCCGCTTTTTGTAATTTTTGGGTTAATTCGTTGACATAATCTGCCTGGCTGTCGGTAATATTCATCAACACAACCTGTAATGGTGCCAGCCAGGTCGGGAAGAAACCGGCATATTCTTCAGTCAGAATACCGATAAAGCGTTCCATTGAGCCCAGAATCGCACGGTGAATCATTACCGGCGTCTGACGTTCATTGTTCTCACCCACATAAGTCGCATCCAGACGACCTGGCAGAGAGAAGTCGAGCTGTACTGTACCACACTGCCACGCACGATCCAGACAATCATATAAGGTAAATTCAATTTTAGGGCCATAAAATGCCCCTTCACCTGGCTGATATTCGAATTCGATATTATTTGCGGTCAGTGCTTCGGCCAGATTCTGTTCGGCGCGATCCCATAAATCCTCGCTGCCGATACGTTTTTCCGGACGGGTTGACAGTTTAACAACAATCTTCGCAAAACCAAAAGTGCCGTACATATCATAAATCATCCGGATACAGCTGTTCACTTCATCCAGAATCTGATCTTCGGTACAGAAAATGTGCGCATCATCCTGGGTGAAGCCACGGACACGCATCAGACCATGTAATGCCCCTGACGGTTCATTACGGTGGCAACTGCCAAATTCTGCCATGCGCAGAGGCAAATCACGGTAAGACTTCAGACCCTGGTTAAAGATTTGCACGTGGCCCGGGCAGTTCATTGGTTTAATGCAGTATTCACGATTCTCAGAAGAAGTCGTGAACATAGCTTCTTTATAGTTATCCCAGTGACCGGTTTTTTCCCACAGCACACGGTCCATCATAAAAGGACCCTTCACTTCCTGGTACTGGTATTCTTTCAGCTTGGTACGGACAAACACTTCCAGTTCACGGAACACTGTCCAGCCATCATTATGCCAGAACACCATACCCGGTGCTTCTTCCTGCATATGATACAAATCCAGCTGTTTACCGATTTTACGGTGATCGCGTTTTGCCGCTTCTTCCAGACGTTTCAGATAAGCCGCCAGCTGCTTTTTATCTGCCCAGGCCGTTCCGTAAATACGCTGCAACATTTTGTTGTTGCTGTCGCCTCGCCAGTATGCACCGGCCGTTTTTTGCAACCGGAAATGATGGCAGAAACGCATGTTCGGGACATGCGGACCACGACACATATCTACGTATTCTTCATGATGGTATAAGCCGGGACGATCGTCATGGCTGATGTTTTCATCAAGAATAGCAATTTTATAAGCTTCTCCGCGTGCTTCAAAAGTATCACGTGCTTCCTGCCAGCTGACCTTATTTTTTATAACATTGTAGTTGGTTTCAGCCAGCTGATGCATCCGCTTTTCGAGCAACTCAAGGTCTTCCCGGGTCAGGGTATGATCCATGTCTACATCGTAGTAGAAACCGTGGTCAATCACCGGACCGATCGCCATTTTGGTATCAGGCCACAGTTGTTTAATGGCATGCCCTAACAGGTGAGCACAGGAGTGACGAATGATCTCGATTCCGGCATCCTCTTTAGCCGTAATGATCGCCACTGCGGCGTCGTCGGTGATAGGGTCGACAGCATCGACTAATTCACCGTTGACCCGGCCGGCAATACAGGCTTTCGCCAGGCCCGGACCGATATCCTGAGCAATATCCATAACACTGACCGCATGGTCATAAGAACGCTGACTTCCGTCAGGAAGAGTAATAACTGGCATTTCATATCCTTAATTGCAGTGGTAACCCACACCAAAGGCTACATGCAAATATTGATTTGTATTTGAATTCAGTGAGTTGTGCAATATCAAACTGATATCTTCCCCAGTCTGGTATATAAACAGGTACAGAGCGTAAAAACACTGTCTGTTTTGTAAAGGCGCAACATTGTTAATGGTACATGTTAATAACAGCCACGGAAAGACGCGGAACCCATGGCCGGGCGATTTTCCGGCCAAACGGACAAATAATCTTCACCCCGACAGCGCTGCTCACTTTTTCTACTGCCTGTCGCACCCTGCTCATCCGGACAGATTCTGATTACAGTTATGCAACAGACATATCCGGCCGTTACAAACTTACCGTTCTGAAACAATTACTCTATGAAATTAATAAATAACCGATTGAGGTAAAATAGCCTGATGATAGTCTGCGCTGAGTTATTGCAGGAGAGTCATTAAATGAAAAGATATATTGTCACACTGGCACTGGCCAGTACATTAGTTGTATCCCAGGCCGCAATGGCTGCCGGTTGCATTAAAGGCGCTGTGATCGGTGGCGTTGCCGGACACGCCGCACATCACCATGCATTTGCCGGTGCCGTTGCCGGTTGTTTTATCGGCCACCATATGGCGAAAAAAGCAGCAGCGGAAAAAGCCGCCGGGCAGAAACAACAAAACGGTTAATGACCTGCCCCCCGCAACCACACCATATTCAGTGCTTTCCGCGCTGAAACAACAGGGCCGGGACTTTCCCGGACCTGTCATTATTCGGCTTAGTGCGCTTGCCGTCGGTAACAATATTCCCGTTAGCCATAGCTATCGCTTGTCAGTCCCACACAGAGAACAGGCAGAGAAACAAACCGTGACTTATACCGGCGCTGCCAGTCATTCAGGTAACCTGAATCATCCGCTAGCACTGAGCGAGCTCAGGCTGCGGTATTACATGTTATAAGTCAGCATGATACTGGTTTTAGTATCCGTGTGATCCGGGGCTGATGCTGGCGGAGAATTATTCCAGGTAACGTTATAAGCCAGTTTCAGGGCAAAGTTCTCGTTGATAGCAACCTGCAGGCCTGTTTCTGAGTTCACGGTAGTATCATCGCCCAGCGTACTTAATGCAGAGACACCCTGAATAAACTTCGTTGTATCTGTCAGCTGCCACTGGTAACTCAGAGCCCCATAAGCCAGGGCTTTGGTGGTATGCCCACCAGCTTCATATTCATCGTAACGTACGCCCGGACCGAATTCAGCACGCAGAGAGTGCACCGGACCATTCAGGATCTGCCGTCCGTAACCGGTCGCCAGCGTATCGCGGCTGCGGTAACCATTAAACCGGTCACTGAGCCAGCTTGCCTGACCAAACAGATAGTTGTTGCTATCCAGGTTGTAACGGCTGCGTCCGCCAATAGTATAAGTCTCTGAAGAGCGCTGGTCATTTGAGGAAGTATTCGATGCATTTCCCCATAAACTGTATGCCATCGCTGACTGGTACCATGTCATATTCGTCTGTGCAGTCAGTGATGAGCTGGAGCTGTTTCCTGACTGGGCCAGATACCCTGCCGAAGCGGTACCGACAAAAGGTGATTTAGCGGTAGATGGATCATCCATGGAGGTAAATACTGAGTTATCCGCATAAGCCTGCTGAGCAATGGCTCCGGCAGTAAGCAGTAACGCTGCTGCAATTTTATTAAACGCTTTCATTAAATAAGACCTGTACCGACGACGTTGTTAAATACTAAGAATGTGTACTTTAAACAGCAGTTAATGCCATTTACCCTCAGTTTGTAAAAAAACATTAGTTGACATTGAATGTCAAAAAAAAGCACCAGACCGCAGCGTTATTCAGATCAATCTGAATAGCGCTGCGTATCATATGCCCGAAAAAAAAAATAGAAAGAGAAATTACATAAAATAGCGGCCAGAATGTTTCAAAATATTTCACGGGTAAATACTGCGTTAATTTTGTGTCTTCCGGAGAATTAGCGCTCCCGTAATAAGCACTTCTTTTTCATTGCGCCGTAACAGCAATCAGCCGAAAAAAGTGATTATTTGGTTGTTTTTTTTAGCACAGGCGCTTTTTGCGGCTGGTATTCCACCGGAAGTACAGGTTACAATTTAACCATGCAGCGGCAAATGAGGACAACACCATGTGGTCAGCAATTACCCGGCTATTAGAAGAGCAGCAGCCTGATTTAGAAGGAATTTCTTATTATCACCAATGCCATGGTGGCGAAGTAAACCAGTCATGGCAACTGATTTGCGGTGATAAACATTTTTTTATTAAGTCTAACCACCGTGCAATGTTACCGAGGTTTATCGAAGAGGCCGACCAGCTGGCACTTCTGGCCAGAACAGGTTGTGTTAAGGTTCCGCGGGTTTACGGTACCGGCACTTCCCGCCATCACAGTTTCCTTATTCTTGAATACCTTCCTCCGGCCCCCTTGTCCGCAGACACAGCATCTGTGCTTGGCCGGCAGCTTGCACAGCTACATCAGTGGAATGAGCAACCAAAATTTGGTCTCGATTTCGATAACTCTGTGACACTGTCACCTCAGCCTAATAACTGGCAACATCGCTGGTCACTGTTTTTCTCTGAGCAGCGAATTGGCTGGCAGTTGCAGATAGCAGCCGAGAAACAGCTGTCTTTCGGCAACACAGAGCAAATAATTCAGTGTATAAACCGCTGCCTTGAACACCACCATCCGTCACCTTCACTGTTGCATGGCGATCTCTGGCCAGGCCATTGTGCCGAAAGCCATGACAGCCCCTGGCTGTTTAATCCTGCTTGTTACTGGGGAGACAGGGAGTGCGACCTGGCCTTGTGGCAGCCAGATAATCTCCTGAGCAGCGCCCTGCTCGACAGCTATCAGGCCGTCAGCCCGCTACCCGCCGGTTACCGCGAACGGCAACCGGCATACAGGCTCTACTATCTGTTAAACAGAGCCTGTGCGTTTGGCGGACACTGGCAGGCAGAGGCGCAGCAGACAATTAATCAACTGGTGCGCAAATACGGATAATACTCAGACGTATAGCAAGCCGGTTAATCTCAGCAAGACGTAACCAATCACAATGATGATCACCGGCAAAATATACAGCGAGAAATACTGCCGGAAAACCGTATGATTACCGGCCTGAAGTCTGTCAGTCAGTTGCTGACGAGTCAGCCCGCCATCTCCTTTGGCTTGTTCAATAATTAGCTGATCTTCAATATTTTCTTTGAGGAACCGCGACTGACGCCACATCCTGGCGCCTGAATCCTGTAAAGCCAGCCCGATAAAAATCACCCCGTAGATAATCCAGAATAAAACATTATTCTGAGTGCGGAACTCAGGTACCGGTGAGTTATTCCAGAACAGATCCAGAAAATGGGTATTAAACTTCGTCATGTCAATCATCACATGCAGAAAGTCAGATAATACAGAATCAATCCCGGGCTGTTTGTCACTATGAATAAACAGAAAATTAAGGAACGATATGACTGTCGATAGGGTAGCCGGAATAAACAGTACCCAGCCGGCAATTTTTTTGGCTATCGCAATCCGGCCAATCTGTTGGTAATTCATGCTCTCTCCTGAAGCGGGTTTCGTGTTACAAGTCTACCTGCGACCTGACTATTTTTCCTGTTTTATGCTGTTACAATAGCTGTCGCGGAATGTTTTTTCTCAGACCGTACAACTTTCATTTATGTTGTGTGGGCTCTGAGCCCTGATGTAACCATTAATGGAGGGTTTATGGCTTATCATCGCCCAGTGAAAGCAGCAATTTTTGATATGGACGGACTGCTGATAAATTCTGAGCCGTTCTGGCATCAGGCTGAACTGGAGGTATTTTCTGCCGCCGGACTGGATATCAGTCTGCGGAATAGTTTTCCGGAAACCACTGGCCTGCGTATTGATCAGGTCGTCGCCATGTGGTTTGAGGCCTGCCATGTCCGGCACCTTTCTGCCGGACAAATCACCGCACAAATCTTCGCCCGGGTGGTTCAGCTGATACAGGAACAACAACCTCTGATGCCGGGGGTTCGCGAAGCATTAACGCTGTGCCGTGATAATCGGCTGAAAATTGGCCTGGCGTCCGCATCTCCCCTTAACCTGATAGAAATGGTGCTGGAACTGTTCTCACTGCGTGATTTTTTTCAGGTGGTCGTTTCAGCAGAAAAATTACCCTACAGTAAACCTCACCCTCAGGTTTACCTGAATGCGGCCAGTGAACTCAATGTGGATCCCCTGCACTGTGTTGCTCTCGAAGATTCACTTAACGGAATGGTAGCCGCCAAAGCTGCCAGAATGCGGGTTCTGGTAGTGCCTGCTGCCAACGAGGCCGCACAGCCGGTCTGGAGTCTGGCTAACGCCCGCCTGAACTCTCTGCGGGAACTCAACCCGGCGTTACTGGGTATCAGCGACTAAAAAATACTCTGCCGGGAGAGGTACTCTCCCGACAGGCTCTGTCTGATGTTGTTTTTTCAGTATATAGTTATTAATTGTTACACCGTCACATATACATTAACTGTATAAATACCTATACTGTATGCATTGACAGTTTAAGGTAGTTGCAGGGTATCTCATGACGGCCGAAGGCCACATTCTTTTTGCATTAGCCAGTGCCATCATTGCCAAGCGCAGTGAACTGACGCCGGTGATAGCAAATGCCGACTGGTGGCATTTAATTTCGGCGACCATACTCACATGTCTGTTGCCCGACATTGACCATCCGAGCTCAGTACTCGGACAACGGTTCCGCTGGATATCAAAGCCTATTGCCCGAATGTTCGGCCATCGTGGTTTTACTCACAGTTTAATCGCTATCGGGGCCGGCCTATGGTTATTGTGGGTCAAACTCCCGGCGGCGATGTGGCTGCCCGCAGATGTGATGCAAGGTATGGTTCTGGGCTACCTGAGCCATATTGTTGCAGATATGCTGACGCCTGCCGGAGTACCGTTGTTGTGGCCCTGCCGCTGGCGATTCCGTTTTCCTATTTTACAGCCACAAAAAAGTAACCAGCTGGAACGATTATTTTGTGTCACGCTGGTGATGTGTGCCGTTTGTTTGCCGGGGCAACTGACTAAGCAGTTTTTTACTGCCACCGGACGCCAGCTATATTCCACCGCCGTTAGCTGGCAAAAACAGCTGATCAGCCCTCGTCAGTAATGTTCTTCCGGTCATTATACTGGCGGGTCTCCGGCAGACTGCAGTTATCATGACCCGGCTATCAGCAGACGGTTCAGAACAGACTAAATCGTGCAATCGGAGTAAAAACGGCGGCAGAGATCTGAGTTTTTATCCGACAGTGCGCTGGCTTCTGCCGGGCGGCCTGTATACCCACGCTCTCCGTCCTGCCGGGCCGACGTCTGAAAGGCCAGCAAGGCTGGCCTGAAGATAGTCGCTATACACAGACTCCTCTATCTAGCGCTGCGGGGCCTGCGGATCAGTATCATACTCTGCACAACTCTGGAAACCATAGTTCATCACATGCCCGGTATCATTGAAACTGACGAAATAGGTAAGTGGTTTTCCATTGTCTTCGCCAATGATGTAGGTTTCGCAGGTACCTCGTGCATGGATCATGGTAATTTCCGAAACCGGACGACCGCCAATCTGACGAACCTGCTCGCGGGTCATCCCTTTTTTCACATCTTTAACCACAGGTTTGGTGACATAGCTTTCAGCCTGATGATAGCTACTGCAACCAGAAAGTACCGCCAGCGCCAGTCCGGCAGCCATAAACCCGGTGATTTTACGCATTATTTACCTCACTGTAATGGTTATGCACAACAACATATATCAGAGGCTTTCACCGGCAGACAGCTGCGGAGCGTCATCTCTGATAGTGATAAAACAAATGGTCAGCATGGACGGATGATTTATAAACCGATATTCTCACCCTGTATCCTGCCAGGGCATTTTGCATCTGATGCCCCGGTTATATAAACATATTATATTTCATACTTATAACTCACGTAATTATCGCTGGTTATTTTATACTCAGAGGAAAAATGTCCAAAGCTCCCCCCCATCGCATTGCTTTCGCCATAACACTCGGCCTGATGGCCGGTCTTGGCCCTTTATGTATCGACCTCTATCTTCCGGCACTCCCGCAATTGTCCGGTTCCCTGAATGTGACGACAGCAGTCGCACAGCTCAGTCTGACCGCAGGTTTACTGGGACTGGGTATCGGCCAGTTACTGTTCGGTCCGATGAGCGACAAATACGGACGTAAAGGCCCGCTGGCCTTATCATTACTGGTATTGTTTATTGCCTCTGTTGTCTGTTCACTGGCACAGAACATCGACCAGTTACTGGTTGCCAGATTCTTCCAGGGGCTTGGCGGAGCCGGAGGCGCCGTGTTGTCACGGGCAATAGCCCGTGATATGTACAGTGGTCACGAACTGACACGCTTCTTTGCCTTACTGATGCTGGTCAATGGCGTAGCCCCGATTGCAGCGCCGGTTATCGGAGGCGCGCTGATGGGGATCATGAACTGGCGTGGGATATTCCTGGTGCTGGCAGGAATATCCATACTGTTATTTATTCTCTCGCGGCTGGGTATTAATGAATCCCTGGCCCATGAACACCGCAGCAAAGGGTCAATACTCTCTGCCTGGGCTGCACTGGGAAAAGTGGTGACCCATCGCCCGTTTATGGGATTCTGTCTGACACAGGGCTTTATGATGGCCGGTATGTTTGCCTATATCGGCGCTTCGCCGTTTGTGCTTCAGCAAATTTACGGTATGTCGCCCCAGACTTTCAGCCTGTGCTTTGCCCTGAATGGTCTGGGGCTGATTATTGCTTCTCAGACCAGTGCACGGCTGAGTCCTTATTTCGGCGAATATAATGTCCTTAAAGGCGGACTCATACTGGCATTTGTCGCTTCTTCCGGCCTGTTAATTGCCGGAATCAGTCATGCACCATTAGCCGTCGTGCTGACTGCCCTGTTCTTCAGTATTTCCAGCAATGCGGTTATCTCCACCACCGCGTCTTCACTGGCAATGCAGAGTCAGGGAAAACGTGCCGGCAGCGCCTCGGCAGTCATTGGCGTCACAATGTTTACCCTGGGTTCACTGAGCGTGCCGGTCACCGGCCTCGGCGGAACATCTGTGTTTAGTATGACCGCAACCATCTTCGGTTGTTTTATGCTGGCAATTCTGATGTTTACTTTTGTCGCAAAAAAACCGCTGACCCTGCAGAGAAAATAATGGGCCCGCCGCTGCCAGGAGTTATCGTGCAGCGCCGGATTATCTGATAATACGTATGACACTGCGGCCTGACAGGCCGCCATAGAGCTGAGGAAAACTTGTATGGCATTACAACAGGAAATTATCCGCGCACTGGGTGTCAGGCCGGTGATTGATGTGCAGCAGGAAATCCGTACCAGCACAGAGTTTCTGAAATCCTACCTGAAAACTTATCCGCAGCTGAAAAGCCTGGTGCTGGGGATCAGTGGCGGGCAAGACTCTACACTGACCGGAAAACTTTGCCAGACCGCAATTGCAGAACTGCGTGAAGAAAGCGGTAATAACGATTACACCTTTATCGCAGTACGCCTGCCCTACGGCAACCAGGCCGATGAACAGGATTGTCAGGATGCCCTGGCATTTATCCAGCCCGACCGGACCCTGACCGTTAATATAAAACCAGCCGTCCTCGCCAGTGAAAATGCCTTAAAAGACGCAGGGATCACCCTGTCAGACTTTGTCCGGGGGAATGAAAAAGCCCGCGAGCGCATGAAAGCACAGTACAGTATCGCCGGTATGACTGCCGGGGTGGTGGTCGGCACAGACCATGCCGCAGAGGCCGTCACCGGTTTCTTTACCAAATATGGCGATGGTGGCACCGATCTTAATCCACTGTTTCGCCTGAATAAACGCCAGGGTAAGCAGCTGCTGAAACAGCTGGGTTGTCCGGAACATTTATACCTGAAACACCCCACGGCTGACCTTGAAGACGGTCGTCCCGGGTTACAGGATGAAGTGGCTCTGGGTGTCACTTATCAGCAGATTGACGATTATCTGGAAGGTCAGAGTATCGATCCGAATGCAGCAAAAATTATCGAAGGCTGGTATCTGAAAACTGAACATAAACGTCAGCCACCGATTACGGTCTTTGATGATTTCTGGAAAAAATAGTTATTCCCTGTAATATGCCCTAGCCTCCGGCTGTGGCATAGCACGAAAAACCGCCGTTGTGGCTGACGATAATACCTGTCATCAGTCACAACGGCGGTCTCACAAAATACATTCAGGTCAGCATATTAGCCCGGGTTGCGAGGCTGATGACGCCCGCCCATTTCCGGCTTTTCCGTCAGGCGCTTTTCAACATTCGCATTGTATTGTTTTTTCTGATCAGCCGTCAGGACATTATACAGCTTATTGTCAGTTTCCAGGCGCTGCAATGCGTTGTCTTTCGCACTTGCCGTCATCTGAGCTGCCTCAGCTTCCGCTTTACTGCGGTCGAAACTGTCAGAAGCAATAATTGAATGAACCGCCCGGCGTTGTTCAACCGATGGACGTTTCATCTGCTGATGACCGGCTTTCATAATATCGCGTATCTGTTGCTTCTGCGCATCTGTCAGGTTCAGGCCTTTAAACATCATTGGTCCTTCACCTTCCCCGCGACACGGGCATTTATGCTGTGCTGACGGTGGTGGTGTCAGGTTCTCAGCTTCCGCATGAACAACAGAGGCTGCTCCTAAAGCCAGAGATGAAGCCAGAATCAGTGAAGTGAGTTTACGCATAGTTTTATCCTTAACAGTTTTTATATATCTGACCAACAGGTCGCCGCTGAGATAAAGTCTAGCGCTAACAACGTCAATTATTCAGTAACTGGGTAAATCACTGAAAACAAAAAAGCTAAAAAGACAACGATCATGGAGAAAAAATGGATGAAGTCATCAGGGATTGCTAAGAAACCGCTGATCGGACGGCAACAGGCCGGAGAATATACCGGCCTGCAGTCAGAGGCAGGTTAGTTCTCTTCCACCAGCATCAGACCTGCCCGCAGTCCGGCAGCCACCCGTGGGTTCGGAAACAGCACCCTTTCGCCGCCGGCATTGC
This sequence comes from Tatumella sp. JGM94, assembly GCF_018257595.1. Lineage (NCBI taxonomy): Bacteria > Pseudomonadati > Pseudomonadota > Gammaproteobacteria > Enterobacterales > Erwiniaceae > Tatumella > Tatumella sp. JGM94. Next base: position 95,214 of record NZ_JAERJN010000007.1, on the reverse strand, counting down.
CGACCAGATATTGCTGTTCACCATCTTCGGCCAGTAAGGTTCCGGCAGGAAATTGCGTGAAATTAAGTGTCGAATCAGACATATGCAAGCAAAACTCATCACTTAACCGGGTTATCTGCTGTGCCACACGGAAGCGAACGGCCGGTTTTACCGGCCGGGCAGGCAGCAGACAGTCCCCGCAAATTAACGCCATCAGGGCGTCACGGGTTTGTTCAAAATCTGATAACTGATTTTTACCGAAGGGTAAAGCTTTACCGAGCTCCAGGGTACAACTCTGAGCCGACAGTGAATTGCAGCTGAAATGGCTAAAGGTTCCGCCCGGCGAGCGATGAAACACCAGTGCTTCAGCCCCGGCACAGTTCAGCCAGTCAATAAAATTCTCCTGCCAGGGCTCAGAATTAACCGGTAACACCCCGAATTTCTGGTAAAGCGAACCGCGGATCGCCGTATGTAAATCCAGATGCCAGCAGCGTGCCCCTGCCGTGCCGCTGGCAAAAAACTGCTGTAATACCAGCTCTAACTGGCTGGCACGCCGTGACTCATAGCAGGGAGCAATGGTCTTCCAGCCGCTGGAGAACAACCGGTTCAGGTCATAGGCGGTAAAACGTGTCCCCGCCCTCAGGGCAGCAGGGTTACCAAAAATAACCAGTAACCGGCTGGCAAGTGGCCGTTCCCCTGCCAGTAATCCACCAAGGATCTGGTTAAGGATCTCTGCGGGGGCCGTTTCATTACCGTGAATCCCCGCTGAAACCACCAGCATATCGTCCGCAGCATCACCCGCCGGCGTCAGTTCAATAATTCCCTCGCCCCTTTCCCGCCAGCGCAGAAATGCATTTTCTCCTTCAGCCTCTCCGCCCGATTGCCCGGAGAGCAGGTGCTGCAGATAATCAGTTATCATTCGGCTCTTTCCATTCAGATCAACTTAACACTGGAATTCATAGACACTGCCAAGCTTTAACAGTTTCGTTAAATCATCCAGTGCCTGATTATTTTCGGTCAGTAATTGCGGGTCAGCAAGGTCATCGATCGTCAGTCTGTCACGGTAATACTTCTCTGCCCAGCCATTAAGTTGCGCAAACAGCTGATCGTTCATCAGTACCGCCGGGTTAACCGCCTGACGTTGCCGGGCCGTTAATGCCACACGTAATCGTAAACAGGCAGGCCCGCCACCGTTGCGCATACTTTCACGTAAATCGAAAATCTGCAAATCCGTTATCGGGTTATCTTCTGCCACAACCTGCTGAAGATATTGCCACACGCCGGGATGAGCTTCCGCTTCCGCAGGTAACACCAGCGACATGCTGCCATCGTTAAAGCTAAGCAACTGGCTGTTAAACAAGTAGGTATTGACTGCATCTCTGACCGAAACCCGCTGTTCCGGCACAATTATCGGAGTAAAGTCCGCCAGCCGCTCACGAATTTTTGCCAGTAAACCGGCCTGTCCGACAAATGCCTGTTCATGACAGAACAGAACTTCACGATGGCTTACCGCAATCACATCGTTATGGAAAACCCCCTGGTCGATCACCGCAGGATTTTGTTGCGCATACAATGTGTGACGCGGATCAAGCTGATGCAGTCGGGCAACGGCTTCACTGGCCTGCAGGGTCTGGCGCGCCGGGTAACGAACCGGTCCCCTGTCCGGATGTTTTTCATCACGGCCATAAACAAATAACTCCAGCGGTGAGGAACCATCTTTATTACATAGCCGGTTATGATTGGCTGCACCCTCATCCCCGAAACAGGCGGTCTGGGGTAAAGCGTGATGTACTTTGAAATATGTATCGTCAGGGAAGATTGCCCGTAACAGGCGGGTGGTGGCCGGCGCTTCTGTCATGCGGTGCAGTTTATTATTGAGGTTGGCAACCGTAAAGTGTACCCGTTGATCTGCGGTATCCGCCGAGGGGGAAACGGTGGCTGCATTGGCCACCCACATCGACGACGCCGAACAGGCGGCCGATAATAGCTCAGGAGCCTGTTGCAGGGCTTTCTGTAATACCTGCGGATCATTGCCCGTAAACCCCAGCTGACGCAACAGTGCAAGATTAGGCCGCGATAAGGGCGGGATCACTCCCTGAATAAAGCCCTGATCGGCCAGTGCTTTCATTTTCGCCAGTCCCTGTTTTACCGCGTTTAACGGATTTGATGGCTGAAACCGGTTACGCGCCGAGGCTTCGTTACCAAAAGAGAGCCCGGCATAGTGGTGAGTCAGGCCTGTCAGACCGTCAAAATTGGCTTCTGCCTTCTGAATTTCCATAGGAGCACCTGCTTATTAATGTGAAAAATCGAGGCCGGGCGATAATTGCTCCGGCAGACGGAGTTGCGCACTCTCCATTGAGGCCATCGGCCAGGCACAATAGTCCGCCGCATACCAGGCCCCGGGCCGGTGGTTACCGGAAGCACCTATGCCGCCAAACGGTGCGTTGCTGGCGGCTCCGGTCAGGGGTTTATTCCAGTTAACAATCCCGGCGCGGGCATCGGTCAGCAGTTGTTCAAATTTCTCGCGTTGTTCAGAAATCAGTCCACAGGAAAGGCCATAGCGGGTACGGTTAGCGATAGCTATTGCCTGGTCAAAGTCATCATAACGAATCACATTCAGTAACGGCCCGAAGACTTCCTCATCCGGTTGCTCCGGCAAAGCGGTGATATCAATAATCCCCGGGCTGATCAATCCTGAGGCCCGGTCCGGCCAGCGCATTTCCAGCAATACATCGGCTCCTGCGGCGGTAAGCTGCTGCCAGTGCTGCCAGATATGCCCTGCAGCCTGTGGCGAAATTACGCTGCCCATAAAGGGAGCCGGGGTGCTATCCCATGGCGCGGGTTCAATCCTGGCCGCCACTTCGGCCAGGCGAGTCAGGAAACGATCACCGGCGTCACCGCGTTTCACCAGCAAACGCCGCGCACAAGTACAACGCTGGCCGGCGCTGATAAAAGCCGACTGGAGAGTGAGGTTGACGGCTGCATCAATTTCCTGTGGTTCATCGACAATCAGTGCATTATTTCCGCCCATTTCCAGGGCCAGCATAATCTCCGGCCGGCCGGCAAACTGACGATGGATATGGTAGCCGGTCGCAGCACTGCCGGTGAACAGTACACCATTGACAGCAGGATCTGTCAGTAAGGCCTGTCCCGTTTCCCGCCCGCCCTGCACCAGATTAATCACCCCCGCCGGTAAACCTGCTTTATGCCAGAGTTCCGTGGTCAGTTGCGCGGTTGCCGGCGTCAGTTCACTGGGTTTAAACACCACGCAATTCCCCGCCAGCAACGCCGGAACTATATGTCCGTTAGGCAGATGCCCGGGGAAATTATAGGGACCGAATACCGCCATCACCCCATGGGGACGGTGGCGAAGGCTGCTGTCTGCCTGCTGTGACTCACCGGTGCGCTGATGCCAGGACTGTTCAGATATGGCAATTTTATTAATCATTGATCTGACTTCGGTCAGCGCTTCCCAGCGTGGCTTGCCTGTTTCACGGCTAATCAGCTCCGTCAGTTGCGGTTTGTTTTCGGCTAACAGTTGGCCAAATGCGGTGACCAGTGCCAGCCGGTCAGTAAAACTGCGCCGTGACCAGGCCGGGAATGCAGATGCGGCTGCCTGACAGGCGGCTGCAACATCGTCCTGTTGCGCCGTATTATTCTGCCAAATCCGCTGACCGCTCACCGGATCATTTTTGATCAGCTCAGGTCCTTTGCCCTGCAGCCACTGGCCATTAATTAATAACGTCATCTGAACTGTCCTTTGGGCTGAGTGTAACAATACGTAACATATCACCGGCATCTGCCTGCAGGTGTGCGGCACGGTCGGCGGTTAAATACACATGACCGGTGCGCGGATCGGCAGGTGTCAGCAGGGTTCTGAAATCATGATAATTCTGACTGGCCACCAGGCATAACGGAGCATTCTCCGGCGGCGACCCGATTTCAGCACTGACCAGACGGCTGTGACGGACAGCGCGGATCTGCGCCAGTTCACACTCCAGAGTCGGCCCGCCATCGAAAATATCGATATAATTTCGGTAACGGAAGCCCTCAGACTCAAGTAAAGCTCTGGCCGGCGCCGTATCAGGGTGTACCTGGCCGATAACGTCCTGAGCCTCCCCGGTCAGATAATGGACATACAAAGGATGCTTAGGCATCAGTTCAGCGATAAACGCCTTATGTCCGGTACCGCTGAGAAAATCAGCTCTGCCAAAGTCCATCGAAAAAAAGTGTTTTCCGACACTGTTCCAGAACGGTGACTCCTGTTGCCGGTCGCTGACACCACGCATTTCTGCAACCACATGGCTCGAAAAATGCTGGCGAAAACTGGCCAGAAACAGCAGCCGTGATTTAGACAATAGCTGACCATTTTTATTACCGCGACAGTCAGGATCAAGGAACAGAGTACAAAGCTCACTGACACCCGTATGGTCATTGCTTAGTGATAATGTCGCCAGATGGTTATAGACATCCAGTTGCCGTGAAGCATGTACCTGAGAACCCACGCGAAAGTTATACCAGGGCTCTTCCAGCCCGACCGCGACTTCAATGGCACAGATTCCGGCAATCTGCCCGCTGTCGGGTAATTCAAGCACAAACACATAACCCTGCTGTGATTTCGGACATTCTCCGCGCCAGGTTTTTATCGAACGATCAATACGTTCGGAAAGGGTCTGTTCATCTTCAGGAAGGGAAGTTAACCCCCCGCCAGTTTTAGCCGCCAGGGCCATCAGTCCGGCTAAATCGTTATGGCATACAGGACGGATTACCGACATTATCCGGCCTCCTGTACAACGGCGTGCAGCGCCTGTGCCAGACGGTTCAGCCCTTCATCAATATCAGCAAACGGAATATTTAATGCCGGTGCAAAACGTATAACACTGGCCCCGGCAATTAATACCATCACTCCCTGCCGTGCCGCTGCCAGGCTTATCGCCTTCGCTTTTCCCTGTAAACGTTCAGTTAACTGACAACCAATCAACAGTCCTTCACCACGGACTTCGCTGAAGACCGGTAACCGCTGCATAATATCGGCCAGTCCGCGACGGAAGTATTGTTCACGCTCGCTCACTCCTGCCAGGGTTTCGGGAGTATTAATCAGTGACAATACTTTCCCGGCAATCGCCCCGGCCAGAGGGTTCCCCCCGTAAGTTGTGCCGTGGGTGCCGACAGTCATCACTCTGGCACAATGCTCTTTTGCCAGCATCGCACCTATCGGAAAACCACCGCCCAGCGCTTTAGCGGTAGTCATTACATCCGGTTCCACCCCGTACTTCATGTAAGCGTATAATGCGCCGGTCCGGCCAACACCGGTTTGTACTTCATCGAAAATCAGCAAAGCTCCATGCTGATCGCATAATTCACGCAGTGCCTGCAAAAAACCGGCACTGGCAGGAATAACTCCGCCTTCTCCCTGTACAGGTTCTACTATCACTGCACAGGTATGGGAGTTAATGGCAGCACGGGCAGATTCAATATCGTTGAACCGGGCATGACTGATATCAGGCGGTAAGGGGGCAAAATCTGCCGAATAGGCCGGCTGTCCCCCTGCAGTTACCGTAAATAATGTTCTGCCATGAAATGCATTTTTAAAGGCAACAATACCGCGTTTTTGCGGGTTACCCTGATCATGCGCATATTTACGGGCCAGTTTCAGTGCAGCTTCATTGGCTTCAGCACCGGAATTACAGAAAAAAACCCGGTCTGCAAAGGTTGCTTCTGTCAGTTGTTTCGCCACACCGAGGATCGGTTCATTGGTATACCCATTTCCTGTGTGCCAGAGTCTGGCAGACTGTTCGATCAATACCTGTTGCAATTGCGGATGACAATGGCCGAGGGCATTGACCGCAATTCCTCCGGCAAAATCGATATATTCTTTATCCTGCTGGTCCCATAAACGCGAACCTTTAGCCCTGACCGGAATAAAGTCTGCCGGCGCATAAACCGGAAGCATCCATTGGTCAAAATTCTGACGGGTGATGGCCTGTGGCATAACAACCTCTGATCTATTTTGTTGTGTTGTGATGTGAATATTATTTTTTAAACTATCGATGCACAGCCTGACTGGCAGAGACTGTAAATTGCAGTTAACGTGCCAGTAAAAAAGAAAAAGTGCATAAAATTACACATGACAAAATAAATCAACGACTTATGAGCGATCTGTATTCACAATAAATGAATAAATAGTGAATAACCACCAGACGGTTCAGTATCTCTCTGAACTAAAACAGAAGATTTATGCAAAACTAAAGAAAAGTTTCAGTTTTGTGATCATGAACAGGCAGCCGCCTTTATCCGTTATAAAAACGCCCCATACAGGTGCAATTATCCGCCCTTATGATCACAGAACGCCCCTTTATGGGGCGTAAAAGAAAATCCGGCAACAGGGTGCACCGTGGCGGGGAAAACTCAGGGGGCCATCAGATCATATTGTGGCTGGACGGGAGCCTCTGGCAGAGAAAGTGGCTGGTCCACTTTCAGGGTGATCCAGTTTGACGTGGTCTGATGGCGGGCATTTTCAATAGTTACCGCCAGATGATATTCGTTGGTTGCCTGCGGATCATTATCCCAGCGCGGAATAATCACACTCCATCCCTGCAAGTCGGTATTACTGGCCGGCGAAGTCAGACTAAGTGCACGGGTATCGCCCTGCCAGTGAATACTGCGGATATTACCCGCCGGGCTGACCTGTAATTTCAGCATCAGGGTTTCTCCGCCGGTCAGCTGCCACGGCGGCGTGGCAAGAAATACACTCAGTGCCGGGATGTCGCGGTAGGATAATACCGGACTGTTATTGCGGGTAACGGCATCATAGCGGCTGCCCCGCAGAGAGTGCACCGCCGCGACTTCATCGGGAGACAGCTGTTTTGCCAGTGACTCACCGAAACGGTAATTAAATTTTAACCCGAATAAATCCTGACTTTCGCCTCCGGTTCCGGTCTTATGACTGGCAGAGAAAGTGACCAGCGGGACCGGCGTATAAGTGAATCCCAGAGACAGTGCTGCCGGATTATGGTAATAATTCCCGCTGTTAAAAGCATCAATATTATCCCCGAGATATTGCTGCCAGCTGACGGAGACACCAAGCTGGCGGTAAAACGGCAGATAGCCCTGGCTGGTAATATCATAGCCGTGGGCCATACGGGCCATACGTGTACTGTCAGTCTCACGCCAGCCGGAAACCGGCAGATAATAATTGGCCGAGAAACTCAGAAAATCGCCGCGGGCCTCGGTACCAAACGATGCTCTGTCAAGACGCTGATTGAACAGATGATCAAGAAAAGAGTTATAGCCAAATAGCCAGTGTCCGGCCCCCCAGCGCTGCCCCACTCCGACACTGCCGGTAGTCCCGGGCGAACTCTGACTTATCCCCAGCTGGCTGTATACCAGATAACGATCATTATCCTCCAGCGGACTCAGCAGCCTGGCAGAAGTACCATCAAAGTTACCGTTCAGGTCCACATCCAGATTAATATTGGTTCGCCCGTAAGGCGACAGCAAACTCTGCCCCGCCTGATTGAGTTTTTCCGATAACTGGTCACGCAAGTGGTCAAAAGCCCACAGACCTGCACTGTGTCCGAGGCTGGTATCCGTATTGCTGGAATTTTCCTGTGCGATTGATTGGGCAATTTCCGCCAGTTGCTTCGAGAAATCACTCTGGCTGGCGCTACTACCGAGGTCCGGTAACGAACGGTTCTCTTCTCCTTCAGGCTCCCTGCTGCCAGCCGTAGTTGGTGAACCGGTAAGGTTACTGTCTGCCCCGGCCTGAGGTATCCCCGCGGCGGCAGAACATAACAGTAAAAATGAATAGCAAAACCGGCATGATCTGTTTAAAGGCATAATAAATTCAACAGCGTCAAAGAGAACAGAGAAACGGTGGCTGACCTGATGTCAGAAAAGCAGATGCCCCAGTATACCATAGCCGGCACTGAATGCAGACCCCGCCTTAACCCGGCACTGTGGAACCACTGAGTATCAGCATAAAGCCACCGTCACCGCTCACCGGTTACTGTTGTTGTAATTGTCTGACGTCGCGGGCCAGGGATAACAGAGTGTCATCCTGTTCTCCGAGTTCCGACAGACTGCTGACCAGTTGATACAGATATTGTGCATTTGTTCCGAGAGGCCCTTTAGCTGCAGCAATTAACGGGGCAATCACTGAAGGACTGTTATCAGACTCAAACAAGGGATGCAGGGGATTGATAGTGAATACCAGCGCGATAATCTGTTGCCCGTCATCAAGGGTAACCGCTTCCCAGCGCGGACAATAGCAGCCGGTCAGCATTTCCCGTTTCCAGAGTAATTCCAGCTCTTCAGCCCGGTTATCGTCACTCAGGCGAAACACCCGTCCGCGGGTTCTGCCGCCCGACTGTAAAGCCAGCATCCTGCCCGGCTGACATTCTGTTCCCCGGCCGGCTATCAGCCGGATACAAAACGCACGATGCCAGCCCTCAAGGACCGCAGGCCGTACGTCATTATAATCCAGCACCGGATTCCACATTAAAGATCCGTAACCAAATATCCATACGGGTAAACCTTCCGGCAACCGGTTAAGAAATTCCGCCAGCGAGGCTTTACGCTGTTGCGGAGTCAGCAATAACTGATCATCAATATGTCCGAATGAGGACCGGCAATCCGCATTGATCAAAAAATCCCGGGTCAGCACATCGTCCTCCTTAATCACCGGGGAATACTCAATACTGCTATCATTACAATAAACCGGCCATTATGTGAAGAGCATCACATAAATAGCTCTTTCCCGGCAACTCCCCCCGGCGCAGACTACTGGCTGAAAAATAAAAAATAATACATATGAAACAAAGAGATAAATATAAAAAATCGATAATATTACCCCGGAAACACAAATAACAGACTCAGTGTTGTTAGTGATGTAATAACCACGACTTTTTGCAAGATAACCTAAAAAAATCATGAATCAAAAATATTTTAAATCCATTTAAATCATTAAGTTAAATGAAGATAGCAGAGAAAACAGAAAGGTAATTAAAATATCACTACGGAGTAAATAAATGTGTCAGTAATATCTTTTAATGATACAGTATCTTCCGGAAATTTACCCGGTAACAAGGCTGCACAGAGTTACAGAGAGTCCAATTTATAACGCGTGAGGAGAGAGAATGCCAGCGCATGAAAAAACCCGCCATACGGAATACTCATTAATTTTCCCAATAATTGCCCTGGGCGTTTTATGGTTCTTCAGCCATCAGACGTCCCTGCCGCTGGTCATCGCCATCAATATATTAACCCTGGTCGCGATCCTCTGCAGCGCTTTCAGCGTTGTTCGTCACGCTGATGTACTGGCCCACCGGCTGGGGGAACCCTTTGGTTCATTGATTCTGACTCTGTCGGTGGTAATCCTGGAGGTCAGTCTGATTTCGGCACTGATGGCGACCGGAAATGCCAGTGCCGGGCTGATGCGCGATACCCTGTACTCAATTATTATGATCGTGACTGCCGGGCTGGTGGGTTTTGCGCTGCTGCTCGGCGGCCGCAAATTCGCCACACAATATGTCAATCTGGCAGGAGTAAAACAGTATCTGATTGCTATCTTCCCGTTAGCCATTCTGGTTCTGGTTTTTCCTAATGCCCTGCCGGGCGGTAACTTTACCACTGGTCAGGCACTGTTAATCGCTGCCGTGTCCGCAGCTATGTACGGGGTATTCCTGCTTATCCAGACCAAAACCCACCAGAGTCTGTTTATTTATGAACATGAAGACGAAAGTGATGACGGTGACCCTCACCATGGTAAACCTTCTGCTCATAGCAGCGGCTGGCATGCCTTATGGCTGATTATCCATCTGCTGGCGGTGATCAGTGTGACTAAAATGAATGCACCGGTACTGGAACAATTGCTGGGCGACCTGAATGCGCCGCCACAGTTTACCGGTTTCCTGATTGCCCTGCTGATCCTGTCTCCGGAAGGATTAGGGGCTATCAAAGCAGTGCTGGCTAACCAGGTACAGCGGGCTATGAATCTGTTTTTCGGCTCCGTACTGGCGACAATTTCGTTAACAGTACCGGTGGTCAGCCTGATCGCAGTCATTACCGGCCAGCCGCTGATTTTCGGCCTCGAAGCGCCACAAATGGTGATTATGTGCAGTGTGCTGTTACTGTGCCAGGTGTCATTTTCTACCGGACGCACTAACGTACTCAATGGTGCCGCGCATCTGGCGCTGTTTATCGGCTACCTGATGACTATTATGCTGTAACCTGTTGACAAACCACCACAGGCGCAGGATTGCGCCTGTGGCAGATCGGATAATCCCGGCCCTTTCTGCCCGCCCCTCAGCGTCAGTACTGCTCTGCTACAACTCCTTGCAGCCATCAGGTGCACAGACAGGTATTTCCCGGGCAGGCAGAGACAGAAGCAGAGAATATACGACATAAACCAAATGGCAGGGCTGCGATGCAGAAACAGGGCCGGTAATCATCCCGGCACAGACAGGAGCCAGTGCAGCACAGAATTGCGCTGCACTCTGTATAACTTAGCGGCTGGTATCCAGCGCCGGGAACGATTTAACTAAATCATCAATCCCTTTCATCTGAACCAGGAAAGGTTCCAGCTTATCCAGCGGTAATGCTGAAGGGCCATCACATTTTGCATTATCCGGATCCGGATGCGCTTCAATAAACAGCCCGGCAATCCCTACCGCCATCCCGGCACGCGCCAGTTCTGCTACCTGGGCACGGCGACCACCGGATGCCGCCCCAAAAGGATCCCGGGTTTGCAGGGCATGGGTAACGTCAAAAATCACCGGGGAGTTATGCGTCACTTTTTTCATGACATTAAAGCCAAGCATATCAACCACCAGATTATCGTAACCAAAGTTACTGCCGCGGTCACAGAGGATCACCTGATCATTACCGCCTTCGGCAAATTTATCAACAATATTACCCATCTGCCCCGGGCTGACAAACTGTGGTTTTTTTACGTTAATCACAGCACCGGTTTTCGCCATCGCTTCGACCAGGTCTGTCTGACGGGCAAGAAATGCCGGCAGCTGGATAACATCAACCACTTCGGACACAGGCTGTGCCTGGGCAGCTTCATGTACATCGGTAATAATTTTCACACCAAAAGTACTTTTCAGCTCGGCAAAGATCTTCAGACCTTCTTCCAGGCCAGGGCCACGGTAAGAATGAATTGAGGAGCGGTTCGCTTTATCAAACGAAGCTTTAAAAACGTAAGGGATACCCAGTTTGTCTGTCACTCTGACATAGTGTTCGCAGATACGCATGGCAAGTTCACGGGATTCGAGAACGTTCATACCACCGAACAACACAAATGGCAGATCGTTTGCTACCCTGAGGTCACCAATAGAGACTACTTTCTCTGTCATACTGTTGTTCCTTTAATTACTGATATCAACGCGGCTTAGTGCAGCGTAACGTGTTTTTGCCCGATGGCATGGATCTGCACCTTAATCATTTCACTGACCGGATCTTCAGGGCATTGTTCAATAAAATAGGTTAAGTCACTTAATGCAACATGTTCACATTCAAGTTGCGCATAAATCAAACCCCGGTCACGAATTTCATAGGGGTCTTCAGGATCCATTTTCAGCAGAACTTCACTGACTTTTAACGCCAGCTCCAGCTGTTGTTCATCCATCAACGAGGCTTTCAGTGTATCAAGCATTTTACGAATAACCGAAGCAATATCAGCTTCATCCAGGTCTTCATCATACAAACCGGATGTCGGCCCGATAGTCCCTTTCACCCACACATCCAGTGTATGTTCGTCCAGCGTTTCGCCGTTAAACGGGTTAATTAACCACATTTCGCCATCAATCCAGTCAGCCCGGGCAATCAGCTGTGTCGGGAAAATAACCGGCAACAGTGGCAGAGATAACCGGTCTGCAATAAACAGCAGTAACGCACCGAGTGAAACGGCTGTGCCCTGACGGGTTTTCAGCACATTATCCAGCCACAAGGCATCGGATAAGCGGTATATACCGCCGGCCCCGCCAAATCCCCACTGCCCGTAAAACAGCTCCATCAGTTTCCCGAGACGCTTCTCAGGGTCAGTTTCACCGGCCACATAAGTTTCTGCTTCAGTGACCAGCAACTCTAACTGCCGCCGCACATTCCCGGCCGAAAAATCGGACCGGATGTCCTGCATTACAGTCAGCATGGCTTCACACAATGAGCCATGACTAAAATCAAATTGGTTTGCGGAACTCATAACATCCCCACTAGCGGTATTCTGTTGATCGCAAGGAAGACAATGATAACCAGCATCAGTAATGCTGCACAAAATGCAATTCCGCGGATAAACGGTGAAAAATTACGACGACCAAAAGCGACAAATCCGAAACCGATATACAGAATGACCGCCATTAATTTTTCGGTCAGCCAGCTGCCATCGGCAGTAAACGGATAATAACGGGTGATCAGCACCAGCATAATGCCGGTCAGCAACAGCAGCGTATCATTAATATGCGGAGTGATTTTCACCCAACGACGCTGCATCATCGCGGAGCCTGCCGTTTTCCAGTAAAAACGGCCGGTAAATAACAACACCGAAACGATTGCGGTGAAGATGTGAATCGATTTTATAACGGTAAAATAATTGTTCATATCAGCCCGCCATCTGTCCGGGATTATACTGGCCAAAAGTTACCCGCGGGTTACCGCCATAGTCTGCTTGTGTGGCCACCTGCTGATAACCGGCATCCGTCAGTAAACGGCTTACCGCATCTGCCTGTTGCCAGCCATGCTCCATCGCCAGCCAGCCCCCTTTCTGTAACCAGTCACGGCTCTGGTCTGCAATCTTACGCAGATCTGCCAGCCCGCCCTCATCCGCCACCAGTGCACTGAGGGGCTCAAAACGGACATCCCCCTGCTGCAGATGCCGGTCCGTCGCATCAATATAAGGAGGATTACTGACAATCAGCTGATACTTTGCGCCAGACAGTTCACTGAACCAGTCGCTTTGCAAAAACCGGCAACCGGATAACGCCAGCAGTGCGGCATTTTCACGGGCCAGTGCAACAGCCTCAGGCACCCTGTCCACCCCGGTAATTTCACAGTCCGGCCGTTCTTTGGCTATCGCCAGTGCAACCGCTCCGCTGCCGGTGCCCAGGTCAAGCACCGCCGCAGGCGATGCCCCGAGCAATTGCAGGGCGACCTCGACCAGCACTTCCGTATCCGGCCGCGGGATCAGGGTACTGTTATTCACTTTTAAGGGCAGTGACCAGAATTCCCGCTCCCCCAGCAAATGGGCCACAGGTTCCCCTGCCCGGCGGCGTTCCAGCAACATGGTTAAGCGGGTTAACTGGGCAGGCGACAGACTGGTATCATCAAAGGCAATCAGCCAGCTACGGGGTTTCGCCAGCACATAGCCGAGCAGTACTTCCGCATCACGTTTCGGACTTTCACTGTGCTGCAATACCACACGGCTTTGTGCCAGCCAGTCACGTATCCGCATTATTCCTGGCCTGCCAGTGCCGCCAGCTGATCTGCCTGATATTCCTGAACAATAGGCTCGATCAGGCTGTCCAGTTTACCTTCCATTGTTTCATCCAGCCGGTACAGTGTCAGGTTGATACGGTGATCCGTGACCCGTCCCTGAGGGAAGTTGTAGGTCCGGATACGGTCAGAACGGTCACCGCTGCCCAGCAGGTTACGCCGCGCCGAAGCCTCGGCTTCATGACGTCTGGCCATTTCGGCGGCATGGATACGTGCCCCCAGAACCGACAAGGCTTTCGCTTTGTTCTTATGCTGCGAACGCTCATCCTGGCACTCCACCACGATACCGGTTGGCAGGTGCGTAATACGGATAGCAGAGTCAGTGGTGTTAACGTGCTGACCACCTGCTCCCGACGACCGGAAAGTATCAATTTTCAGATCCGACGGATTAATATCCGGCAGCTCGGCATCCGGGATCTCCGGCATAATAGCCACAGTACAGGCTGAAGTATGAATACGCCCCTGGGATTCGGTCTCAGGTACCCGCTGTACACGGTGACCACCGGATTCAAATTTCAGCCGGCCGTAAACGCCATCACCGATAATTTTCGCAATGACTTCTTTATAGCCACCATGTTCGCCTTCGTTGGCACTGATGATTTCGACACGCCAGCGGTTGGTTTCCGCATAGCGACTGTACATACGGAACAGATCACCGGCAAACAAAGCAGCTTCATCACCACCGGTTCCGGCACGGACTTCAACAAAACAGGGACGTTCATCGTCCGGATCTTTTGGCAGCAACAGTACCTGCAGTTCCTGCTCAAGTATTTCGCTCTGGCTCTTCGCTTGTTGTAATTCGTCGTTAGCCATCTCCCGCATTTCGGGATCGTCGAGCATCAGAGTTGCTGTTTCGATATCATCCTGAACCTGCTGCCAGTGGCGGAAGCATTTGGTCACGTCGGTTAACTGAGCATATTCGCGGGATAACGCCCGGAAACGCTCCTGATCTGCAATGACCCCGGCATCACCCAATAACGCTTCAACTTCTTCATGGCGTTCCTGCAGCGCTTCGAGTTTGGCAACAATTGATGTCTTCATGTATTTGAGGTTTTTCCAATCACTGAAAAGGACCACCCGGCATTATTCAATGCCAAGGCCGTCACGTAAAATTTGCAGGCGTTCATCGTCCCCGTCACGGGCAGCCTGCTGGAGAGATTTTGTCGGCGCATGGATCAGCCGGTTAGTCAGTTTATGGGCAAGGTCATGCAGCACTTTTTTCGCATCCTGTCCCTGCTCTAATGCCAGTAACGCCCTGGATTCCAGGTCTTCACGGATATGTTCAGCCTGTTCACGGTAATCACGGATGGTGGTTACCGCCGACTGCGCCCGCAGCCATGACATAAACTCACAGCTTTCATGCACCACGATACTTTCGGCTTCAACCGCCGCCGCTTCACGCTGTGCCATATTCTGCTGAATAATGGTCTGTAAATCATCGACAGTATATAAATAGGCATTCGCCAGTTTACCCGCCTCCGGTTCAACATCCCGCGGTACTGCAATATCTACCAATAGCATCGGCTGATTACGCCGGGCTTTTAGCGCCCGTTCCACCATACCTTTACCGATAATCGGAAGCGGGCTGGCGGTGGACGAGATAATAATATCCGCGTCCTGCAACCGAGAGCTGATATCACCAATGTCGATAACTTCAGCATTGACTTCTTCTGCCAGCCGCTGAGCACGTTCCCGGGTCCGGTTAGCAATAATCAGCTTCTGTACACGGTGCTCACGCAGATGACGGGCAACCAGTTCGATAGTTTCCCCGGCACCGACCAGCAACACATTCACTTTCGACAGTGATTCAAAAATCTGCCTGGCGAGGGTACAGGCCGCAAAGGCCACCGATACCGCACTGGCACCAATCTCTGTTTCGGTACGAACCCGTTTGGCCACCGAAAAGGTTTTCTGGAACATACGCTCCAGTTCGCTGCTCAGTACATGACCACGCTGAGATTCTGCAAAGGCTTTTTTTACCTGACCCAGAATCTGGGGTTCACCCAGCACCAGAGAGTCCAGCCCGCTGGCGACCCGCATCAGATGGCTGACCGCCGCATTATTCTCGTGCCAGTACAGACTTTGCCTGACGTCTTCCTCTTTAAGCTGATGATACGTACACAGCCAGCGTACCAACTGCTCCTGAATATCATCATTTTCATCGACACTCAGGTATAATTCAGTGCGATTACAGGTTGAAAGTACCACACCACTTTGTACCTGTGGCTGTGATAACAGGCTGTCCAGCGCTTTATCAAGTGTGTCCGGCCCAAAAGATACCCGTTCGCGCAACGCGACAGGTGCCGTTTTGTGATTGATTCCGAGTGCTAGAAGCGTCATGGTGATTCTGGTCGGGTTGTCCCGGTAATTTCAGGGTTATAGGACCATTCTACAAGATGAGGCAGATCAAGAAAAGCCATACAAAAGCTATGACTGTAATAAGATTAACCTGATCCCATATAATATTCCCCGAATAGCATTGACGGTTAAATGCCTGCACGGTAGCGTTTAGCGCTCTGCAGTAAACATCCGGGTCTGAGGAGATGACGACGTGAGTATATTGAATAGACGCAGGCTGGGCCGGTGCCTGCCTGTTGCCAGCCTGCTGTTAAGCGCCTGTGTTACCCCCCCGCCACAGGGACCCGGCCAAAGCCCGGACTCCGCCCAATGGAAACAGCATGTCAGTGAAGTTAAGAAAATTACGGCTTTTCAAACCCGCGGGGCCTTTGCCTACCTTTCTGAACAACAAAAAGTGTATGCCCGTTATAACTGGCAACAGACAGCCAGCGATCGTTACCGGCTGTTATTAACCAGCCCGCTGGGCAGTACCGAAATGCAGCTGGATACCCAGGGAACAACCGTACAGCTGGTGGACAATACAGGGAAACGCTACTTCAGCCACAATGCCACTCAGATGATCTCTGAACTGACCGGCATGAACATTCCGCTGGAAAACCTGCGGCAGTGGATGCTGGGACTGCCCGGTTCAGCCAACAGCTATACCCTGAATAACCAGTACCAGTTGCGTAGCGCAACCTATACCCACGACGGCCAGACATGGCAGGTTACTATCAATGATTACCGTCAGGACGTGAAACCCGCCCTGCCCGCCGACCTCGAGTTAACCACCGGTCATCTGCGTATCAAATTACGTATGGACAGCTGGAAATTACCATGACCACAACCTGGCCCAGTCCGGCAAAACTGAATCTGTTCCTTTATATCACTGGTCAGCGTGCCGACGGCTACCATAATCTGCAGACATTGTTTCAGTTCCTTGATTACGGCGACAGCCTGACTATCAGCACTGACTTCTCTGCCCGGCTGCGGATGAATACCCCGCTGGCCGCGGTCGCCGATGAAGATAATTTAATTATCCGTGCGGCACGCTTGCTGAAAGCCGCGGCCCTCGCAGACCGGCGGATCAGCGAAGATGCCGGTGCCGAATTCACTGTTGAGAAAAAAATCCCGATGGGCGGCGGTCTCGGGGGGGGATCATCCAACGCCGCCACCGTACTGGTGGCGTTAAACCAGCTCTGGAATTGCAGTTACTCTGCCGAATACCTGGCAAGCCTCGGGCTGCAACTGGGGGCGGACGTGCCGGTATTTGTTCACGGTTATGCGGCCTTTGCCGAAGGTGTCGGCGAACAACTGCAACCCGCCAGTCCGCCGGAAAAATGGTACCTGGTCGCCCATCCCGGAGAAAGTATTCCTACCCCGGCCGTTTTCGGCGATCCGCAACTTACCCGAGATACTCCGCACCGGACATTAAACCAGCTTATGGATAGTTGCTGGCATAATGATTGTGAAGCTGTCGTAAGAAAACGTTTTCGTAAGGTTGATGAATTGCTTGTCTGGCTGTTAGAATACGCGCCATCACGCCTGACAGGGACAGGTGCCTGTGTGTTTGCCGAGTTTGACACAGAGGAAGCCGCCCTTCAGGTTCTTGAACTCGCTCCTGAATGGATAACTGCTTTTGTGGCGCGCGGGGTGAATACCTCACCGTTGCAAATGTGTTTGTCTGAGTGATCAGCGTGTGCGTGACAGTATCATCCTGTTCCAGATACTGCGCGTATCGCATTTATACACCTGTGTGAACTTTCCCTGTGGCACAGCGCAGGGAGTTCTCTGGACGTAAAGCCTGAGGTTTTTCTCGTGCCCGATATGAAGCTTTTTGCTGGTAACGCTACCCCGGAACTGGCGCAACGCATAGCCAACCGTCTTTACACTAACCTCGGGGACGCCGCTGTCGGTCGTTTCAGTGATGGTGAAGTCAGTGTACAGATTAATGAAAACGTGCGTGGCGGTGATATTTTTATCATTCAGTCCACCTGCGCTCCTACTAACGATAATCTGATGGAACTGGTGGTAATGGTTGACGCGCTGCGTCGTGCCTCCGCCGGACGTATTACCGCCGTTATCCCTTACTTTGGTTATGCCCGTCAGGATCGTCGCGTCCGTTCTGCCCGTGTCCCCATTACCGCAAAAGTTGTTGCCGATTTTCTTTCCAGCGTAGGTGTTGACCGTGTTCTGACGGTTGACCTGCACGCAGAACAGATTCAGGGCTTCTTTGATGTACCGGTAGATAACGTATTCGGCAGCCCGATCCTGCTGGAAGATATGTTGCAGCTGAATCTGGAAAACCCGATTGTGGTTTCTCCGGACATTGGTGGTGTTGTCCGTGCCCGTGCAGTCGCCAAATTGCTGAATGATGCCGATATGGCCATCATTGATAAACGCCGCCCGCGGGCAAATGTTTCTCAGGTCATGCACATTATCGGTGATGTTGCCGGCCGTGATTGCGTACTGGTCGATGATATGATCGATACCGGCGGCACTCTGTGTAAAGCTGCAGAAGCGCTGAAAGAACGCGGTGCCAAGCGGGTATTTGCCTATGCAACCCACCCTATTTTCTCAGGTAATGCCCTGGAAAACCTGCGTAACTCGGTAATTGATGAAGTGGTTGTCTGTGATACCATTCCTTTGTCACCGGAAATCAAAGCACTGCCTAATGTCCGGACGCTGACATTATCCGGAATGCTGGCTGAAGCTATCCGCCGTATCAGTAACGAAGAATCTATCTCTGCAATGTTTGAGCATTAATCACTGCTTATCATTTCAGCTAAAAAGCCGGGCATAATGCCCGGCTTTTTCATGTAATGACCCGCTGTTATATAAACGTTATGCTGGTCCGGAAAGCGCTGCGCGTTACTGAGTCACTGAATCCACATCCGTTGCCGGTGATGATTTATGGCGCGGATGCAGATTACAGCCACTGTAACGCAGCAAAAAATAGCGGTCACAGACTTTTTCACGTCCGCCGAGTTGTGCGCCCGCCAGCCATAATAAGGCCCCGAGGAAGATAGCAAATACAGCACCGTCCACAGCAACCGCAGGCAGGTGAACAGAATGCAACTGACTCATCACGGCTAATACCATCCCTGTAACAATAACCAGCAGGCCAATGCCCATCAGCGCATTGCCATATCTCAGACATTGTTTATGTTTCATCATCTCCCCTTTCTGCCATGCGACAGCCGTTGAACAATTAAACAAAAGTTTAGTAATCAATACTAATCAATTCTGCTACTCAGATCACAAACCTGAGCGAAAATTACCATTCCGTGCGCTGGCGACTGATCTTTGTGCTTATGCGTGTCAGGCAGTAAACTAATGCCTTTGTAATCATGGCAGGGTAGAAATTGTGAGCAGTATTAAACTGATTGTAGGTCTGGCGAATCCGGGCGCGGAATATGCGGCCACCCGGCATAATGCCGGCGCCTGGTATCTCGATTTGCTGGCAGAACGACATAATCAGTCGTTAAAAGAAGAACCTAAATTCTACGGCTACACAGCCCGTATCAGCCTGGCAGGAAATGATGTCCGGTTACTGGTACCTGCAACCTTTATGAACCTGAGCGGCAAAGCTGTGGCTGCCATGGCCACTTTTTACCGCATTACGCCGCAGGAAATTCTGGTCGCCCATGATGAACTTGATATGCTGCCGGGAGTCGCTAAATTCAAACAAGGTGGCGGTCATGGCGGACATAACGGACTGAAGGATATCATCAGTAAGCTGGGGAATAATGCCGACTTCCATCGACTGCGTATCGGCATCGGCCATCCCGGTGACCGTAATAAAGTCACCGGTTTTGTTCTGGGTAAACCACCGCAGAGTGAACAAAAACTGATTGACGAAGCCATTGATGAGGCTGTCCGTTGTACGGAAGTATGGCTGAAAGACGATCGGCTTAAAGCAATGAACCGCCTGCATAGCTTTAAAGCCGGTTAAGCGGCTCCGGAAATCCGCGCCATTATGGGTGGTTATGTGTATAATGCGGCAAAATTTTACAGTTCCGGCGGCAGTCTGTTTATCTGCCGCCAATACGTTATAAGGTAACTCAAGCATGGGATTTAAATGCGGTATCGTGGGCCTGCCAAATGTTGGTAAATCCACCCTGTTTAATGCGCTGACGAAAGCGGGTATTGAAGCGGCTAACTTTCCGTTCTGTACTATTGAACCCAATACCGGTGTGGTTCCCATGCCTGACCCGCGTCTGGACAAGCTGGCAGAAATCGTTAAACCTCAGCGTACTATCGCCACCACCATGGAATTTGTCGATATTGCCGGTCTGGTAAAAGGCGCATCTAAAGGTGAAGGCCTGGGTAACCAGTTTCTGACTAACATCCGCGAAACCGAGGCTATCGGTCATGTTGTTCGCTGTTTTGAAGATGACAATATTATTCACGTTTCCGGGAAAGTGAATCCGGCTGATGATATTGAAGTAATCAACACTGAACTGGCCCTGTCCGATCTGGATACCTGTGAACGCGCTATCCAGCGTTTACAGAAAAAAGCCAAAGGCGGCGATAAAGACGCGAAAGCCGAACTGGAAGTGCTGGAGAAGTGCCTGCCACAGCTGGAAAATGCCGGCATGCTGCGTGCGCTGGCACTGGATGAAGACGAAAAAGCCCTGATCCGCTATCTGAGTTTCCTGACCCTGAAACCAACCATGTACATTGCTAACGTCAATGAAGACGGCTTCGAAAACAACCCGTTCCTCGATCAGGTCCGGGCTATCGCCGACCAGGAAGGTTCTGTGGTCGTGCCGGTCTGTGCTTCGGTTGAATCGGATATTGCTGAACTGGACGACGCGGACCGCGAAGAATTTATGGCTGAACTGGGCCTCGAAGAACCGGGCCTGAACCGTGTGATCCGTGCCGGTTACGCCCTGCTCAGCCTGCAGACCTACTTCACCGCCGGTGTTAAAGAAGTCCGTGCCTGGACTATCCCTGTCGGCGCAACCGCCCCCCAGGCGGCCGGCAAAATCCACACCGACTTCGAAAAAGGCTTTATCCGTGCCCAGACTATCGCTTTTGACGACTTTGTCGCGTTCAAAGGCGAACAGGGTGCCAAAGAAGCCGGAAAAATGCGTGCCGAAGGAAAAGAGTATATCGTTAAAGATGGCGATATTATGAACTTCCTGTTCAACGTCTAAATAAAATGTGTTGTCTTATGAGGTTTCATTGAGTCTCATAAAAATCACAAAAAACCAAAAAATCCACGCAATTGCGTGGATTTTTTTATTTCACAGACTCTCAACTTATCTCGTAACAGGGTAATCCCCCCATTTTTAACGGAGGCGATAAGTAGAATCAGATAAGCGTTGAATATGTTGCATCGACGTGTAGCCATTCAGTGCCATATTCGGTCGCTCGTGATTATAAAACCATTGCCACTGCGTGGCATAGTCCTGCAATTCATCCGGTGATGTAAACAGGTGTTGCCCCAGCCAGTCATAACGCACTGTCCTATTGTAACGCTCTATATAGGCATTTTGCTGCGGATTACCTGGCTGGATAAAGTTAATCTGGATACCTCTTGTATTCTCCCATGATATCAACGTATTACTGGTATATTCCGGTCCGTTATCACAGCGTATTGCTGTGGGTTTCCCTTTCCACTCAATAAGTTGTTCCAGCGTTCGCACAACCCGACTTGCCGGCAGAGAAAAATCGACCTCTATTGCCAGGGCTTCACGATTGACAGGCGGACCGAACGGCCATCCGATAATTGATCGTGCATGAAGTCCATTGACCAGCATTCATTACTGTTTTCAGGCACCGCTAACGCTTCGGGTTTCTCCCGTTTTAAGCGCTTTTTCGGCTTTATCCGCATGTTTAGCGACAGTTCGCAGTAAATCCGGTACACCCTTTTGTGGTTAAACCGGAGGTTTTTTACATTACGGAGGTACAAAAAGCACAGGCCAAATCCCCAATTGCACTGGCTGTCAGTTATGCGCAGCAGCCAATCAGCAATAGCTTCATTTTCTTCACTCAGTGTAGGTTGGTAGCGATAGCAACTTTCACTGACGGCAAATAACCGGCAGGCAAAACGAATACTGACTTGCCGAAGCCGGACCGCTTCTTGTGCCATCTGCTTCCGATGCGATGGTTTCACCACTTTTTTGTCATGGCTTCCTGAATAATTTCTGCTTTGAGTCGTTCTTCGGCATACATCTTTTTCAGGCGGCGGTTTTCGTCTTCCGGGTCTTTGAGACGGGCCATCATGGAGGCATCCATCCCGCCAAAGCGTGAGCGCCACTTATAGAAACTAGCATTGCTCATACCATGCTCGCGGCACAGTTCAGAAACCGGCGTTCCGGCTTCGGCCTTTTGGAGAATGGCCAGCTCCTCTGCCTGTTCAGCCAGCTGCCGTTTGAGGCGGGCATTTTCAGCAGCCAGTTCGTTCTCCCGTTCTGAGGATATCATTTGCTGCTGTTGTTTACTGCACCAGTTGTAGAGCTGCGATTCATACAGCCTGAGCTCGCGGGCGGCTGCGACCACACGATACGCTCAGCGAGTTTAAGGGCTTCATTTCGGAATTCAGGCGTGTGCTGCTTACGCGTCTTCTTTATGGTTGATGCTGGCTTTGTCATGTGACTCACCTCTGAGTTGAGAGTTTACTCACTTAGTCGCGTGTCCACTATTGCTGGGTAAGATCAGTTACCCTGAACCCGGAACGGGAAAAACAGGCGGCTTAAATTAACCGGGGATGACAACTACCTTGATACCTACCACCGGGCCGGAACCACCAAAACGCGGTGACTGGATATGCCTGAACCTGTGGTTTTCCCCGCAATCGGTAAGCTCCCGGTCAGAGAGACTCCCCTTGTCGGGATATATTTATGGTTCATTGTAACCTTAAATATTATACGGACACTTATTACTAATAGAGTGAATAATTCCATTTGTAACAAACCATGTTAATTATTAAAAAAATGGTCCGTTCAGCTGAATTTATTAATCATTAACGCACTGCTTAAAGATTAAAGTACCGTAATCGCCGTGGTATCACCCGACACCGTGGCATGCACAACCGCTTTACACTTTGCTTACCCTTCTGCCACTTCTGTTATTGATATTAAAAATAATTCTCATTAGTATTTTAATTCAAAAAAAACATGCAGAAACTTTACTCTTTTATGGCAAATAAATCATTGAAATACTCGCTTCTGGCATCTCTGGTGGCAGGCAGTTTTATTACCCCTTTGTCTAACGCAGCCGATACTTCAGATCAGAATGTCATGCAAAACATCAGAGAGCCGGTTAAAAAACAGCCCTCCTCTGAAACAAAAAAAGTACTCATTCCTGAGGCGAAAAAAGAGGACGGCCCCCCGCTGGTAGTGACTGGTCGGCTACAGACGCTGCAGGCCCCGGGCGTCTCGATCATCGATCAGGAAGCTATTAAAAAACATCCCATCCAGCGCGATGTATCCGAAATTATCCGTACTATGCCAGGCGTTAATCTGACGGGAAACTCCACCAGCGGCCAGCGGGGTAACAACCGACAGATTGATATTCGCGGTATGGGGCCGGAGAACACGCTGATCCTGATTGATGGCATGCCAGTCAGCAGCCGTAACTCAGTACGCTACGGCTGGCGTGGTGAACGCGATACCCGTGGTGACAGCAACTGGGTACCTCCGGAAATGATCGACCATATAGAGGTTATCCGTGGCCCGGCCGCGGCATTGTATGGTAACGGTGCCATGGGGGGCGTGGTCAATATTGTGACCAGGCCCGCTGGGAAAACCTGGCATGGCAGCTTTAATAGTTATTACAACGTCCCGGAGCACAAACAGGAAGGTGCGACTAAACGTGAAAACTTCGACCTGAGTGGCGGGCTGACCGATAACCTGACCATGCGGCTGTATGGCAACTGGAGTAAAACCCAGGCCGATGGTAAGAACATTAACGACGGTCATTCCGCAGAGCGTACCGGAAAATATGCCGGTATGGTTCCGGCCGGCCGTGAAGGGGGCGTTAATAAAAATATTAACGGTGTATTGCGCTGGGAATTTGCCCCAATGCAGGCGCTGGAATTAGATGCAGGCTACAGCCGTCAGGGTAACCTGTATGCCGGAGACACTCAGAATACTAACAACACCACTCTGACCAAAGCTTATTACGGTAAGGAAACTAATATTATTTATCGCCAGACTCTGGCGCTTAAGTACACCGGTGCCCGGGACAATGGTGTCACCACCAATAACTACATACAGTTTGAAAAAACCCGTAATACCCGACTGAAAGAAGGCTTATCCGGAGGGGTGGAAGGGCTGTTTTCCTCCATTGATGAAGGCTTTGCAACCATTAATCTGAATGATACTAATCTCCACTCGGATATTAACATTCCGATTAGCGGCCGGGTACAGCAGAATCTGACCTTTGGTGCTGAATTTAATCACCAGACGATGAAAGATCCGACATCGAATACTCTGGCAGCAACATCAGATATTGACGGCGTATCTGGCAGCTACCGTAGTGAATACAGCTCGGCAAATATCTGGGGTATCTATACCGAAGATAATATCGACCTGACCGACTCAACTCGTCTGACCCCGGGAATTCGCTTAAATCATCAGTCCTATACCGGTAGTAATGTCAGTCCGTCTCTGAACCTGTCACAGGATCTGGGTGGCGACTTTACCCTGAAGATGGGAATTGCCAGGGCATGGAAGGCTCCGAATCTGTACCAGACTAACCCGAACTATCTGCTGTACAGCAGCGGCAATGGTTGCTATGACACAGGTTCCAGTTGCTACCTGCAGGGCAATAAAAACCTGAAGGCTGAAACCAGTATCAACAAAGAAATCGGCATTGAATACCATCATGAACGTGTTCAGGCCGGTCTGACCTGGTACCGTAACGATTACCGTAACAAAATCGAAGCCGGCACCAGTTCTGCCTACTACAACGGTACTTCCAACGTCTATCAGTGGACTAACGTACCGAAATCAGTGGTACAAGGGCTGGAAGGGACCTTTAATTTCCCGATCAGTGATCGGGTGACTATGAATAATAATTTCACCTATATCATTGATAACGAGAATAAATCCACCGGTGATTATCTGTCGATAATTCCTAAATTCACCATAAACTCAGAGCTGGACTGGCAGGCAACTAACGATTTAGCCGTTCAGGGAACCATGACCTGGTATGGCAGACAGAAACCGCAAAAATATAATACTCAGGGTGTGGCAACTTCCGGCAGCGAAACCTGGCAGGTGAACCCTTATGCGGTGTTCGGGTTCAGCGCTGTCTACAGTGTGAATAAAAATATGGATGTGACCGCAGGTATCGATAACCTGCTGGATAAACGTCACTACCGTGAAGGTAATGCGTTAACCACAGGTTCCAACGGAACTTACGCCTATGGCGCCGGTGCCCGGACCTACAATGAATCAGGGCGGACCTACTACATGGAACTGGGAATGCACTTCTGATCGTCAGTGCGACAGGGGCGGTGAGCTGCTGCCCTGCCCCTCGAAGGCTGTCAGCCCCTATCTGACGGAGTTAACCTGATACCGCCCAGCTCTGCCGGCGGTATTGCTATTGGAGAGTGATGTTCATGAATACTTCTGGCCGCAGGCTGGCTGACTATAAAAATCTGATCTTACTGGTTTGCATTAGCGGATCTATGGCCGGTGCCTGTTCTGTGGCGGATGCCAGGCCGAATATGGCCCCGCTGGGACCCAACATTGCTGATAAAGGTTCGGCAGTGTATCACTTCAGGGTCAAAAGTTTCGATTCGACTGACGGGCAGCGACATTACAGAGTGTGGACTGCGATTCCGGATAAAGCACCGCCGGTGAAAGGGTATCCGGTGCTGTATATGCTGGACGGCAACGCGGTGATGGATAAACTCTCTGAACCGCTGCTGGAAAAGCTGTCGCAACATAATCCGCCGGTGATTGTTGCGGTCGGTTATCAGACCAACCTGCCTTTCGATCTTAAAGGCCGGACCTACGATTATACTCCGGCGGTGACTTCCGGGAACGGTTCATCGCAGCAGCAGGATCGCCGCGGCAGGCCCGCCGGAGGAAGTCTGGTGTTTCGCAAACTACTGGAAGGCACTATCGCGCCGCAGGCAGAAAATAATCTGCCACTGAATACCGCACAACGTGGGGTATGGGGCCACTCATTCGCCGGACTGTGGGTGCTGGATTCTTATGTTCATTCGGATTTCTTTCATCAGTATTACTCCGCCAGTCCGTCGTTGGGACAGATGGACTTTAATTTGCTGACACTGATGACGTCACTTCCGGCTGACCGGCTACAGAATAAACATCTGTTTCTGATGGAAGGTGACGGAGATCTGCAGCGGAAAAATACGGCTCCGGGTAATGATATCCTGGCAGCGGTCAGTAAAAGCGTCTCTCAGTTGCATGATAAAGGCGTTACGGCGAGTTATCTATTGTTTCCCGGTCTGAGTCACGGTCAGATGTTCCCGGCATCACTGGAAGAGGCACTGCTGCGGGTATCACAGCAGCCGTAACTGCGGTTTTACGACGGAGGGCCGGCCCTCCGTCAGCTTCAGCTTACTGTGCTTTCAGAACCACCACTGCGTAGCGGCACAATCGATCGTTGCCGTGAGTAAAAATACAATCCGCAGGATCTTCTGATTCCAGGCCGTCGCCACAAATCGCAAAAAAATAAAAAATTCACGTAATCGCGTGGTTTTTTTATTCCGGACTGCCCCGGCTGGTTTTAAAAAAAGCAACTCATCGTGGATGGACAGTGAATACCCGGCAGTAAAACGGGCTAAAGTTCGCGAAAAATATCAGTACCCTGTCAAAAATATCCCCCGGTACCCGCTTCTTAAAAGCCTTCAGCAAACGGCTAATGATATCCACCGACAATTGTCACGAAAGCACGTCGTATCCTTTTATCAATTTTCAGATTACGTTATCGCGCTGGAACATTGTAACTGCCTTGTTTTATCAGGCTTTATGAGTGGAAAGTAGTATGCTGGTTTCCGTATTCTGAATTCCTTCGATACGCCTGACCCGGCCCAGTATCCGGTCAAAGTTTTCCAGTGAATCCGAGCGAAGCTCAACTAATAAATCCCATTTACCATTGGTCGTGTGCAGTGTATAAACCGCCGGATCGCCACGCAGTTGCTGAAGTACCGTTTTCGCTTTTGTTCCTTCTACCGCGACATTCATCCAGGCCCTGATTTTGTTCTGTTCGACACCCGGTTTTACTTTGACGGTATAACCGGTTATGACGCCTTCGTTTTCCAGCGCTTCCATACGTTTCTGGACGGTAGCACGGGATACTTTCATTGTTGCTGCAAGTTCAGTTACTGATGCCCGTGCATTTTCACGCAGCAGAGCCACAAGGTGTTTGTCTGTATCTTTCATCTCAAAATGATTTTCTGCATTTACATATTGCTAATAAATATATCTTTTTGGCCTTTTTATCAACTTATATAAGACAAATTAATGTTTCATACTGTTGTTTCAGGACCACAGGGAGAATCTTTAATGACGCGATTTATTGATACGCATGATATGAGTAAGCTGGTAAACCTGTCCGGCGTAGCCGGATTTATCAGACAGCTGGTTGATTATATTGAGTATGATTTTTTACGTTGGGGAGAATTTGATAAAACACCACGGGTGGCAAGCCATTCTGATATTGGTGTGATTGAGCTGATGCCGGCGGCTGACTCTGCATATTACGGCTTCAAATACGTGAACGGGCACCCTCAGAATACCCTTCATAATCAGCTAACCGTTATGGCTTTTGGCGCGCTGGCAGAAATTGCGACCGGCTACCCGCTCCTGTTGAGCGAATTCACGCTTGCCACCGCGCTACGCACAGCAGCAACATCGGTACTGGCTGCCAAATATCTGATGCGTAAAAACGCACGACATATGGCCGTAATTGGTAACGGAGCACAGAGCGAGTTTCAGATAATCGCGTTCAGTGAAGTCCTGAAACTCACGGATTTCTGGCTTTACGATGTCGATGATACAGCCACAGAAAAACTGGCCGCTAATCTCAGGGATTATGCTGGCATTAACCTGCATTTCTGCCGCAGTGTTGATGAAGCCGTGGCACAGGCCGATGTTATTACCACCATTACTGCTGATAAAACCAATGCGACCATTATTTCTGCTGCACAGGTTAAGCCGGGTATGCATCTCAACGCAGTTGGCGGCGACTGTCCGGGCAAAACAGAGCTTGAAGCCCGGATACTCAGTGAAGCAGATATTTTCGTCGAATTTACCCCGCAGTCACGTATAGAAGGCGAAATACAGCAGATGCCGGACGATTTTTCCGTTACGGAGCTTTGGCAGGTGCTCAGAGGAGAGCGTCCCGGCAGAAAGAGCGATACGGCGGTGACCGTATTTGATTCAGTCGGGTTTGCCATTGAAGACTTCTCGACGCTCCGCCTGATCAATGACATGGCCCGGCAACACCATATTGGCAGCACTGTCCGTCTGGTTCCTGCCCCGGCTAACCCCCGCGACCTTTACCGTTTTCTGAAACACCCGGAGTAACATTCAAGATGCAAACAACACATTCTGTTCTGATGGTACGTCCGGCGGCTTTTAAAGGAAATCCCGAGACACGTCTGAGTAATTCTTTCCAGAAAACATTAAGTCAGGTTCCTGACGTCGCAGAGCTTGCAAGGACCGCTTTCGATGGTTACGTCACGGCACTTCAGGAGGCAGGGGTTAATGTCAAGGTGATAGATGAGGATACAGCCCGGGATACACCCGACTCCCTGTTTCCCAACAACTGGATAGCCATGATGGGAGACGGCACTATATATACGTTTCCGATGGAAGCGAAAAATCGCCGGCGAGAACGCAGGCAGGATATCATCGCCGACCTGACGCAAGACTATATTGTTAACCGAAGAATTGACCTGTCTGTTTTTGAAGAAAAAGGTCTTTATCTCGAAGGAACCGGGTCACTTATTCTGGATCATGATCATCGTATCGCCTACGCATGCCGATCGTCGCGCAGTTCGGAAGTGGCAGCCAAAGAATTTGAAAGAATATCAGGTTACCGTATGCACTGGTTCAATGCATATGACCGCCATCAGCAGCCTGTTTATCATACTAACGTGATGATGAGCCTTGGGAAAAAATATGCCATCGTCTGTCTTGAATCCCTCTCGTCCGGAGCGGAACGACAGCGGCTGCTCGCATCTCTTCAGCGTACCGGCAAAGAAGTTATCGACGTGACCTGGCGCCAGATGGAAGCCTTTGTCTGTAACGTTATTGAGCTAAAAGACTGTCACGGCCAGCCGGTATACGCCATGTCTGGCCGGGCATGGGCATCCTTCACGCCGGAGCAGCAGCAGAAGATTTCAGATTACGCCCGACTCGCCCTGGCGCCTATTGACATCATTGAAGATCTGGGCGGAGGCGGTGCACGTTGTATGGTGGCTGAAATATTTCTGGAAAAGAAAATGCCGGTACCTGAAACCTGTAATCATTATTAGTGACAGCCTGACCCGGGGTGTCGTGCCCGGGTAACTTTCAGGCAGCAGCAGAGTATTTCAGACAGTTATCTTCCACAATAATAACAGGCAAACTGTTCACTCTCCGGGCAGTGTGGGTTTCCTGTATAGCCGTCATATAAAAATATAAACAGATTGAAGGTAATTTCAGCAGCTGAATCAATAATGTCTATACTGTTATACTATCAAGACTATTTGGAGAAACAGTAATGAAACTAAAGCACTTATGCTTATTGACTGCTGTCACGAGTATTATTTCTATACCTGTAAGCTATGCCGCTACCAGTAATTCTCCTGACCAGGCCAAACTTCATCGCTGTGCAGACCCTGTATTCTATGCACAGACCTCTGATCATGATAAAGAAGTAGAGGTCTGTATTATTCAGTCAGAGGTATCATACTCATTCGGCCAGACCGTCTCAGGTGTAACACAACAAAAAAATATTGTTGTCCCGAAAAGGAATACATCATTTATTAGCCAGGGGGATAAAAAACATAGCCTTAATGCGTTCACAGTCTACAATGAAAACACTGCCTATCAGGTTGCATACGGCACAAATGATACAGGGGCGCCTTTTGCGACTCTTGATATCTATAATAATGCTTCCGGTGATAAACATGCTATAAGCCATATTAATTTTGACCCGGATACAGTTATTGGCAATATCAGCTATGAACTCTCCGGTCAGGGTATACCGGCAGAAAAACCATAATAAACAGAACAATGACGGATATTTTTATATTTAAATAGCCGTCATTGTTTATTAAAAATGATGACGTTAGCGTATAACTTGCTGTTGCATCTGACAGGAATGTTCGTCAGCCACCTGCCCGGCATATAAATATCCAGCCGGTTTTGATGACGGACACTTATGCGACCATCACTGGCCTTGCCTGTTAAACAGACTCCTGTCGTATTAGCAGCTATAGCACACCCGGCAGACAAAGATAAGCCAGCGACTCATCCCTCACCCTGTTATGACCTTATCCGTCAGACACATCCGGCTTATCCGCAGAGAGTGAATACGGTTACCGCTGTATTGCCCTGTGTTGCTGCGAAAATTAACCGGGTGTACTTGCCCTGATTTTAAGCACACCGGGCATTTCAATATATTTGTCACCGGGCACATCATTAAGCAAATCGAGAAGGGCTTTGCCGGCCCTGTTTCCGATATCATGCCAGGGGAACTCAACTGTCGTTAAAGACGGAGAACATACCTTTGATAAGCTGCTTCCCCCCAGACTGGCAATGGCAAGAGTATCAGGGACTTTTATACCTGCATTATGGCAGGCCATCATACACCCACAGGCTATTTCATCCGAGGTACAAATTAACCCGTCGAGGTCACTCCAGGTAATCATCAGATCGCTGAACACATTCAGCCCGGTGGTGATAGCTGAAGGTAGATGAGTGGCTACTACCCTGTGCGGAGAACGATTCAGGGAAAGCATAGCTGTATTCCAGCCACTCAATATCTGACGAGACATCCTGTTGTTCGCGGGGGTACAAAGCAACGCAATATTTTTTAAAGAGGCGGCAGACAGTTGTGTCACAAGCATTCTGACTGCCTTAGCATAATCCACGCCGATACTGATCCCGACCGAATGCGGATTCAGCGCACCAATATCGAGTATCGGTACCTCAGTATGTGACAGCAGCCGGCTGCAGCTGTCGATAGTGTCAGTATTAAACTGAATAATCGCCGCCGGGTTGTAGGCAAGAATTTTCTCAAACGCTTTATATTCAGTGCGGCCATCATTACCGGATTCCATTAGCATCATGGTATACCCCTGTCCGGACAGCACAGCCTGCAATGATTCTGATATTGTTAAAAAGCCCGGTGAAGAAAACGCCGGGGCCACAACCAGTATAAGATCTGAATGTACCGAAGCCAGATTACGTGCCTGGAGATTCGGTACATAACCAAGCTGACGGACGGCTGCATCAATACGGGCTCGCAGCTCGGAATTCACTTTTTCAGGCATTCTCAATGCCCGCGAGACAGTCATTGCACTCACGCCGACGAACTCAGCCACTTCCGTCAGGGTAATTTTACCCGTCCCCTTGCGGCGTTTTTCTTTCGGACTACTGTCTGCGTCTGAAATTTGCAAAAAAACTCCGACTGTTTAAAAAACAGGAAATTGAGAACCATTATCTACGGCTGATAGTATAACTTAGTATAGGACAGGTGTAAGAACATTCTAAATTATGTTACTCGCAACCCAAATTTTAACTCTCCGGAATGTTAGCGCTAACTTCGGGAGTCTGATCACAGTTGTGTTCTGTCTGACTGTTTATAGTTCGCCATATCGGGGTTCAGAGGGAAGATATAATCAGTAATAAGAACACATTAAAAAAACACACCTGCTGATATAACGGATAACCTTACAGACACCTCCCGGACTGAGGGGAAAAATATAAACAGCAGCTATTAAAATTAACTAATGGAACACGAAAGACGTAATAATAAACTGACTCTTATATACCAGCCAGCCGATAAACAGATAAAACTTATAACTCTGCGGCGGTACGGGACGGATGCCCGGAAAACATATGAAATAACTTTAAATGACAGGATTAGTCAGGCCAGACATAAAGACATATAAAAGGGAAACACAATGAATAAAGCACTGATTGTATGTGGTAACGGACCAGGCAGCAGCTTTATTGTCGAAATGAATGTAAAAAAATCCTGCGAGAGACAAACAGACAGGCAGATGTCAGCCACACAGATGTCAGCTCTGCAAAAAGCGAAGTGGCTGATATTATCCTCAGCGCAAAAGATATTGCCCGCCATCTCAGTGGCCATTCTGCAAAGGTCTTCGGGCTGAGTAATCTTTTGGATAATAAAAAATAACAGATATTCTGGAAGAAAACATTTGAAGGCTCGTCATCTGATTCGCGGAGTATATTATGCTTCAGTTCCTTATTTACGATGTGTTAGGGACACCGGCGATATTGGTCGGCGTGTTTTCACTGACCGGACTATTATTACAAAAGAGAGCCATCTCTGAAATTATTGCCGGTACATTAAAAACAATAATGGGTTTTGTTATTCTGACTGCCGGTGCAGGTATCATCGCCAGTACATTAACAACCTTCAGTCAGTTATTTGAACACTCTTTCCACCTTCAGGGCGTCGTTCCTAATACTGATGCCATGGCGGTCCTGGCACAGAAAGATTACGGTACTGCTACCGCCATGATTATGGTATCAGGGATGCTTATCAATATCCTCCTCGCACGCCTGACACCATTGAAATATATTTTCCTGACCGGGCATCATACGCTCTATATGGCTGCAATGCTGGCCGTGGTCTTATCTGCCGGAGGTTTGTCAGCTCCCATTGTGGTGGCAGCCGGCTCAATCACTCTTGGCGCAATGATGGTTATTTCACCGGCCATTCTACAGCCCTTTACCCGGAAAATTACTCACTCTGACGACCTCGCATTGGGGCATTTTGGCTCAGCCGGCTACCTGCTCGCCGCCCTTATTGGTAAAGTCACAGGGAAAGGAAGCCCTTCGATTGAAGAGGTTAAGGTTCCTGACTCCCTGAACTTCCTGCGAGACTCGTCTGTCGCAATAGCACTCACCATGATGGCCCTTTTTCTGGTGTTAGTGACCGTTGCGGGTAAATCCTTTGTTGAAGAAACCCTGAGCGCAGGTCAGAACTATATTATCTTCGCCGTTATTCAGTCCCTTACTTTTGCCGCTGGCGTCTATATCATTCTGGCAGGCGTACGTATGGTGATAGCTGAAATTGTACCGGCGTTTAAAGGTATTGCTGACAAATTAGTGAAAAATGCAAAACCCGCGCTGGACTGTCCGACCGTTTTCCCTTTTGCCCCCAATGCAGTCATCGTCGGATTTCTGTCCAGTTTTTCTGCAGGGCTGGTAAGTATGTTTCTCTGCCCGCTGTTCGGTCTGAGTGTCATCGTCCCCGGGCTGGTTCCGCATTTTTTTTGCGGTGCAACGGCGGGGGTTTACGGCAACATCACTGGCGGGCGCCGCGGTGCAGTGGCCGGCTCTTTTTCCCACGGCCTGCTGATTTCGTTCCTGCCAGCCATTCTGTTACCGATGATGGGCAATATGGGGCTGAGCTCCACCACCTTTGGTGATGCTGATTTCGGCATTATCGGGATTATCCTGAGTCATATTATGACAATTTTTAACTAACTCATTTTATACGGGAGGCAATTTATGCATGCAAAATTTTCACCTTCATTAATGTGTATGGACCTGACACAGTTCAGAGAACAGATCCTTGCAATGAATAACAAAGCCGATTTTTATCATGTCGATATTATGGATGGTAACTATGTCCGTAATATCACCCTCTCCCCTTTCTTTATTGAGAATCTGAAAAAAATCACTACAGTCCCTATTGATGTCCATCTGATGGTTAACCATCCGGAAGATATTATTCCCCTGTGTCTGAATGCCGGCGCTGACATTATCAGCTTCCACCCGGAGACGGCGAATAACAAAATATTTCGACTGCTTAATCTGATTAAAGATGCCGGCAGAAAATGTGGTGTGGTGCTTAACCCGGCGACTCCGGCAGAAAGTATTAGTGAATATGCACACCTGCTGGACAAAGTGACTGTGATGTCCGTAGACCCCGGTTACGCAGGCCAGAAATTCATCCCGCAGTCACTGAGAAAAATAAAAAAACTCATCAGTATGCGTGAGAATAATAATTACCACTACCTGACTGAAATTGACGGGTCATGTAATGAAAAAACATTCGCCAGGATCGCAACATCAGGGGTGGATGTATATATCGTTGGAACCTCCGGCCTGTTTTCTTTGCATTCAGATATCGGGCTGGCATGGGATAGAATGCTGGATATATTCCGAAACCAGACTGACCACTGACACCACAGGAAATATATTCAGGTCATGGTGTATATACGGTAATTAACTATCACCCATTAGTAAAGAAGGTAAGTTATGGATATTTCCGAAGTGCTTTCTGTCAATAATATCTGTTCAGAGATGATGGCCACAACCAAACAGCAAGCCATCGAAGAACTTACAAATATGTTAGTCAGGGATGGTGCCATAATTAACAAAGATGAATTTATCCGCGATGTATGGCTGCGTGAAGCCCAGGGTTCAACCGGTTTCGAAAATCATATTGCTATTCCGCATGGAAAATCATCGGGAGTCGCCCGTACTGCCCTGGCTATCGGACGCACCCGGCAACAAATCCCCTGGGAAACGATGGATGGCAGCGATGTCCGCTGTATTATCCTGTTTGCTGTTCGCCCGGAAGATCAAAACACTGCCCATATCCGTTTATTAGCACAGGTTTCAGCCTCACTGGCCGATGAAGAAATCATATCCAGATTACTTAAGGAAACGGAACCAAAAAAAATTATTCAGTTATTTAATTCTGAAGATAAATAGCATCACCGCTGATGTTATCCGGCAGCGGATTTCGCCCGTGATGCAATAAGTTAAAAACATTGAAACATTATGGAGAATACCGATGAATATTGTAGGCGTTACTGCTTGTACCGTAGGCATTGCACATACCTATATTGCGCAGAAAAAGATTGAGATTGCCGCCAAAAAGGCCGGGCATAATGTGAAGATCGAAACCCAGGGTACCATTGGCATCGAAAATCCCCTGACTGCTGATGAAATTGCCAGCGCAGATATCGTGCTGTTAGCTGCTGACGTGCAGATTTCCGGAGAAGAGCGTTTCGCGGGGAAAAAAATCGTTAAAGTTTCCACCGAAATCGCAGTCAAATCGCCGAACAAACTGATCGAAAAACTCAGTGCATTAGTCAGTTGATAGTTATTCACTAATGCTTACCCAATATAAATTAAAGGGTGTAAGTTATGAGTATAAAAAAAATATGGAAAGCAGCGAACCCTAAAGGCCATCTGCTGACGGCTATCTCCTTTTTAATTCCCATTGTCTGCGGTTCCGGCTTTATTATTGCGATCGGGATGGGCCTCGGAGGAACTGTTCAGCAGACTTTATTGCCGGGCCAGTTTGATTTATGGCAGGCTTTTGCCACCCTGGGCGCCAGGGCGCTGGGACTTTTACCGGTGGTTATCGCTATCGGGATTTCCGGCTCTATCGCCGGTAAACCCGGTATTGCGCCGGGTTTTGTCACAGGACTGGCCGCGAATGAGATTAGTGCGGGGTTTATCGGTGGTATGATCGGCGGCTACATTGCCGGATATATAGCAGTTACGATTATTAAAAATGTGAAAGTCCCGGACTGGGCCCGTGGTTTAATGCCGACACTGATTGTGCCTTTTTTCGCATCGGTTATCAGCTGTCTGGTCATGCTGTATATCATAGGAACACCTATTGGTATTTTTACCGATGCTCTGACATCTTTGCTGCGAAATATGGGGACTTCCTCTAATCTGGTTCTGGGTGCGGTTATTGGTGCTTTGTGTATTGTCGACTTTGGCGGCCCGATCAATAAAACCTGTTTTGCCTTCGTTCTGACACTCCAGGCTCAGGGCATCAATGAGCCCATTACTGCCCTGCAGTTGGTTAATACAGCAACACCTGTTGGTTTCGGACTCGCTTATTTTATTGCCCGGCTGCTGCGTAAAAATATTTATAACAACGCAGAAATCGAAACATTAAAATCGGCAGTTCCGATGGGCATTGTGAATATTGTCGAAGGGTCCATACCTATAGTGATGAATGATATTGTTCGCGGTGTTTCTGCCGCAGCCATCGGCGGTGCCTGTGGTGGCGCTATCACGATGGTATATGGTGCTGATGCAACAGTACCCTTTGGCGGGGTTTTGATGATACCTACCATGTCACAACCTATGGCAGGTGTTATGGCATTACTGGTCAATATCCTTGTCACTGGTGTCGTCTATGCCATTATCAAGAAAAACGTGCCGCGTGACGTTATGACAGATGATAGTTCTGAAGAAGAGGATATCCATATGGATGATATAAAAATAAGCTGATGATATTGACACCTGATATGGCGTTTTTTGCTATGGGATAAAAAACAGTCTGATCTCTGCTCACGCAGACTTATATCATCTCCACAGCTCAACGCCTCGCTGAAAATACAGTTACACCGGGTGGCAAGGCGCTCTCCCCTGCCCCCGGTCATATTTTCTGCAAAGTCAGGCAATGATCGTCAGCGTTCCCGGCTACAGTGTTCGCATCATAATAATATCCCGTTGGGGATCTGAACCAACCTGAAAAATATGTTCGCCTGCTTCAGTAAAGCCGAATTTTTTATAAAAACTGATCGCTCGCGGGTTATGCTCCCATACACCAAGCCAGGCAATATCTGAACCTTTCTGCTCAAGTTCCCGCAGGCAGGCGCGCATCAGGTCATGGGCCAGGCCGCTACCATGATACTGCTTATCCATATACAAACACAGAATTTCACCCGCTTGCTGGCTATTGATACAGGCCGGAAACTCTTCCCACCGCAGCCGGGCATATCCGGCCAGCTCTCCGTGATCTTCACAGACCAGAGTGACCTGGCCGGGGGTCTGGATTTCCCTGAGCTGAATTGCTTTACCGTAACTTTCCCGGCAATGAAGTTCCATATCTTGTGCTGTATTACCGTCCTGAAAAGTATCCCGGAAGGTACGTTCTGCTAACAGAGACAGCGGCTCTGCATCGGAAGGTCTGGCACTGCGAATCAACACATCTTAGCCTTTGGTTAAACAGAATGCTTATCCTGTCCGGAGATGAAAGTCACCACCTGAAACCACCATTTCCGAACACACTATGTAAGCGCCACAGGTTACTGCCCGCCGGGAATAATATATTGATCCGGATCGAGAATTTTTCAGATCCGGATATATTCTGCGGGTAATTGGTCAGGTCCCGGGAAAAACGATTACCGCACCGGCAACCGGCTGGTGGCGGTTTTTTTTCGCCAGTCACTGCGTCGATGAAAAACTGATTAGTCACTGGCCGGTTGCCCTGCAGCGGCTAACAGAACAGATAAATTTCGTAGTATATTACATACTTTATTTTTTAACCGGCGTACTGCATGTTTTACTCGATTGGTGAATTTTCCCGGCTGTGCGGGATAAATGCGACCACGCTGCGCGCCTGGCAGCGTCGTTATGGCTTACTGACCCCGCAGAGAACCGAAGGCGGGCACCGTATGTACACAGATGATGATGTCCGGCTGGCCCTGAAAATTCTCGACTGGCTAAGAAAAGGGGTACCGGTCAGTCAGGTAAAACCCCTGCTTAGCCGCCCGGAAACCGGCCTGACCAATAACTGGCTGTCCCTGCAGGAAAAGATGCTGCAACGCCTGAAAGAGGGAAAAATCGATGCACTGCGCCAGATAGTTTATGACGCTGGCCGCGAATATCCGCGGCCGGAACTGGTGACTGAGGTTCTGCGCCCGCTGCGCAGTCAACTCTCCGCCAACATTCCGGCCATGCTCACCCTGCGGGAAATCCTCGACGGTATTATTATTGCCTACACTTCTTTTTGTCTGGAGGGTGATAAAAAAGTCGCGGGCGATAATATTCTGATCGGCGGCTGGCTGCTGGCAGACCCTTGTGAAGTCTGGCTCGAAGCGCTGAAACGGACCGGAAAAGGTCTGCGGCTGGATGTTCTTCCCCGGCCCGCTGCCACCCCGGCCCCGGTGACTTTCCCCGATAAAAAATGGTTACTGGTGACCGGTGCCCCACTGACGGCTGCACAGGCAGAGCAGTTTCAGCGCTGGCAACAGCAGGTAGCGTCTCTGGAACTGATTACCCTGTACTGACCTCTGTGGTTAACCCCTCAGGCAGACAGAGAGTCTGAACAGGGCTGATCAGTACTGTTCAGGCTGCCGGCGATGGTGATCAGCAATCACCCGCTGTCTGCGTCCCAGCCATAAACTGTTAACCCACCACAGTAATGACAGAGGCACTGCCACCCACGCCATCAGAGCCACCGGTATACCGATGGCCCCCATCGCCGCCCAGCTCCAGGCACCCACCTGATCACCCGCCCGGTACACAGCCGTATCAATAAAACTTTTCGCTTTGTATTTATCTTCCCGTTGTAACACGGTAAACAACACCTCACGCGCCGGCCGGGCCAGGGCAAAATTCCCGGCACGGCGGAATATGCTGAACAGCATGACCGCCAGCAGGGTCGGCCACAGAGATAACGATAAAAAACCGATGATGGTCAGAACCGGCAGAAAACAGAGCACCAGAGCCGTGCCATAACGGTTAAGCAACCGGCTGGCGATAAAAACCTGGGTCAGTAGTGTCAGGATATTGACCGCGAGGTCGGTGGCTGCAAAGAAAGTGGTGCGGGCATCTTCACTGTTAAACGCATGTCTGACCAAATCCGCCTGCCGAAAATACAACAGGGTCGATGTCGTGGAAAACAACAACATATACAGACAGATATTCCTGAGGTACGGCGAACGGAAAGTATGTGTGATACCGGCAAAAATACTGCCGCCGAGGGCCGGGGCGTCATTGTCGCGACTGACTGAGGTATCAGTCGCAGCGGATCGGCTCAGCCCGCAGGAATGATGAATTAACCGCCGTACACAAAATATGGCGCATAACAACAGCAGTGCCGAACACAGCAATAGTCCGCTGATATTCAGCAGACGGGCAAACAGGGTTGTCAGAAAAGAGCCCCCGATAGCACCGACAGTGGCACCGGCTGCCATCAGGGCAAACAACCGTCCGGCACGCTCGGTACTGAATAAATCCGACACCAGCACCCAGAATACGGAAACCGCATACAGGTTAAATACAGACACCCAGACAAAAAACAACCGCCCCGCCCACACCCGTTCACCGGCCGGTAACCAGTACATCAGTGCAGCAAAAATCAGTAAATTAATGACAAAAAAGTAATAAATCAGCGGGATAAGACGCTGCCGTGGAACCGAACGGGATAACGCCGAAAAGGGAATATTCAGCACCAGCATACAGAGTAATGTGGCAGTGAATAACCATTGCAGGTTATGCACTCCTCCTTCAACACCCAGCGTGTCTCTGACTGGCCGTAAAATATAGTAGGAACATAACAGGCAGAAGATATAAGCCATACACCAGAGCAAAGGCTGCCACTCTTCAGGCCTGATATTGAAAAATGCCAGTACCCGTGCTTTCGTCTGCGGCCCCTGTCTGAATTTGTTTAGATTCACCATACCGGATTAACCCGCTTTCAGGAAACCTCTGTCACTGGCAGCAACTACCGGGTCTGTTTCGGCAATATGCTGCCGGTCACGCCATCACCATACAGCAGCTAAAGCTAGGCACCTTTTGCGCAACTGTCAATTAACGGCTCAGCCTGACAGGCTGTGTTGCTGCAGTGGGAACCCGTCTGAACCGCGTATTACACCAGGCGGGCAGCAGCACAGGAAAAATGTTTGATTATGTATATTTTTGTGTCGCTTAACCCTTCCAGGGAAAATGCCCGCGCAGGGACAGGGCGCGCCGCTCCCCGCCGGTTACTGATGGTGCCGGTCAAAACGCCGCAGCAGTATCAGTGCCAGCAACAGGAGACTCAGCGGCAGTAACAGTGCCGTCAGCAGCGGGTTGAATGACAGCAGTAACCCGAGGCTCAGTACCACCTGGTAACTGATATAGGTCAGCAATCCGGTAATGACCCCGACAGCCAGCCGCCCTCCTGCCGATGCGCGGGGTGCATTCAGAGTGAAAGGAACGGCCAGTAACAGCATCGCCACCATCAGCACTGGCTGTCCTGCTTTTTTCCATAAACTAATCCGGTACTGGTTGTCCGGTTGTCCGGAGGATTGCAGATAACCAATATAGTGCCATAACTGCTGTACTGAGAAACTGTCCGGAGGCTGTATCAGATCCGGCAAACGCGCCGCCGGGAGTATCGGTTGCCACGCTGTCTGTTCAAGGCTGCTCAGGGTTTCCTGTCCCTGCCGCCATTGTTTCCGGGTGACCTGATGCAAGGTCCAGAAACCATTTTTTTCAGGGGTTGCGGTACGGGCATAGCAGTAGCGGTTAAGGGTGAAGTCCGGATTGTAGATGAAAATCTCAATATCAAACGGCTCACCGGCTGCATCCGGATATCTGAGGGTAACAAATTGATTATTTCGCCGCGCCCATAAGGTATTTTTACCCTCCGGCAGATCGGTCTGAGCGCGTGCTTTGATCACCAGCGCCTGTTGTTGCAGAGGTGCAGCAATCCACTGATCGACCGCCGCAGATATCACGGCCGCCATCGCCCCCGCCAATAGCATCACCCGGCCAAGGGCGCAGACAGAAAGTCCTGCACTGCGCATCGCCGTCAGTTGCTGGTTTTTTGCCAGCAGCCCGAGTCCGGTAATACCACCGAGTAAAGCAATAAACGGGCCGATATCGACCAGGGTGCGCGGCACCGTCATAACCACCACCAGCAGAGCCTGCGGCCAGCGATAGCCGCTGGCAGTGACATCCTCCAGCTGACTCATCAGATTAAACGTGGAAAAAACCGGCAACAACAGAGCCGCTGAAGCCGCACAACCGAAGAACAGATAACGGATCAGGTAACGTTCGATAATCCCCATCAGACACGGTGCCGCAGTGACGAAAAGTCCCTGAACATCAGCATCAGTAAGACTATGGCGATGCTCACCGTCACCAGCCAGCCCCCGGGGATCTCCGGCAACGAGTTATTGGCCACCAGGGTACGGCACAGATTTCCGCCATAAAATATGGCAATAAATACCAGCGTTAATGGCAACAGCGCGGCATAGCGCCCCTGGCGGGGGCGGCAGCGGCTCAGAGGCACCGCAAGCAACACCATCATCAGGGTATTGATGCCGCGGCTTTGTCGCCATTGCAATTCTGCGATATTTCCGGGGACCGGTACATCTAACAACTGCCTGACCGTGGCAGACTTCTGCCCAGTGCGTAGCGGTATCACCGTCGGTTTCAGCGCCATTTGCAACACATTATAATGTTGCAGGTTATCATCCCTGCCCTGCCGGTCGAGACGATAGGCGGTGCCCGCCTGTAATCGCACCCCGGGACGGAGCGGGGACGGATCAGTGACAGTGACTCGTTGCGCACGGTATAAACGGGTAATATTGCCGGTGCGCGAGTAGATAAGTGCATCGGTTAACTGACGGGTAGCAGGATCAATCCCCGCGGCCAGCACCATTCTGCCACTGTTATTCTGATTAAACGTATTTGCCTGTAAATGGCTGACATCCAGTGCTGACTGTGACTGTTGCTGCAAATGGTAAATCTGGTTATACGCGCGGGGTCTGCCATACAGCGACAACACCGAAACCAGCAACGCCAGCACCACCGCCGGAAACAGTACCGCTGTATACACCCGCCACGGACTGCCACCACAGGCAAAAAATGCAGTTATTTCCGAATCCGTGTGCAGTCGCCCCAGAACCACTGCGGCAGCCACATATAATCCGACCGGTAAAAGCATTTCAAGTGAGATCACTATTTTATAAAATATTACCGCCAGAACAACCGGCAGAGCCAGGGTCCCGTTTGCCGCTTCCGTCAGATAACGTTGTGCCGAGTAGCTGGCGAACATCACCACCAGCAAGCCGCTGATCAGTATCGCCTGACAGGCTATTTCGCGCATCAGATAGCGTTCAATTACCCCCATGGTTTTTCTCCGCCATGACAGCACGCGGCTTTAGCGCCTCCTGCCGCTCCCCGGCGACCAGCTGTTGTAACAGACTGAATACCTGACGGCTGTCGGCCGCTGTCAGCGGGCCTTCCTCAACCCGTCGGACCAGGCCGCCTTTATCCAGCACAACCAGCGCACTGCTGTCTGCCTTCAGCTGCCAGCGCCTGCCGACCTGCCCGTCATTATCGATAACAAACAGGGCCCACGGATAACGTTGCTGGAGCTTTTCTATTTTCCGACGCACAAAATAACCTGTTCCGGGAACAGTATCGTCCATATTCACAATAATCACCGGCTGGAAGGCCGTGACCGGAAAGCGGGCATGCTTTACGGCGATCATCAGTTGATGATCATTGTGTTTTACGGTGCTGCGTCCGGCCATCACCAGTACGACCCTCACCTTACCTGCCAGTTCACCACTGTCCCAGGGACGGTAGCTGATACTCTGAGCACTGACAACCAGCTGACCGCGATCCCTGATCTGCAGCGGAGCCACCGGCTGGCCGTACACCAGATTATGTGCCGCCGCCGCGTGGATGATCAGCCATGGCAGCAGTATCAGATAGCGGAACAGGGTCATCGGTTACCCTCTGCCGGTAAGGAAAAAGCGGTCAGTAACTGTTCCAGACGCCGGCGGATATCACTGTCCAGTGGTGCCGGCCGATCGTAGATATCACCGCCTGACAGTTTATCAGCCACCATCTGGTCATGACGGTCCCCCATCAGGCCGTTAATCACCGCCATAAATCCGGACATCTGACGGGCATGGATATTTTCCGGGGCCAGTGAACGCAAAGTGTCATAAAAGGACAGCTGCTGGCTGACGATTTTTCTCAGCTCATGGAATTCTGCGCCACTCAGCGTCTGGCGGGTGGTTAATTGCCGCAGCCGCTGTAGCTCTGCCCGCCGGTAAACGGCAAACCCCTGCTCAGTCTCAATTTCCGTATGCTGCAGTGCATAATCAATCACTGACCAGACAGCTGTACTCAGTAGTCCGCGCAGGATATAGCCATATTTACGTAGTTGCCCCTGATTCCCGTGGCGGAAGGCATCCTGAAAGTGGCCAAGCATCACCGTCGTCATATTCAGCAAACGACCGGGCCGGTGACCGGTACTGTACAGCCGCAGGGCAAAGCGCAGGTGTTTGTAACGGGCACGGATATATTTGTAGCGCATCCGCACCGCCAGTGGCTGGTTACTGTTCTTCAGAAATGTATTGATCAGCGCCAGCAGTTCTTTACGGTGACAGCCCTCTTCCCAGAATTGCAGACAAAGGGCGTAGTTTTCATACAACACCAGTGACGGGTAGCCGAATTCAGCACAGGCCGGCAGGCTGTCTCCGGCCCCGATAACATCATCCTCTTCCACCGCCTGAAATAATAATGCCGTGGTTTCGGCAGGGAACTTTTGCCAGTGTTTACCCATGTTACTGCCTCTCGCGGAACATAATCCGTCCCGGCCGGTGACGGCCACGGTAGGCACGCAGTGTCGGGATCAGGGTTAACAACATACTCAGGCATTGTCCGGCAAAGTAAGCATAGGCGGCCCCCCGCACACCGGACAGATAACAACTGCCAGTCAGTAATATCAGGTAACAGAAACAGGCCAGTACCTGATAGATTAAAAACGCCCGCTGTTTTCCGGCCATCAACAGTAACGACTCCAGCGGGAACCCCAGCATCGATACTATGGTGGCCCCCAGCATAATTTTG
Organism: Tatumella sp. JGM94; assembly: GCF_018257595.1. Lineage (NCBI taxonomy): Bacteria > Pseudomonadati > Pseudomonadota > Gammaproteobacteria > Enterobacterales > Erwiniaceae > Tatumella > Tatumella sp. JGM94. The sequence goes on along the minus strand of NZ_JAERJN010000007.1, from coordinate 51,604 downwards.
ATTAAATCGTAAGCCGCCAGATACTGATGACCAAACACCGCCGTAATTAACGGTTCTCCCGCCACCAGCACCAGTAAGGCCACAGCAATACCCAGTCCTCCGGCCATCAGGGCTGCACGTAACCCCAGTCGCCAGGGAGCGGAGGTTCGCGGGTCAAGCCGCATCACTTCCGGATAAAAGCTTTTTTCCAGTAACCGGGCCGGTGTTCCGGTAGCATCATAAAAGGTCATGGCTATTTTAAATAACCCGGCAGCCGCCGGGCCGGAGACCAGTCCGACCAGCACGGTGCTGCATGAGTTTCTTGCCGCCCACAGGGTATGAGCGATATTGGTCGTCCAGACAAAGTCCCAGGCCCCGTGCAGGTTTCTGGCCGCGCCAAACAGGGCCGGTTTCAGCGCATGACGGATATTACGCCGTTTCAGTTCCCGTCCGGCAAACCACCAGAAAAGGCTGCCGCCTGCCAGGTTAGCGATATACCAGCTGATCATAAACCCCGCAAAACCGAGCCTGAAGTAATAGCAAATCACGCTGCCCGCCGCCTGTAAAAATGGCCTGACCGCCTGCTGTATCGCAATTAAATCAAAGCGATCCAGGGCGCGTAAAATACCGGTCGGTGTCGAAGAAGTCATGGAAGGGATTAAGGTGCAATACACCATCGCCAGCCAGAGGGTTTCCCGGTCTAACCCCAGGGAGGAGGCAAGAAACGGCAACAAACCAATCCCGCCAGTAATTGCTATCAGACTACTGACGATATCCAGACCGAATGAAAAGCGGACGACTTCACGGAAGCGGCCAGTATTATTCTCCTGCAGGGCCGGGGTGCCAAACTGCACCACAAACTGCCAGGTCTGAAACTTAATCAGGTCACTGACGGCTTTGTTATAGGCCTGAATAACCACCAGCACGCCGAACATACGTGGCGTCATACCTTTACCTGCACAGGATAAGGCCAGCAAACCGAGCAACGCACTGACCACACTGCCGCAGCAAAGACTGACAGCATTACGTAACAGGGAACGGAAGGCACCGTCACGCAACCAGTGCTTCATGGTTTACCGTCCGCACATTTTACCGGACAGTGGCCGGCTATCAGGCTATTTTCCATAAAAAATATCCTGCTGCTGTCGGATATCACCGCCGTCAGAAGCCAGTCGCGAAATTGCCGCTAATGCATTATTCAGCACCCGTGGATAAGCGATCCGTGAGTCCAGCTCAATAATACGGGCGCCGTTATAGCTGATACGCTGCATCTGTGAAATTTTGTCCTGCAACTCTTCGTAAGAGTGATCCGGTTTACGGGAAAATGCCGTATCCGCGTCAATATCCAGCCGCAGGATCAGTCCGGGACGGATTGAGGCCATCTGCTGATAGAGACGCCGTTCACTTTCGGCCAGCCGTGTCAGTAAGCGGCCCCTGACCCGTTCGATACCAATGCCCGGCCCGTCATAATAGAAGCCGGATATTTCCGCCTGCGGGTAACGATCACAGATCACCAGCACTCCGCTGTCTGCCAGCCGTACCGTTTTACGCAAACAGGCGGCCCGCCACAGAGAAAAACCATACATAATCAGCGCCACCCACAGGGACGGAGCCTGGTTGCTCATACGCTGGCTTTTATCAGATTTGGCCGCCAGCCTGCGTTCCAGCCAGATGCCAATCAGCGGTAATTGTTTAATTTTGTCGCCATTTTCACCGGAAATAAGTCCAAGGTAGCGCCGTACCACCGGACGCTGTACCCTCAGGCGGTTAACGATATCAGCTGTCAGGGTCGACTTACCGGTGCCATCGCTGCCGACCACCGCAATCAGTCCCTTAATGCACTCAGCCGGACGGCGGGTGTTGAACGGAGTTTCTGTTTTCATAAATTTCGCCTGAAAATCCCCTGACCATCACATATCTGGCGGGGTCAGTCGCTGGAGTATGGCACGTAACGATGCCTGACAGATCTCGGCGGCAGGCGCAGTACCATCAAGATCAATAATGGTGGCCCCGTTAAAGGTCAGAGACGGGATCACCGCTATTTTTTCGCGCAATGCCACCGCAGGATGATCCGGCTTGCGGGTACAGGCGGTTTGTTCGTCCACGTTCAGCCGAATCAGCAACCGCGGCGGGTATGAGGCCATCCACTGGTACAACCTCTGCTCCCTGCGGCGCAGCCAGCCCAGCCAGCGGTTTCCGCCACTGGTTTTCGCCAGTTGTGCGCCATCAACCCGAAACCCTGCGACCTCAGCCTGCGGATAACGATCGGTGATCAGCAATCTCCCCTGGCGGGCTTTCTTCAGCATTTTCCGGAATTTATAACCCCGCCAGCAAGAAAGTAAGAAGATGACCAGTGCGGTCAGATTGCCCGGCAGACGGGAGGGATGTTCACTGACCCGCTGTGCGCGGGATAAAAGAAACCGCCCCACCGGCCCGCCAACCAGCGGCAACTGTCCCAGCCATCGGCCTATCGCCCCTGATGACTGACCGAGATAAATCAGTTCTGTAGGGTTGTATGCAGATAAGTAATTCACCAGACTGTTCGCCAGCGTTGATTTTCCGGAGCCATCACAACCTGTGATAGCAATTATTTTCCCTGCCGACGGAGGAAGGCTTTTTATTTCCTGTGCAGACACAGTGATTATCCATAAATTAAAAAAATCATTTTATTCTAAATAAAGACATATTCAACATAGCAAAACTGAAATGCGCAATTAAAGTCAAAAACATAAAATAACTGCCGGTTATTACTTTAATTTATTTATCAATTAAATAAATATCACATAATAACTAAGCACTATTTGTCCACCACCGGCACTAAAATGCCCTGTTTTGTGCAGAACTATTAAATAACAGCTGTTATATTCGGGATTATTTTATCAAAAGAGAAAACCATGATAAATTCCAGTTGGCCACCGCTAATTGCGGTTATTGGCAGTGATGGTTCGGGAAAGTCAACGATTTGTAAATATCTGATCAATGAACTGCGAAGATATGGCCCGGCGATGCCGGTACATTTAGGTAAACAGGCAGGAAACACCGGCCGTGCATTATCTGCTTTACCTTTACTGGGTAAACCATTAAAAAAAGCCATTGTACATAATACAAAGAAAATAAAATCACCACAGGCAAATGTCAGTCTGTTATCCGCGCTGGTTATTATGGCTTTTGTCGGACGACGGTTATTACGTTTTCGCAGGATGCTGAAATACCGGCGTAAAGGATATATTGTACTCACTGACCGTTTTCCGCAAACACAGGTGCCCGGCGGCTATGACAGTCCGTCATTCCCCGAACAGATAACCGCCGGACGGGTTATTCAGCGGATGGCAGAAAAAGAACGTAAGTTATTTGCATGGATGACCCTGCAACAACCGGATATGGTGATTAAACTGAATGTCAGTCTGAATATTGCCTGCCAGCGAAAACCCGACCATTCTGAAGAAAAACTGGCCAGAAAAATAGCGGTGACACCACAGCTTACTTTCAGCAATGCAGAAGTGGTGGATATTGATGCCGATCAGCCCCTGAATCAGGTGATTACCCTCGCCGGTCAGGCAATCGGGCAGTTTATGGAACGTCGCGGCTACTGCCCTCCTGCCGGTAATGCACCGCGGCAATAACCATTGTCCGGATTACGCATCCGCCATCATTATGCGTAATCCTGTGACGATTATTGTTTTAGCCGGGTAAATACCTGAATAATTTTATCAATTTGCTGTTCACTGTGCGCCGCATTGACGCTGCAGCGCAGCAGAGTCATACCGGCCGGGGCCGCCGGGGGCAAGACCAGATTAACGTACACCCCGTGATCAATCAGGTCACGCCATAAGCGCAGCCCTTCCTCCTGCGAAGCAATCATCACCGGCACCACCGGGCTAATGCGCGGCCCCGACTGATAACCGGCCAATGACAGCCCGTGGTATAAACGTCTCGCGTTGTCCCACAACTTATTTCTCAATGCCGGGCAACCGGCAATGGTACGTAAAGAGGCCCGCACTGAGGCAATACTGGCCGGGGAAGGCGATGCGGTGAAAATATATGGCCGGCTGCTGTAACGCAGTACTTCCATCTCTTTACTACCGGTAGCAAAACCGCCAATCGCGGCCAGACTTTTACTGAATGTGCCCAGAATAATATCAACATCCTGTTCCACACCCGCTTCTTCAGCCAGTCCGCGGCCGTTAGGCCCGGTCACGCCGAACGAGTGCGCTTCATCCACCAGCAGGTAGCCACCCCGCTGTTTTTTTACAGCGACAATCTCCGCCAGCGGGGCAACATCCCCCAGCATGCTGTAAATGCCTTCGACAATGATCAGTGCCTCTGCAGCCCGCTCTCCCAGCCGTTGCAGGCGGCGATCCAAATCGGCCACATCATTGTGCCGGAAGCGGATAATCTCTGCCCCGCCCAGTGCGCAGGCATCATAGATACTGGCATGGCTGTCCGCATCTATTAATACCACTGCCCCGGGACAGGCCAGCGTACTGATCACTGCCAGATTAGCCGTATATCCGGTAGAGAACACAATCGCCGACGGACGACCAAAAAATGCCGCCAGTTCCTGTTCCAGTGCAAGGTGGGAACCATAGCTGCCGTTGGCCATCCGTGAGCCCGTGGTTCCGGTGCCCTGCTGTGCCATTGCCATCTGACCGTCAGCTATTGCCTGCGGGTCGAAAGTCAGGCCCAGATAATTGTTGGTCCCGGCGAGTATTACCCGCCGGTCGCCGATACGTCCCTCAGTTGCCGAATAAACTTCATCGATGCAGGTACCGAACGGATTCAGTCCCGAGTGACTGAAATACTGCCGCTGGTTTTTCAAACGGGAGAATTTATCATAAAGACCCATTTGCGTTCTCCAGCCAGGGTTGCAAGGCGTTCAGTAACTGCCGCGGAGTTCTGACGTCCAGCAGGATATTAATCGGAATCGAGATATCCAGTTTATCTTCAAGCATCATCAGCAAATCCAGCACCCTGACAGATTCCAGCCCCAGGTCATTAATCAAATCGCTGTCGGGGGTGATTTCCACACCACTGTCAGCAATATTTTTCAGGCAGGTCAGAATACAGGTCATCACAGCATCACGATTTAGCATAGCTACGTTGTAAAACCTCGGTTCAGAGAATTAAAAAAGCCGCTCACGTAAAGCACGTTCGAGACTCACTTCAGGACGCCAGCTGATAGCGGCAGTCAGCCGCTGATTACTGGCAGACCAGTCCGGATGGATGATTTCGCGGATTTTAGCCGGGGTAAGCATTGGTGCTTTCCCCGTCACGCGGTGGCACTGCACAGAGATCGCCGCCAGTAATCTCAGCACCGTTAACGGGATACTGGCCCGCCATACCGGTCCCCGGCGGACACTGGCCCCGATGAGCTGCAGGCGTTTCCAGCTATAGCCTCCTGGCATGCCGTCACAGAGTTCATAAATACCGGTGGCCGGAGATGCGCTCAGCAGCCACTGGCTGACTGCAGTAGCTAAATCACTGACGTGCAGAAAAGAAAGTGTCCCGTCATGGCCTGCCGGGCAGGGTAATACCCCGCGTAACAGGCCGTTCAATAACGGGTAAAGTTCTTTATCACCACAGCCATAGACCGCTGTCGGCCGGAAGATACCGAGGGAAATATCTCCTGCAAGCGTCTGCAGTTGCTGCTCAGCCCGGTGTTTAGAAGCGGCGTACCAGGAAAGTTCCGGATGGCGGGCGGCCAGAGAAGAGATAAACAGAAAACGGCGACACTGACCGCTGTGCAAAGCTGCCTGTAACAACGCCTGGCTGCCGTGCAGATTCGTGCGGGTAAAAACGTTTTCGCTGCCGCCTCTGACCTGACCGGCACAATGGATCACATCATCGGCCCCGCGAACCAGTTCACAGAGCGCCTGCGGACTTTCCAGACAGCCATGCACCCAGCTTAGCCGTGCGTCAGGGGCTGAACGCTGAGTACGGGTCAGGGCGCGGATCCTGAACCCGCGTCGTAGCAAATCACCGACGATATACCGGCCAATAAAGCCGGTGCCGCCGGTCAGGGCAACCGTACGGTTCATGGGGCGAATCCGGGGACCGGCAGCGCAGGACAGACTGCCGTGGTCATCCAGCGCTTCCTCGCTTCTGCCCTCGCCGGTTTACCGGAAGAAGTACGCGGCAGACTATGGGGCGGCAACAGTTCGATCTCCACCACCACCCCGAATTCGCTCTGGATGCTGGCAGATAACGAGCGGACCAGCTGTTTACGACGTTCTTCTGAGCTGATCCGACACTGGATTTGCAGGATTATCCGGGCATTCTCCCCGTGATCCTCCGTCACAAAAGCGATGGCATCGCCCCTGTTCACTTCGGGTTCCGACTCTGCCAGATACTCAATATCCCGTGGCCAGATATTGCGGCCGCGGATGATAATTAAATCTTTTTTACGTCCGGTGACATACAGGTAACCTGCCGACTGGTATCCGAGATCTCCCGTGTCCATCCATCCGTTATTCAGCAGTTGTTTTCGTATTTGCGGGTCACCAAAATAGCCACTCATCAGGCTGGGGCCGGAAATACAGATATGGCCGACCTGTTGCTCAGGCAGTCTCATTCCGGCTTCATTTCTGATTTCAATACGGTGACCGGGTAATGCTTTACCGCAGTTAACAAACACAGATACTGCGCGGGTACGGGCAGATGGTACAGCCGCCCGCCCCTCGTACTCCAGAATATCGCGGTCGATCGTATCCGTCTGTACGCCGCAGTTTTCATCAGAAAAACTCACCGCCAGGGTATTTTCAGCCAGCCCATAGCAGGGCATAAATGCCGTCGGGTTAGCGCCGACCACGGCAAAGTGCTCACTGAACCGGGCTAACAGTTCCGCAGGAATAGGTTCGGCACCGACCCCCGCAACCCGCAGACAGGAGAGATCCATCCCTGCCAGTTCTTTCTCACTGCTGCGGCGTAAACAGAGATCATAACCAAACGGTGGTGCCACCGTGACAGTACCGCGGTTTTTATCAATCAGTTTCAGCCACTGTAACGGTCGCATGGCGAAGTCCTGGGTACGCAGATAATCAACGGATAACTGGGTCGCCACCGGTGTAAGCAGAAACCCTACCAGCCCCATATCATGGTAAAAAGGCAGCCAGGAAACACAGCGATCGCCGGGACGTAATTTAATGCCATCATGGCTGATGACCTGCAGATTGGCCATGACCGCCCGCTGGGTAATGATCACCCCGCGCGGAAAGCGCGTGCTGCCGGAAGTATATTGCAGATAGGCAATATCATCGCCGGACGGTTCGCTCAGCGGTATCCGGCCGCAGGGCAAGGCACGCATCTCCTGATGACTGAGGACATAAGGGCCGGATCCCTGCGTCATCGCCGAACGAACCAGCGACAGCCACTCTTCACCGCTAATAATCACTGCCGGTGCGCAGTCATTAATCAGGCCCTGTAACCGGGTAATATAGGAGGCTCGCTGACCGATCCCCATCGGAATTGCCAGCGGGACCGCAATCAGCCCCGCATACTGACAGGCGAAAAATGACTCAGCAAACCCGGCGCTGGTTTCGGCAATTAAGCCAACACGGTCACCTTTTTTCAGCCCCAGCGACAGCAAACGACCGGCGGCAGAGACTGCCCGTAGCCTGAGTTCAGTGTAGTCCAGTACTTCAGTCAGCTGATTACGGCGATCATAGAAATTCATTCCGCTGTTTCCCCGGGCAGCATAATCTAACGCTGCCGTCAGCGACGGAAAATCAGCATAACGCATGGGAAGAGAATGGGTAGCACTGGTTTCTTTAACAGAAAAATTAGCCATAAATTTAATTCACCAACGACGACAGATATTATTGGTTGAAAAACTACTGTTTTATTTTTTAAGACATTCACTGAATAGTGCTTTCCCCGGAGAAAATCCTCCCGCACTAAAGGATAATATTTTTATTTCAGCTTACCTCCGTGAGAATAACAAGCAGCAGCTAAACTTCCCTGCTATAACCGGAACATTATAAAGTCACCTTGTATTATCGGCGATCGAACAAAGTTAAACATATCGTAAACAATAACCGGAAGTAGTTTAAAAGTGAATCTCTGATTTGTTTTACAGCACCCAAAGGCATTAAGTGATAAAAATACAGTATAACAGATTGAAAAAATCTTAAACTCCGATTAACAGGAGCTAATCATTAATTAACTATTATTTTGAATAGCACCAAACGATTAACGCTTTATAAAAATATCTGTCATTACTTTTCATCCGCAAGAGAATAGCAATAGCCATCGGATATAATATGAAATTATATTTTCCGCCAGTTATTATTCAGATAAATGAAAGAAATAATGCTGCTGAGGCAGTGAGTATATCCGTTATATAAATACCCCGTTACTGACCGGTACTGGCTGATGCCGGTAATATTATTTAAGGCTTTTTATGATTCAAATTGACGCTGTACAGGATAAAGACGATCTTAAAGATTTTATTAATTTTCCTTCATCATTGTATCCTGATGACCCGAACTGGATCATTCCTTTATTTGTCGAACGTGCAGAACATCTTTCAGACAAAAATCCGGCTGCAGAACATATCGAATGGCAGGCGTGGCTGGCCAGAAAAAATGGTCATATCGTCGGACGAATTACGGCACAGATCGACCGCCTGCATCAGCAGTTATACGGTAACCAGAGTGGTCATTTCGGTATGATTGATGCTATCGACGATAATGCCGTATTCGCTGCATTATTTACTGCTGCAGAGGCCTGGCTGCGGTCCAAAGGGGCAGTGATGATTACCGGTCCCTTTAGCCTGAATATTAATCAGGAAAGCGGATTACTGATTGACGGTTTTGATACCCCGCCGTCGGCGATGATGAACCACGGTAAACCCTATTACGCTGCCTGTCTGGAACAACAGGGATACGCTCAGGATACGGATTTACTAGCCTACCGGATGAAAAGGACAGACCTGTGTTTCTCAGACTCACTGAGAAAACTGATGTCACAGGCCAGCAGCAAAGTCACCCTTCGGCGTCTGGATCGTAAGCAGTTCTCCGCAGAAATGCAGTTGCTGCGTGATATTTTCAACTCCGGCTGGCAGCACAACCGCGGATTTGTCCCCTTTACTGCCCATGAATTCGCCACTATGGGGGGACAACTGAAATATCTGGTGCCCGATGATATGATTTACATTGCCGAAATCAATGGCGTGCCCTGCGCATTTATCGTCGGCCTGCCCAATATTAATGAAGCCATTAACGGCCTGAATGGCAGCCTGTTCCCCTTTGGCTGGGCCCGGCTATTGTGGCGATTGAAAATCCGTGGTGTACGCACAGCCAGAGTCCCTTTAATGGGCGTCCGTCACGAATATCAGTTCAGCCGCCTCGGGCCGGTTATTGCCTTATTACTGATCGAAGCATTACGTGAGCCTTTCGCCCGCCACCGGATTGATTGCCTGGAAATGTCGTGGATTTTGGAATCGAATAGCGGAATGCGCACTATCCTGGAGCGGATTGGTGCCGTGGTTTATAAACGCTACCGTATCTATCATAAACAACTGTCATCGCCGGTATAGCCTCAGCCCCCCCACAGGGCAATTACCCGTTGACCTGTGACAGACGAAGAACTGTGACTGAGAAGGCGGTAATCACCCTGTTACTGCCGGTGCTGACCGGCCAGCGCGGGTTAACACTGACCGCAACAAGGAAAATATTATTTTTATGAATCTGAGCAGAAAAAAAGGATTAGCAAGATTAACTGCCAGTATCAATAACTCCTGGCAGGGGTTTAAAAATGCACTCTCTACGGAAGAGGCTTTTCGTCAGTTAATCATTATTAATAGTGTGCTGCTGGTCATTATCCTGTTTTTGCCTGTCCCGCCGCTGGAAAAACTGCTATTGATCGCCTGCAGTTTCTTGTTACTGGTGGTGGAACTCCTGAATACGGCCATCGAAACCGTCGTTGACCGCATATCCTCACAGATCCACCCCCTTTCAAAAAGAGCAAAGGATATCAGCGGTGCCGCCCAGCTGGTGGCCGTAACCCTGACTATTCTGGTGTGGACCGTGGTACTGGTGTGGGGCTGATGGCCAGTTAATTTTCCCGCCACTGACCTACACTGCTTCTCAGAATTATCCCTGCTCAAGCCACCTTTTCGCTGCTATACTTTAGCTGTTTTCATCTGAAACCGGCCAGTGACCGGGCAGTGGAACAACAATACTGATGGTGCAATACCCTTCCCGGCAGGTTTCGGCTGCCGGCTGTACCGGTCTCTGTGTTATCAATAACCGGCCGGAAACATCTTAATTATTGATGTTAATTCATTTGCATACACTAATCATAACGACAGAGCCGTGGGTGGCAGGCTGGAGTATCGGTTATTTAAAGGAGCAATAATGTTAAATAAACACGCTGCTGGCGCAATAATGATCATTGCAGGAGCCATCTGTTATGGCATGCCGGGGATTATACTCAGTCTGGCACTCCGCCATGGCGCACACACCAGTAACATTATTGCCACACAATACTTATTCTCTTTTATTCTGTTTTTTGTGCTGTCGGAGTTTACCCGGAATAAAAAAGCCACCATCCCGACCAGAGAAAAAGCTATCGCCTTGTTTACAGGGATGCCGCTACTGGGCGTCACTTACTGCTTTTTTCAGTCGGTCTTTTATATCGGAGTCCCGACAGCAACATTACTGATGATGCAGTCGTCATGGATTGTGCCGCTCATTAACGCCATTATCAGAAGAACGCCTGTCGCCCGTAAAGATATACTGTTGTTACTCTGTATTATCACCGGGGTCGCCATTGCCACCGGGGTCTTTCGCGGGTCGATGCGCCTGAACATTATCGGTATCAGCTGGGGACTGGGGGCGGCTCTCTGCTATAGCCTGGTGATACTTTCGTCATCACAGATAGCCAAAGAAAGCCGTGTTATTGATAAGGCCAGATTACTGACTCTCGGGGCGTTTATTACCGCCATCTGTGTCATGAAAGATAACGTCGATATTTCGCCGTTTACCACCGACAGTTACTGGTCGCTGTTAACCGCCGTATTCTCGTCAATACTGCCCGTATTACTGTTCGGGCTGGGGATGCCAAGAACCGCCCCGTCACTGGCCGGTATGCTGGTGACCATCGAATTGCCGGCGGCGTATGTCTTTTCGTACCTGATTCTGGCCGAAAAAATCAACATCGATCAGATTGTCGGCTGTCTGATTATTGTCTTGTCACTGGTAGTACCGGGGCTTATCGGTAAGTATAAATCCCGCTGAAGTTTCTGCCCTGCTACACTCCGGCCTGCGTCGGCGAAAGCTCTGGCCGGTGGCGCAGTGCTTCAATCAGCAGGGAAAATGCTGCCGGGTGCTGTCTTCGGCTCGGATAATAGAGAGAGTACCCGGCAAAAGCCGGGCACCAGTCATCAAGTACCGTCAGTAACCGTCCCCCGGCAATCGCCTCTGATATCTGGTCCGCGGGGACAAATACCAGTCCCAGCCCGCAAAGCGCTGCATCAATGCGTTGTGAAAGGCTGCTGATGATCAGTGCCCCGTTAACCCGTACCCGCAGCGGCTTGCCCTGTGCTTCAAATTCCCAGTGATACAATGCACCGCTTCCGGGCAGGCGCATATTAATACACTGGTGTTGCAGTAAATCCTGCGGAGTCTGCGGGATCCCCCGTGCGGCAAAGTAGTCCGGAGAACCGGCAACCACCATCCGTATATCGGGGCCGATAGGTACTGCCACCATATCTTTTTCGATACTTTCCCCGAGCCGGACTCCGGCATCAAACCGCTGCTCAACAATATCGATAAAACGGTTATCGGCCACCAGTTCAATACTGATTTGCGGATACTGGCGGGTAAAGAGCTTTATTTTAGGCCATAGCAGGCTTTCCAGCGCATGCTCACTGACAGACAACCGTAAACTGCCTGTCGGCTGACCACTCAGTTGTAACAGGGCATCAAACTCCTGTTCCAGTGCCGACAGGCGCGGTGCCAGGCAGGCAATCAGCCGTTCTCCGGCCTCAGTCGGTGCCACACTGCGGGTAGTTCGTGTCAGCAACCGCAGGTTAAGGCGGTTCTCCAGGGCTTTCATCCCGTGACTCAGCGCCGACTGGGATACTCCTAACCGGGCCGCGGCTTTAGTAAAGCTGCGTTCCCTGGCTACCACCAGAAAGTTTTGTAGTTCGTTAAAATTTTCTTTCAGCACTACCCGCTTCCTTATTTACGACCCATCCGCCTGCCGGGGGAGCAGGCGGCGAACACAATATGGCCGGTAATAGCCCCTGACCGGATAGCACTGTGCCTGAGTGCCATCGCTGCCGCCATTTACTGTCCGGCCGGTGCCGGTTCTGCAAGAGATTTACGTTTTATCAGGGTTGCCGCTGCCAGAATCAGCATGACCAGCGCTTCGGCGGCCAGAAACCCGGCCATCGCCTGCGGGTAACTGCCCTGCTGATGATACTGATGCAGGTAAACTGCACCGGCAACGGCAGGACCTAATCCAAGGGCTGCCTGCTGCAGGGTACTGAGAATCGCGCTTCCGGCCCCGGCATCGCTGGCCGGGATATCCCGCATCCCTACCCGGTAAAAGCAGTTAACAATAATTGCCTGACCCAGCCCAAGTAAAATGCTGCCCGGGGCGATAGCCAGGGCGCCGGTTGAATTCCCCAGTATCCAGAGGGTCATCATCAGCACCAATACCCCGCTGACCTGAATTAAAATGCCGGTCAGTAACACCGGGGCCGTCGAATAACGACGGATCAGCTTCGGGGCATAGAGAGCCGACAGAAAATAAGCCACTCCCAGCACAATAAAACTGTTTCCGGACTGTAAGGGCCCCATTCCGGCACCGGCCTGTAACGTCAGTGCCATGCAGAACATAAATCCTGACCAGCAGCTGAAAAAAAGAAATGCGATCAATAAACTAAAGCGTACCCCTGGCAGTTTCAGCAAATGCGGCGGTAACAGCGGCTGCTGACCGCGCTGTTGCTGGGCCAGCGCCCCTTTACGCATCAGTAATGCCAGTGGCACAGTAATCAGCAGCATCACTTGCATTTGCCACGGCCAGTGCAGAGAGGGGCCGAGAGCCAGCGGAAACAACAGACAGCAAAGAATGATTGCCAGTAACAATGTGCCCTGCCAGTCGATACGTGATGCCCTGTCACTGCGGGTTTCAGGAATAAAGTGTCGGCTGAACAGCAATACCAGCAGGCAAATAGGAACATTAATAAAAAAGGCATTACGCCAGCCCAGACCGGCGATATCCGCCGAAACCAGCCAGCCGCCCCCCATCTGACCGATAATAAAGGCGATACCGCCGATCCCGCTGTACAGACTGATCGCCCGCGCATGGGCAGTGCCTTTCAGCGTCACATGCAGAGTGGCGAGGATCTGCGGGACAATTAATGCCGCTCCGGCCCCCTGTATTGTCCGCGACACTAACAGGGTATTGACGCTTCCGGCCAGACCACAAAATAATGAAGCAATACCAAAAATAACCACCCCGGCCAGCAGTACCCGCCGCCGGCCATAGTTGTCACCCAGTTTACTGCCGACGGCCAGACAAACAGCAAATGCCACCCCGTACAGGGCGACAATCAGCTCCAGATCTGTGGCAGTACTCGCCAGAGAACGGGTAATAGAGTCCAGTGCCACATTAGTAATCGACGTATCGATCAGTGGCAGCATTTGGGCGGTTAATAACAGTATCAGGCCGATTTTCCCCGGCGAGGCAGGTGAAGCGTTCATTGAAACTCCGTTGCGTGATTCACTTTCTGGCCGTAGTATTGACGATAATTTAACAGGGTACCAGTAGCTGTTTATACTGGTACTGGCACTACTATGCAGGAGTTTCAGTGACTATCATCACCCGCCAGGCCACCCTCAGTTCTCCTGAAAGAAACAGCCGCCAGCTGCTGGCCACCTTTTTACGTACCCGCAGAGAAAGTCTTGATCCTCAAAGGCTTGGATTACCGCGCAGTGGCCGTCGCCGGACACCCGGTCTGCGCAGGGAAGAAGTGGCCATGCTGGCCGATGTCGGGGTGACCTGGTATACCTGGCTGGAACAGGGCCGGCAGATGAAACCTTCGGCTGCCGTACTGGCCTCGGTCAGCCAGGCACTGCAATGTACCCCGGCCGAAACCCGCTACCTGTTTATACTGGCGGGACTGCCGGTGCCCGGAGAGCCGCCTTCTTCCGTGTGTCAGCAAGCCGGGCCCGCTTCCCAGCGGCTGCTACGATCGCTGATGCCTAATCCGGCAGCACTGGAACGGCCTAATTTTGATCTGATTGGCTATAACCAGAGTTTTTGCCGGTTAATGGGCGTCGACCTGGATCAGGTACCGCCGGAAGATCGCAACTGTATTTATCAGTACCTGACCAGTGCCGAATGGCGCAGCCGTTTCTGTGGGGAAGACAAAGTGTTACCCGTATTTGTCGCTTATTTCCGTGCCGGAATGGCAGAATACCGCGGGGACCCGCGCTGGGATACGCTGCTGGAACGTTTTTTTACCGTATCTCCGCGGTTTCATGAATTGTGGAATCAGCACTATGAAATCCGCAGCATCGAAAATCATATAAAGAACTTTAACCATCCGCAACTTGGTACTATTACTCTGCAGCAGATGAACTGGTATTCAGCACCACGCGATGGTTCGAGGTTGCTGGTTTACCTGCCACTGGATGCCAGTGGTGAAAAGACTGTCGCTGCCCTTGCTGCCGGCCCGCAGGCCGGTCAGTCCCCCCATGACAGGGAATAATCCGTTGTCATACATGAAAGCTGCTGTCGGCGATATCAGTAATAAACATATGGCCCGGAGCGTGGCTGATAGCAAAAGGTAACCGCGAGGCCATCACTGCCGCCTGGGGAGTCACTCCGCAGGCCCAGAACACGGGGATTTCCCCCGGTTTAATCTGTACGGCATCACCGAAGTCAGGCTGCGCCAGATCACGGATCCCCAGTGCCGCAGGCTCACCAATATGTACCGGCGCACCATGTACTGCGGGATAGCGGGCAGTGATTGCCACCGCATCTGCTACCCGATCCGCCGCCACCGGCCGCATTGAAACCACCATTTCGCCCTGTAAACATCCCGCCGGACGACACTGACGGTTAGTGCGATACATGGGGACATTACAACCGGCGCTAATATGCCGGATCTCAATACCGGCTTGCTGCAACGGTGTCTCAAAGGTAAAACTACAGCCAATAAGAAAGGTCACCAGATCCGGATGCTGTGCCCAGAGTGACGACGCATCGGCAATTTCTTCGGCCAGTGCGCCATCCCGCCAGACCCGGTATAGAGGAAGATCGCGGCTGATATCTGCGCCTGCTGCCAGCGGGGTCGTTGTTTTTCCGGCTTCTATCACATCCAGTACCGGACAGGCTTTGGGGTTACGCTGCGCATACAGCAAAAAATCCCAGGCCCTGTCGGCCGGTAAAGCAATCATATTGGCCTGGGTCATGCCGGGGGCAATACCGGCAGTCGGCATCACCCGCCCCTGACGAAATGCTGCCCGGGCAACCGGGGCGGTTACCCCCTGATATACAGCTGTATCATTATCTGCTGACATGCTTATCTCCGTTATATCGGTATTTGCGGCGAAACCGTTTTTTCTGTCGCGCCGCGAAAACAGTGATCAGGATGGCTGATCCTGATTAAGCGCCATCCCACGGGTTTCCGGAAGAGCCAGACAGGCGATAATCACCAGCAGATAGCTGCCTCCCGCCATATAACCAATCGCGGTCCCCAGCGGGATATAACCGCTGAGAAAGCCGACCATCCCCGGGAAAATAGCGCCGATAGCACGGCCAGCGTTATAACAAAACCCCTGACCAGAACCACGTATATGGCCGGGAAAAAGTTCACTGAGATAGGCCCCCATTCCCGAGAAAATCCCCGACAGGAAAAAGCCCAGCGGAAAACCGAGGATCATCATCACCTGGTTAGTGATCGGCAGTAAGGTATAGCCGCACACCAGCAAAATAGCGCAGACGGCAAACAGAATAAAACAGCGCCGGCGGCCTAAATAATCCGATAGCCAGGCACTGGTCAGATACCCGGCAAACGAACCGGCAATCAGGACCACCAGATAGCCGCTGGTATTGAGTACCGACAAGTGCCGCTCTGCTTTCAGGTAGGTCGGCAACCAGGTTGTCACGGAATAATAAGCTCCCTGCATACCTGTTGCCAGCAGACTGGCCAGCAGAGTAATACGCAGTATCCGCGGATGAAAGATCTGCATAAAACCGGCGGCAGATTGTCCGGTGGCCTGCCGCTGACGGCGGGCAGCAACAAAAATCTCCGGATCCTGCAATTGCCGGCGCAGAAAAACCAGCAGTAATGCGGGTAATGCCCCGACCCAGAACAGCACTCTCCAGGCATATTGCGCATCCACCAGCGCATATATTGCCCAGTAAGCGATAGCCGCAATACCCCAGCCAACCGCCCAGCTGCTTTGTACCAGTCCGACAGCTTTCCCCCGATGCCGCGCACGGATCATTTCGGCTATCAGTACTGACCCGACCGACCACTCTCCGCCGAAACCCAGCCCCTGCATAACACGGGTAAATAACAATTGCTCGGCGGATGTGACAAAGCCACTGCATAAGGTGAAGAAACTGAACCATAATACGGTCAGTTGCAGGATCCTGACACGGCCATAACGGTCGGCCAGAATTCCGGCTATCCAGCCCCCGATCGCCGACGAAATCAGCGCGCCGGTTGCAATATATCCGGCTTCTGTTTTACTCATGCCCCACAGAGTAATAAAGGTCGGGATCATAAAGGTATAGATCATTGAATCGAACGCATCGATCCCGTACCCCATAAATGCCGCCGCCAGTGTCTTGCGCTCGCTGCTGTTTGTTTCTTTTAACCACATAATCGTCCCCTGCCGTCCGGTGTTGCAGGCCGTATATCACACGGCCCGTTTTTCAGGTCATCTGCATATATTTTTATTGGTTGTCTTACTGTCACAAGCAAGGCCCGTGCCAGTATTCTCCTGCCCCTGCAGGCGGTTGTTTACCTCCGCCAGCCATATTGTTGAACAATATTCAGGGCTGTGTTCCACTAGCGGACCGGCTCTGCCCGCAACGGCCTGCCAGGGAAGCACTTTTATAGTGCAGGCAAGGGGGCAGATAGCACCATAAAGGTGCATTTAGCGGATAACCGCTGGTCAGGACGGGTTATTTGGCATTTTCCTGCCTGATATGAGAATGTGAAGTGAATATCATCAATATTGCAGAGCTTATGGTTAATACTCCTGTTCCCGGGTTATCCCCACAAAATCTGGCTGACCGGATTGCCGATCAGTTAAGAAATGAATTAGTTCACGGAAAATATGCGCCGGGGATGCACCTGTCAGAAGCCGGTCTCTGTGAACAGCTGAACGTCTCGCGGAACACCCTGCGCGAAGCTTTCAGAGTGCTGATCAAAGAGGGCTTGTTGCAGCATATTCCTCACCGCGGGGTCAGTGTGATTGTCCCGACACTGGAAACGATTATTGATATTTACCGGGTACGTAAACTGATTGAATGCAGGGCTGTGTCACTGGCGTATCCGCTGCATCCGGCGGTGAAACGGATGCGCAGTGCGGTCAGCCAGGCAGAAGCTTATCAGCAAAAAAAACACTGGGCAGCGGTCGGCACTGCCAATATGGACTTTCACCGTGCGATTGCTGAACTGACCGACAGCCCGCGTGTTATTGCACTGTTTGATCACCTGCTGGCTGAATTACGGCTGGCGTTTGGTCTGCTGGATGATGCTGAGTTTCTGCACTCCCCCTATCTGCCGATGAACGGGCAGATCACCACTCTGCTGGAACAGCAACAACCGGATACCGCAGCAGAATTACTGAGTGATTATCTGCATCATTCGGAGCGGGTGATCATTGCCGCTTATAGCCGCCGGATGAGGACCGATAGCCGCGGCAACGGATTCAGCCATAAGTAATCCCCGTCAGCGCCCCCAGCCTGGCGATACTGCGTAAAGGGCCCCCCTGACTCAGGGAATATTCCCAGACATTACCGCCGAGGTCGGTGATCCACATCCGGCGGTTGTCCGCATCTCTGACCAGGGCTATCGCTTCCTGTAACCCGCGCGCCAGGATCTGGTGGTCGGTCAAACGGCCATCCACCAGCCGGGCACAGTTCAGAGAGTTCCCCCCGCTGGCGTCGTCACCACGATCCGTCCAGTACATGATCCCGCGGGCAGCATCATAGTCCAGGTCAATCGGTTCCGGCAGTCCTGACAGCATGACTTCAATATCCGGACGATTACTGGCTTCTGAACCGCGGGGCAGCCTCAGCCCGGCACGTAAGATCTGTCCCTGTCCCCCTTTCGGCGGCCCTTTCAGGGTCCAGTAAATATAGCCCTGCTGATTGTCTATCGCCACCCCCACACAATGCCGAGTATAGTCGCCGCTATCGGCCGGAAACAGGCCGGTTTGTACCAGCACCTTCAGGTCACTGCCATCTTCCCTGGCACAGAAAACCCGCATTCCTTCACGGTCACACCAGTACAACAGACCGTTTTCCGCATCATGGATTAACTGCTTACCGGTAACAAAGATCCCGTTTCCCGCCAGCAGACGACGATCACGGCCTTCTGTGGTCATCGACTCCAGTCGCCCGTCGGCCTGGAAAAACTCCGAACTATCGGCGCGGGTCGCAGCCCCCATATAAGTCACAAACAGGCGCCGGTTCAGAGGATCGATTGCAATACCGTCCGGATGGGTGTTAAGCCCGGCAACCAGGGTTCGTAATCCGCCAGTGTCAGGATCCAGTTCAAGGATCCGGCCCGGCGTAGTGACCTGCAAAAGATACAGTTTTTTGCCCATTTTATCGCTCCGCATCATCGTCATCTCAGATTCCTGTGCATATCAGGGGGCCGAAACAGCCGGGATTAATCGGCAATAAAACGTAATAATCGCTGACTGAGGCGGCGGTTTTCCCTGTCCAGCCGGTCAATCCGGTCCAGTAATGATAATGCGACGGCAATCCCCGGCCAGTCCAGCTCCAGCTCACGCTGCAGACGCTGTGCCCGGTGAAAGGCAGCGATCGCCTGGTCATCGAAGCGCCATTCCGCGGACGGAGTCTCCTGCTCTGCCGGACGGAGTACACCCAGCCCGATAATCTCCGTCAGTTCGGTCCGGGACAGTCCGGTATGCTGGCAAAATTCAGTGACCGTAAAGCGGATATTGACGGTAGCCATTATTTTTTCCCCCATCCCTGCCGCGGATCGTAGCCGGATCCGGCTTCCGCCAGCTGTTGCCATAACTCACGGCTTTTTTCATCCGTGGTTGCAGGGACCACTATTTTGATCACTGCGTACAAATCCCCCTGCTGTTTTTTACCGGATAATCCTTTCCCTTTCAGTCTCAGGCGTTTACCGGCCTGAGTACCGGCAGGGATGGTCAGCAGAATGCTGTCATGCAGGGTGGGTAACGCCACTTTGGTCCCCAGTACCGCTTCCCAGGGGGCGAGAGGCAATACCACTTCCAGATCATTACCCACCACATCAAATAACGGGTGCGGCGCAATACGGACCACCAGATAGAGGTCGCCCGCCGGTCCGCCGGCACTCCCCGGTGCTCCCTGCCCTTTCAGCCGGATACGCTCGCCGTCACCGACCCCGGCAGGAATTTTCACCTTCAGCGTTTTAGGGGTTTCGCGGATCACTGAGCCAAAGACGTCATACTCCGGCAGTGTATAACGGATAGTCCGGGTTTCACCGGTTTGTGCTTCTTCCAGAAACACAGCAACTTCGGTTTCAATATCCTGTCCGCGTTGCGGACGCTGCTGACGAGACTGGCGGCCCTGCTGGCCGAACATCGAACTAAAGAAATCAGAGAAATCGGCACTGTGCTCGTCACCGTAGCTGTGCTGAGACTGTCCGCCAGACTGGTGTGCATTAAAACGGGGATCGTTACGGTGCTGCCACAGCTGGTCATATTCTTCGCGGCGTTGTTGATCTTTGAGGACTTCATAAGCTTCCGCGATTTCTTTAAACCGCGTTTCAGCATCTTTTTCGGTGCTGACATCAGGGTGATATTTGCGGGCCAGCCGCCGGTAAGCCGTTTTAATCGCTTTCAGGTCGTCGGTACGTTCAACGCCCAGGATGGCATAATAATCCTTTAATTCCATAGTATTATCTTCCGGATCAGTAAACAGAATTATACGGGATGGATAACGGTATTAGGGTTACCGTGCAGTAAATATAGTCCCCGCCAGGAGGATTTGCAGCGGTAATTTATCAGCCGCTTGCGGAAAAACACCGGCCGCAACACTCTGAGCTGAAGCCGGCAGAGGCAACAGGCCCTGACACCTCAGCTTACATTAATTTATCCGCCTGGCTGAAAGTATCCCTGTTGCCGGCCAGCCCTGCACTCTGCGGCCCCCCGCCCTTAGCAGCAGTCCCTGCTGTCAGGCATTGATCAGCGCATATAACACTGCGTTTATCCGGCGATGGCCACAGATAATATTTATTTACCTTACAACATAACTGCCGGAGGTTTGTGCCCGCGCCCGTTTCAGTCCGTATACAGAACTGTCAATCAGGACTACTTTATAGGTTGCTGCCGGCCGCGGACAGCATGCTAAATAATGTCACCGGCTTATCTGCAGGGAGAATATTGTGATTGAATTGATAATTGCGGCTCTGTTACCGATTGTTGTAACGCTGATGCTGGGGTTTGTCGCCGGATGGCACCATGACTTTGACGCCGGGCAAGGCGCGGTTCTGAACCGGATGGTGATGCTGTATGCACTGCCCCTGACATTATTTGCCGGAATGATGGGATTATCGCGGTCCGTGTTGCTCTCACAAGGAACAATTGCCTTGATTCTGCTGGCAGGGATGGCTGGCGGATATTTACTGGTGTTTCTGCTGGCACGGCTGGTGTTTCGCCAGGCCGCGGGGGTTGCCGCGTTACTGGCTCTGGCAATCGCCGGCCCGGCGGTGCCTTTTGTCGGTGTTCCGGTACTCGGCCATTTATACGGCACCATCAGTACCCTGCCGATCGCCCTGTGCAGCATTATTATGAACCTGTTCCAGGTACCGCTGACGTTACTGATACTTTCCTCTGGTGCACCTGACAGAAAAGACGCCGGATTTATACAGCATATTGTGCATACGCTAAAAGAACCGGTGGTGTGGGCCCCGCTGCTGGCGCTGGTGTTACTGCTGTGCAACCTGCATATTCCCGATCAGTTCCGCAATGCATTACAGCTGCTGGGCGGCACCACCGGCGGTGTTGCTCTGTTTGCCTCCGGGGTTATTCTTTATTCCTACCATGTGGTTTTTAACCGCGGCGTTATCCTGTCAGTGATTGCCAAAAATATTATTTTACCGCTGGTGATTATGGCCCTTGCCCTGTGGATGCATGCGGATAAGCAGACGCTCAATTTATCGGTGATCAGTATGGCCATCCCCACCGCATCAGTCTGCGTCATCCTGGCGGTGCAGTATAAAACCGCAGAGCAGGAAATGGCGTCGATTCTTTTCTTCAGTACTCTGTTCTCAATTCTGACCATGGGCGGATTATTATACTACCTCGGGGGGTAGCTAGCATTCCGCACCAGGGTTACCTGATAACCAGTCTCCCGGAGGTGTTGTATGACGACTCAAACCAGCAATGTCGCAGAATTTATGGTGTCCTGTCTCGAAGCAGAAGGGGTGGAATATGTGTTTGGTATTCCGGGTGAGGAAAATATTAAGTTTGTCAGGGCTGTCACCGCTTCCGATAAAATACGTTTTATCCTGGTACGTCATGAACAGGCAGCCTCGTTTATGGCCGATATTTATGGCCGCCTGACCGGAAAAGCCGGTGTCTGTACCGCAACCCTCGGCCCCGGGGCAATTAATCTGCTGCTGGGAACCGCCGATGCCCAGACCGATTCCAGTCCGCTGGTGGCTATTTCTGCCCAGGTCGGTCTGAACCGGATTTATAAAGAATCACATCAGATTATCGACCTTGTCGCCATGTTCAGGCCGGTAACCCACTGGGCTGAGACTATTTATACCCCGGCCGCCACCGCCGAAATGGTGCGTAAAGCCTTTCAGCTGGCCCAACAGGAACGTCCCGGCGCCACTTATCTGGCGGTGCCTCAGGATGTTGAAGCCATGCCGGTGGACGCAACACTCACCCCGTTAATGCCCTCAGTGACAGGCCGCTCAGCCCCGGAAGATGCCGCGATACATCAGGCGGCAGAATTACTGCGTAACAGCCGCTTCCCGGTGATTCTGGCAGGCCACGGCGTCGCCCGTAACCGCGCTTCTGAGGCCCTGACCCATTTTGCGGAACACTACCAGCTGCCTGTCGCCACCACTTTTATGGGAAAAGGGGTGATCAGTGACCGCAGTACACAGGCGCTGGGTGTTATGGGGTTTATGCGTCATGATTACGAAAACTTCGCGTTCGATCAGGCCGACCTGATTTTGTCTGTCGGTTATGAGTTACAGGAGTTCGCCCCCCAGCGAATGAACCCGGATGCTGATAAAAAAATCATCCATATCAATACGTTCCTTCCGGATACCGATCAGCATTATGTGGCGGATATCAGTATTGTGGCCGATATTACCCTCAGTCTGCAGGCCCTGGGCCGGGCACTGGGGGAAGCACCGTTACACAGTCAGCCGGCTACCGCCCGTATTCGTCAGTTACGCCAGCAGGAGCTGGATAACGGTCAGCAGGATGACAGCTTTCCCCTCAAACCTCAGCGGATAGTCGCGGATATCCGCGCTGCGATGGGGGATGATGATATTGTGCTGGCCGATACAGGGGCAATAAAAATGTGGGTATCCCGCCTATACCCGGCCTGGCAGCCTCTGACCTGCCTGACCTCGAACGGCCTGTCAACGATGGCTTTTTCTTTACCCGGCGCGCTGGCGGCCAGGCTGGCTTTTCCACAGCGTAAAGTGCTGGCGGTAATGGGTGACGGCAGCTTTATGATGAACTCTCAGGAGATCGAAACAGCGGTACGTGAACAGATCCCGCTGGTGGTGCTGGTCTGGGTAGACGGCAGCTACGGACTGATTAAATGGAAAATGGATATGGAAGAAGGTGCCCATGATTCGGTGGATTTTGGTAACCCGGACTTTGTGAAATATGCGCAGAGCTTCGGGGCTCGCGGCTGTCTGATCGCCGAAGCAGCACAGCTGTTACCGGCACTGAACCGTGCCCTCGCAGAAGACGGCGTGACAGTCATCGCCTGCCCGGTGGACTACCGGGAGAATATGGCACTGGTCAGTAAGCTCGGTGAACTGACTATCGCCCTCTGAACGGCCTCCGGCAGACAATGCGTGACACTGTCACTTAATTATCGGAAGGGGATCGAGGTTCCGCCGGCAGAAAACAGTGCTATGCTGATAATACCCGCCCCATCTGCTGTCCATCCGGCACAGCACCTTGCTCCGGGCCAATGTGCCGCCGTCAGCCCGTCTTCAGGTGACTGCGGCGGTGCTCTCTGTGAACAGCAGCGATTAGCGGCTGCTTTTCTGTAAGGCATAAGGCAAAAGTATGACTGTGGATCTCACTAATAATCACGCCCCGTTCGGTACCCTGCTCGGTTACGCGCCCGGCGGCGTAGCGATTTACTCCTCCGATTACGACTCACTGGACAGTGAAGAGTATCCGGATGACTCGTCATTACGCAGTTTCCTCGGTAATGAATTTATGGGCTACAAATGGCAGTGCGTGGAATTTGCCAGACGTTTTCTGTATCTCAATTACGGTATGGTGTTTACCGATGTCAGAATGGCTTATGAGATTTTTTCTCTGCGTTTTCTGCGCCAGGTCATCAATGACGATATTCTGCCGTTGCAGGCCTTTGCCAACGGCTGTCCGCGCCCTCCTGTATCGGGTGCATTATTAATCTGGCAACAGGGCGGCGAATTTGCTGATACCGGCCACGTCGCGATGATTACGCGGGTATTTGCCGATAAAGTGCAAATTGTCGAACAAAATGTTATCCACAGTCCGCTGCCCGCGGGACAACAGTGGACCCGGCAACTGCCGTTGCGCCGACAGAATGGCCTGTTTTTTATTGATGATACCTTTGACGATACGCAAATCCTCGGCTGGATGATACAGACCTGTGATAACAGTGACAGCCTGCCGGAACCGGTGACTGCCGGTAAATTACTGGCAATCCACCCGCACAGAATCAGGGATAACGGCCAGTTTTCCGGTCCGTGGCTGAATGAAGACGATCCTGTTCAGTCGGCCTATATCCGTGCCAGCCATGGTCATATAATTAACGCCGATCCTCACCAGTATTTCACCCTTTCACGCAGTGCCGAACAGGAACTGATCAGGGCAACCAACGAACTGCATCTGATGTACCTGCACGCTACCGATAAGGTGTTACGGGATGATGCCCTGTTGCGCCTGTTTGATATCCCGGAAATCCTCTGGCCACGGCTGCGTCTGTCATGGCAGCGGCGGCGTCACCATATGGTGACCGGACGACTTGATTTTTGTCTGGATGAACGCGGGCTGAAAGTGTACGAATACAATGCCGATTCTGCTTCATGTCATACGGAAGCCGGAGTGATCCTCGGGAAATGGGCGCAACAGGGCGGAGTCAGTGCCGGAAAAGATCCCTGTCGCCGGCTGGTGGAAAACCTTTCAGCGGCCTGGAAACACAGCGATGCGCTGCCGTTTGTCCATATTCTGCAGGACGAGGATGCTGAAGAAAATTATCATGCATTACTGATGCAGCAGGCGTTAACCGATGCCGGTTTTGACAGTAAAATTCTTCATGGTCTCGTTGAGTTACACTGGAGTGCGACCGGATTACTGATTGACGATGACCAGCGGGAAGTTAACTGTGTCTGGAAAACCTGGGCCTGGGAAACGGTGCTGGAACAGCTGCGTCAGGAAACAGAAAACGATGCCACCGCTACCCTGCCGGTACGTACCGGTGAAGCCGATCAGGTGCGGCTGATGGATGTGTTATTACGGCCAGAGGTGATGGTATTTGAACCCCTGTGGACTGTTATTCCGGGCAATAAAGCTATCCTGCCGATCCTCTGGTCCCTGTTTCCGCATCATAAATACCTGCTGGATACAGATTTCACCGTAAATCAGGAACTGCAACAGACCGGCTACGCCATCAAACCTATCGGCGGGCGCTGTGGCAGTAATATCGGGCTGGTCAGCCATCAGGAGCAAATGCTGGATGAGACTGCCGGTAAATTTGCTCATCAGACTAATATTTATCAGCAGCTATGGTGTTTACCGCAGGTGGCCGGACGCTATATTCAGGTCTGTACCTTTACGGTCGGCGGCCACTATGGCGGAGCCTGTCTGCGTTCCGACCCGACACTGGTGATTAAAAAAGAAAGCGATATCGAACCCCTGCGCATTATTAAAGACAGGGATTTCAGCCGTTAACTCCGCCCTGCCCGTGGCAATCCTGCCACGGGCTTTTTTATAATAACGCCAGGAAATGTTCTCCGGCTTTACTCAGATTATGTCGCCGCCATGCCAGTGCAACCTGGGCGGTCAGCGGAGTGCCTTTTACCGGCAGGTAGCGTACGTTGGCCTGATCAATTTTACTCAGCGACGCAGGTATTATCGTATAACCAAAACCGGTGGCGACCATGCTGATAGCCGAGGTGGTCTGGGGTGATTGCGCAACATTGGACGGAGTAAAACCTGCATCACTGCAGGCATTGATCACCGAATCATACAGCCCCGGAGAGATCTCGCGCGGGAAGATAATCAGCGTTTCGTTACGTAATTCAGCCAGAGAGCTGAGCTGATGATTCGCCGCCAGAGGATGATTAGCGGGTAACGCAACCACCATCTCTTCATTATCAATGATCCGGTACTCCAGTTCTCTGCTGCGGGCGCAGGGCAGCCGGATAAAGGCCAGATCAATCGCCCCCTTCAGCAGTTCATCCACCAGCGCTGACATATGCAGTTCACCGGGGTGCAGATTGATCATCGGATAATGGTCGCGGAAAGTGTGCAGCAAAGTGAACACCCGTGGATTGAGGGCCGTTGATGAGGCGAAACCAATCCGCAGCCAGCCACTCAGCCCGCGTCCGACACTGCAGGCTTTTTCAAAGGCGGCATCAGACATTTTCAATATTTTAATAGCATCTTCATATAGCACGCGGCCGGCATCGGTCAGTTCGACACTGCGGGTCAGACGGCGCAGTAACGGGCTGCCTATTTCATGTTCAAGCCTCTGTATCTGCTGGCTGAGGGGGGGCTGTGATATCCCGAGATTTTCGGCAGCACGGGTGAAATTCCCCGCATCTGCCACCGCAACGAAATAGCGTAAATGGCGCAGTTCCATATCAAAAACGTCTCAAAGTGGGTACTGCATCATATTGGAATTATCTGCGGTGACCTGTCAACCTTTAGGCCACAAGGTTAAGCAAAAAACCGCAGGAAATAATCATGGAAACAGCAAGTTGCGGATGCAGCTGCATCAGCGATATCACCCGGGCAGCACTCAGACTGGAAAAAAAACAGGGTGAGAATGTCATTTATCAGGCTTCCCTGATGAGCGCCCTGTTGAGCGGTGTTTATGAAGGCGATACCACAATCCGTGAATTACTGGAGCACGGGGATTTCGGGCTCGGCACCTTTAATCATCTGGATGGTGAAATGATCGCTTTTAACAGTGACGTATTTCAGTTACGCAGCGATGGCAGTGCACGCAGCGCCCACCCGGACCAGAAAACGCCGTTCGCGGTGATGACTTTTTTCAACCCGACCCATGAATATACTATTGACCGCCCCCATACCCGCCAGCAGATCCATCAGATTATTGACGAAACGGTCGCCAGTAAAAACCTGTTTTGTGCCCTGCGCATCGACGGTCATTTCGAAAAGGTAGATACCCGTACCGTGCCGGAACAGCACCGTCCTTATAAACCGATGATGCAGGCTGTTGAAGAACAGCCGGTATTTCATATTCAGCGCCAGGACGGCGTGCTGATTGGTTTTCTGACGCCCGAGTATATGCAAGGCATTAATGTGGCGGGTTACCACGAACACTTTATTAATCAGCAGCGCAGCAGCGGCGGCCATGTGCTCGATTACCAGGTCAGTGAAGGGAAACTGACGTTTGGCACTATCGAAAAACTGCTGATTGATTTCCCCGGAGATAACGATTTCCGTAACGCCGATCTGAATCCGGACGATCTCAGTGCGGCTATCCAGTCAGTGGAAGGTTAACCCTCTGCGCGTAACGGCTAAGTAAGGATTTTACTGTGAAAGATACTGAGAAAAAAACCGGGTGGAAATGCGGCGCAGATTTGGTGGTCGCTCAGCTGGAAGAGCAGCAAGTTAAGTATGTGTTCGGTATCCCCGGCGCGAAAATTGACCGGGTATTTGACTCTCTGGAAGACTCTCCGATTATCACTGTTCCGGTGCGGCTGGAAGCAAACGCCGGATTTATGGCCGGGGCCATTGGTCGTCTGACGGGTAAAGCCGGTGTGGCGCTGGTCACTTCAGGCCCGGGGTGTTCAAACCTGATTACCAGTGCCGCCACTGCCACCTCCGAAGGTGACCCCTTTGTCGCCATCGGCGGGGCCGTTAGCCGGCAGGACCATCTGAAACAGGTACACCAGACCATGGATACCGTGTCGATGTTCCGTCCGGTCACCAAATATGCGGCCGAAGTTACCTCCTCATCGGCGATTGCCGAAGTCCTGTCTAACGGGTTCCGTGCCGCTGAGTTTGGTCGTCCGGGGGCATCATTTATCAGCCTGCCGATGGATATTGTCAACGAGCCCGCCAGCGGACATGTGCTGAGCGCACGCCTGCCGGCACTTGGCAGCGCACCACAAAAAGAGATTAATCAGGTTGCCGCACTGATCCGTCAGGCCAAAAACCCCGTATTGCTGCTCGGTCTGATGGCCAGCCAGACACGTAACGCCGATGCCGTACGCAAGTTACTGAGAAAAAGCGACATCCCTGTGACCAGCACTTATCAGGCTGCCGGGGTGATCGATCAGGATCACTTCTCACGCTTTGCCGGCCGTGTCGGTTTATTTAATAACCAGGCCGGCGACCAGTTACTGCGTAATGCTGACCTGATTATTACTGTCGGTTACAGTCCGGTAGAATATGAACCGGCAAAATGGAACCGCGGCGCGGCACAACTGGTGCATATTGATGTGCTGCCGGCCGAAAATGACAGTAATTACTCTCCGGATGTTGAATTAATCGGCGATATTGCAGAGACCGTCGATTTGCTGGCCGGACAGATTGATCAGCGTTATATATTAAGCAGCGGCACAGCCGCCATTTTGCAGGAACGCCAGCAGCAACGTGAGTTACTGTCGCGCAAGGGTCACAGCCTGCAGCAATTTGCCATCCATCCGTTACGGCTGGTGAGGGCAATGCAGGATATCGTGAATAACGATGTCACCCTGTGCGTGGATATGGGCAGCTTCCATATCTGGATTGCCCGTTACCTTTACAGTTTCCGTGCCCGTCAGGTGCTGATCTCCAACGGGC
This sequence comes from Tatumella sp. JGM94, assembly GCF_018257595.1. Classification (NCBI taxonomy): domain Bacteria; kingdom Pseudomonadati; phylum Pseudomonadota; class Gammaproteobacteria; order Enterobacterales; family Erwiniaceae; genus Tatumella; species Tatumella sp. JGM94. The sequence goes on along the minus strand of NZ_JAERJN010000007.1, from coordinate 23,177 downwards.
AGCAGACCATGGGCGTGGCACTGCCATGGGCGATTGGTGCCGCACTGGTTGACCCGCAGCGTAAAGTGGTGTCTGTGTCCGGAGACGGTGGTTTTATGCAGTCCAGTATGGAGCTGGAAACCGCAGTCCGGCTGGGCGTTAACCTGCTGCATATTATCTGGGTGGATAATTGCTACAATATGGTGGCGATTCAGGAAGACAAAAAATATGCCCGCACCTCCGGGGTGGATTTTGGTCCGATTGATTTTAAAGCCTACGCTGAAGCCTTTGGCGCCAAAGGTTTTGCCGTCACCTCTTCTGAAACGCTGGAAAGCACGCTGCGTGCCGCAATGGATGTTCAGGGCCCGGCGGTTATCGCCATCCCTGTGGATTACAGCGCCAATGCCCTGCTGATGAGCCAGCTGAATATGGCCGAAATGTTTTAACCCGCGGCGGTCATCACCGCAGGGGAGCAAAAGTGCTGCCCTGCGGCTGTGGTGATACGGGTTACGGACATGGGTTGTTACCCGGGTTAGCCGTTGCAAACACTTTCGCTGCAATAATTCGCCGGGGTTAAGCTACACTCTGAATTGCTGATTTATTATCCTATAACCGGAGGTTTCAGATGATAGCCGGATTTGTTGCCCTGATGATTGCTCACTCCCGTGTACTGCCTTTTTCTGTCGCCCTGTACTCTACGGAATCCCGCTGCCAGACCGCCATCAGCCAGCAGCAGCCAAAGTATCCGAAAACGCCACTGCTGTGTGGTGAGGTGATGCGCGGCAGCTATATGTAATGGTCAGTTGTCTGCCGCTGGCGGCACCATCCATGCGCGGGTGAAGTCAAACCAGCCGAGGTTATTCAGATGAATACCCTGTGCCTGCCCCGGACCTTTCAGCCGCATCCAGTGGTGGAACAGCGGCTGTAACCAGCCATCGCGGATCACTTCACGGGTCAGTTGTTTTGCCCCCAGTGTCTGCTCCCGCCACTGCTGTTGCCAGCCGGCAAACCGTTGCCTGTCCCCGCCGGATACTGAGTGTTTTAGCAGTGGCATCCCCAGCAGCCAGCTGCCGACGTGCCAGCTTTCAGGGACCGCAAAGTTAACCGTCCCCAGCCAGAGATCGGCTTCCGCATCGCCGCGCGCCCATTGCTGATACTCCAGCCCGAGCAGAGTCAGGGTAATATTGTGTTGCTGCAGCAGATGCTGCATTTCGCAGGCCAGCATGGCAAATTCCGGGTGCTGAAGATGATACGCCAGGGTCAGTTGCCCGCAGCCCTCTGACTGGCGTGTAAATGGCGGAATGGTCACCGGGCCGTCATCCATATAGTGCAGCCAGTCCGGTAACAGGCTGCCTGCAGGGATCCAGAATGGCCGGATCGGCGCAATAAAACGCTGGATCAGCGCGTAAGGGTTCAGTACTTCACGGATCCAGCGGCGGTGTTCTGGTTTTTTCCAGTAAGCCGAACGGCTGTCGCAGAGCAAAAAATAACCGCCTTTTTCGGGAAACATCTCACCGGAAACATCGTCCGGCGGGCCGCTCAGTCCTGCGGCCATCCCCGAAGTGTATTCGATATCACTCAGGCTGGAACTCAGCCATGCCGCCGGAGCAACCGGATGCAGCCGCGCGGTGGCTTCTGCCGGCGGCGCAGCCTCTCCCTGTTCCGATAAAGGCCAGACAATCACTTCGATATCATCCAGCAGCCCGCGGAAACCGAAATAGTCATCAAATGCCTGCATCCGTAAATGCCACTGATCATTTTCGGCGACAAAATACGGTCCGCTGCCGATCGGTCTGACAGCAAAGTCTTTGCGGCTGGCATGGTCAGCTGGCAGGATCAAGGCAGCAGTGTCGGTCAGTAATAAAGGTAATTGCGGATCAGGCTGGCTCAGTTCAATCACTACCGTCAGACTGCCCTGTGCCGTAACCTGCCGCAGGTGCGAAAACAAGGGTAATTCTGCGCTGCGGATTAATGAGGCCACCACATCCTTGCTGGTCAGTTCTTTACCATCATGGAAACGGACCGCCGGCCGCAGATGAAAAGACCACTTCAGCTCACTGCTCTGTGACCAGAAATGAGCCAGATCGGCTTCCGGCCGGCCACTTTGCGGATTAATACGGGTCAGCCCGCTGAAAATCTGTTTCACCAGATGCGCTTCTGAACGACGCAGAGGGGTCCCCGGGTACAGATGCGGCATGGTCCGGTAATAGGGGATCCGCAGAGACTGACGATCCTGGCGCACACTGTAGCCCAGTTTTTTCCTGAGCAATGCCGACACCAGCGGCTGCTGATTATCAAGTAACCGCACGGCGCTGCCAATGTCGCCGTCATCCAGCAGATGTTCCGCTTTTGCTAACAATAGCTGCTGTTCGCTGCAACGCAGGATCAGCCGCGACTGATGACCACGTCCCGCATTTGCCTGCCATTCCAGCCAGCCCGCATCCTGCATTCTTAAAAGTAATGACCGCATGTGCCGTTTGGTACAGCACAGCTGATCAGCCAGCGCCCCTAAGGTGGTAGTGATATCCCGTGACGGAAAATAGTTCAGTAATCTCAGATAATGTTGTTCAAGTCGTGTTACCGGCATAAAAGAGGAACTCCTTTAATAAAAACATAGCCGTTTTTACCTTCCTCTTTTTAGTTCATTATCAGAGTGACGACAAGTTTTAACAAATTTATCAGTGTGGTCTGCCGTCCGGACAACCTGAAAAAAACAGAGCGACAAGGAGTAATGTATGACCCGCCAGATTAATAAAGACACCACCATTTGTATGTCACTGGCCGCACGCCCCAGTAACTTCGGTACCCGCTTTCATAATTACCTGTATGACGCCCTGGATCTCGATTATCTGTATAAGGCCTTTACTACCCGCGATTTACCTGCCGCTATCGGCGGTGTCAGGGCATTAGGTATCCGTGGCTGTGCGATTTCAATGCCTTTTAAACAGCAGTGTATTCCGCTGGTCGATGAACTGGATGCCTCCGCCGCGGCGATTAATTCAGTCAATACTATCGTCAATACTGACGGTTATCTGAAAGCCTATAATACGGATTACATTGCGATCGCCGCCCTGCTGAAACAATACCAGGTCAGTAATCAGCTCAGTTTTGTCCTGTTTGGCAGTGGCGGTATGGCAAAAGCTATCGCCTGTGCCCTGAAAGATGCCGGTTTTAAAGACGGCTGGGTGATCGGTAACAATGCCGACAGCGCAGCGGAACTGGCGGAGCTTTGTGGTTTTCGTTCAGCGACCGATATGACATCGTTGCAACCGCAGTTACTGATTAACGCCACCCCTATCGGTATGACAGGAAGCCCGGACGCAGAGAAACTGGCATTTTCCGTCTCGCAGATACAGGCGGCAGAGATAGTTTTTGATGTGGTCGCCCTGCCGGAAACAACGCCGTTGATTAACTGTGCCCGTGAACTGAATAAAACCGTGATCACCGGTTCGGAAGTGTTTGCTATTCAGGCCGTTGAACAATTTGCACTCTATACGGGGATTCGTCCGTCGAACCAATTGTTCCGTGAGGCCGCCGCCTATTCACGACAATAATCTGCCGGCCTCTGTACCCGGTAAGCTTAAAACACCTGTTAAACCAATAATACGAACTGAAATATAAGGTGTATTCCATGAGTCAGCGAATGGTTGCAGTAACCGCCTGTCCTACAGGTGTCGCACATACGTTTATGGCCGCAGAGGCTCTGAAAACCGCCGCCGAAAAGCTCGGTTACCTGCTTAACGTGGAAACCCGTGGCTCCGTGGGCGCACGGGATTTACTGAGTGATGACGATATCCGGCAGGCAGATGTCGTCATTATTGCCGCAGATATTGATACTGATTTATCCCGTTTCGTGGGAAAACGTATTTACCGCACCAGCACCAGTGCGGCACTGAAAAACCCGCAGCAGGTACTGCAACAGGCCGGCGAGTCAGCCACTGTGTACAATACCGCCGCCTCCGGCAGGAGTGGCGGGACAAAAAACCAACTGCCCTCCGTCTACAAACACCTGATGACCGGGGTGTCACATATGCTACCGCTGGTAGTCGCCGGGGGATTATGTATCGCCTTATCTTTTGTCTTCGGGATTGAAGCATTTAAACAACCGGGCACCCTGGCGGCGGCATTAATGGATATCGGGGGGAAAGCGGCTTTTGCCCTGATGGTGCCGGTGCTGGCAGGCTATATTTCTTATTCGATTGCTGACCGTCCCGGGCTGGCACCCGGCCTGATTGGCGGTATGCTGGCCGCAACCGGTGGCGCCGGTTTTCTCGGCGGGATTGTCGCCGGATTTCTGGCCGGTTACACCGCCCGCTTTCTGACGCAGAAAATCCGTCTGCCGGCGTCCATGGAGGCATTAAAACCGGTACTGGTGATCCCTTTACTGGCCACTCTGGTGACCGGGTTGATTATGATCTTCGTGGTGGGCGGACCGGTGGCGCGGGTAATGGCCGGCCTGACGAATTTCCTCGCCAGTATGACAACCGCCAATGCAGTACTGCTGGGGGTGTTACTGGGAGCAATGCAATGCTTTGATCTCGGGGGACCGGTCAATAAAGCGGCCTATACTTTCGGCGTCGGTCTGCTGGCATCCCATACCTACGGTCCGATGGCCGCAATTATGGCTTCAGGCATGGTTCCGGCCCTCGGCATGGGAATCTCCACCTGGCTGGCGAAAACTAAGTTCAGTCAGCAGGAGCGGGAAGCCGGTAAAGCCTCCTTTGTTCTGGGCCTGTGCTTTATTTCAGAAGGTGCTATCCCCTTTGCCGCCAGGGATCCCATCAGGGTTATCCCGTCAACAATGACAGGCGGCGCACTGGCCGGCGGGATGTCGATGTATTTTGGCTGTACCCTGATGGCACCACACGGCGGGCTGTTTGTACTGGCTATTCCAAACGCGGTTGATCATGTGGGACTGTATCTGCTGGCCATTATTACTGGCAGCCTGGTGACCGGGGCAATGTATGCGTTACTGAAACCGGGGCTGGCACTGACAACAGTAAAATCCTGACGGTTAAACGGCTCCGGTGAGCACCGGAGCCGTTTACTGGCTGAAACAGATTAACGGACCTGAGAAGAGATCACCTGTTTACCCGCCTGCCAGACACGATAGCTGACCTGTACGCCCTCAGGCGCATAAACAACCAGCGGCAGTTTACTGTTATAGCGCAGTAATTGCTCCCCGGCCGCAGGCAGCGTCACCAGAGTATTTTTCTTAGGGGTATCGACACAAGCCATGCGAGTTGATACCGCCCCGGGCTGCAGGCTGACCTGATAATAAGGATAGCCCCAGCCTTTGACGGTCTGCTCACTGAGTTCCCCGGCCAGCCGGACCTGGTTACAATCGGTCAGCATCTGTTTACCAATAATCAGTTCCACCCTGTGCTGTGGTTCGTCGGCAAGTACCGGCAACAACATGACATGGCGCTGCATATGTTCAGCAGCCGGAGGATAAGGTTTAAGCTGTGCTTCAGCGTCCGCTGTGGCGGCCTGTGCCGCACTGCCGAACAATATTGCCGGAACAAACACTAAGGCTACGGAGAGTCTGATCATAGAATTTCCTAAAGTAAGTAATACAACATCATTCTGTACTGGCCTTCAACCGCTAAGGTTTCAGTGACAACCCCTGCCGCCACGACAGGCAGTACATTGTCTGCAGGCCATCGCCGGACTGCCCGGGTTGAGACTGCGTGGTGTACAGCGGGACATTAACAGTATCAGCAGCAGGTTATATACTATCACCCCTGTCAGAATCAGTCCGGCACTGAGAGGGGATTCGCGAAAACTGATTAACTGCCAGCTGACTGTCGCGACGGACCAGGCAATACTCAGCCCCCAGAACACCGAAAACAGCATCCAGTAACGATTACTTTCGCGGGTGATCGCCCCCATAACCGAGGCACAGGGTACATACAACAATACAAACAGCAGATAACAAAATGCGCCGCCACTGCCGGCAAACTTCTGCTGCATCAGCCCTGAGGCGGCAATCCCCATTTCTGCATCCCCCTGGCTGGCCTGCAGAGGATTTTCCAGTGCCGCCGGACTAAAGGTTGCTGCCAGACTGTCACGCGTCGCTTGCCAGGCTGCTGTCAGTTCTTCCCATGGACTGAACTGTGACGGATCAAAAGACTGTTCTTCCATCATTTGTGAAGTATAGAGCGTATTTAACGTGCCGATCACCACTTCTTTCGCCATCGCGCCGGTGATCAGGCCAACCGTTGCCTGCCAGTTATCCTGCCGGATACCCATTGGCTGCAGCAACGGTGTGATAAACTGGCCGACTGTTTGCAGTGCCGGCGGGTTTTCAGGGCTGACCACTTGTCCGTTAATTGCAAAACTGTTCAGGCCACTGATCAGTAAGCTGACCACCACTATCACTTTCCCTGCCCGCCAGACAAATTCCCGTAATCTCTGCCAGCTTTGCAGCATCAGGCTTTTCATATGCGGCAGATGGTAGAGCGGCAGTTCCATAATAAATGGCCGGGCTTCGCCACGCAGCAATGTGTATTTCAGTAATAAGCCGGTCATTATCGCAACCACAATCCCGGTAAGATACAGGGCAAACACCGCCAGGGCGCTGTGGTGACCGAAGAATACCGACGAAAAAACAGCGAAAATCGCCAGTCTGGCACCGCAGGACATAAAAGGTGCCATTAATATCGTCATCAGTCGTTCCCGCGGGGAGTCGAGACTGCGGGTCCCCATCACCGCCGGGACATTGCAGCCAAATCCGGTGATCAGCGGGACAAAGGATTTACCGGGCAATCCCAGCCATTGCATCAGCCGGTCCATGACAAAGGCCGCCCGTGCCATATAGCCGGAATCTTCCATAAAGGTCATCAGCAGGTACATAATGCCGATTTGCGGTATTAAAGGCAGTACCGTATTGATCCCTCCGCCAATACCGCTGGCCAGAAAATCCGTCACACCGGACGGCAACTGTCCGGCCCAGCCCAGCCATTGAATGCCGTGAATAAACAGGGTCACGGAACCAAGGTCAAACAGGGGTTGCAGGGCCCCGCCGACATTAATCGCCAGAAAAAACATCAGGTACATCATCAGAAAAAATACCGGTAATCCGAGCCAGCGGTTCATGACTATCCGGTCCAGTCTGCGGGTCAGCAGGTGCGGTGTGGCGGACTGCTGGCTGACAACATCATCCGCCAGTTGCCGCGCTGTCTGCTGACGTAACCTGGCCATTTTTAATGGAATATCCTCCTCCTCTCCCGGCAGTGCATCGGTCTCTGTCAGGACGTTTTCTGAAAGATACTGCCGACTGCAGATATCCCCTTCCAGTACTTGCAATGCCAGCCAGCGCCGAAGTGCCGGCGGAAAAGAAGCACTAATATGCGCTGAGATTTGCGATGCCAGCTGATCTATTGCCGGGGGTAATGCCAGTAAGTCAGGCGGTTGCCTGGCTGGCGGTGAGGCCTGGCTGTGATCGATAGCATGTTTCAGGGCCACCAGCCCCTGTTTACGGGTCGATACCATCGGGATCACCGGACATCCCAGCCGTGCCGCCAGTCGCGGAATATCCGGAATAATGCCGCGCTGTGCCGCCACATCCATCATATTAAGCACCAGAATGCAGGGAATTCCGGTAGCAAGTAACTGTAAGCTCAGCCATAAGTTGCGTTGCAGGGCACTGGCATCAACCACATTAATCAGTAGTCCGGCGTTATGCCCGACAATAAACTGCGCTGCGATTTGCTCATCAACCGAGGCTTCTGGCGAGGTCACGGTCAGAGAATAGAGCCCCGGTAAATCCACCAGCTGGACCAGCGCACTGCCGGTAGTAAAAAAACCTTCTTTACGTTCGACGGTCACACCTGCCCAGTTACCTGTGCGCTGACTGGCACCGGTTAACTGATTGAACAGGGTGGTTTTACCGGTATTCGGGTTTCCTGCCAGCCCAATGGTCAGTGGTTTTCTGCTCATCGCTGATCGCCTCCGCCAGTGGCTGGCAGTCTTTCCAGGCTCAGTGAGCGTAAATCTCTGCGGCGTAACATCAGATTCATGGTGCGGGTATGGATCTCCAGCGGATCACCTAACGGGGCGACCCTGACTACCTGAAAATCAGTACCCGGCAGTAAGCCCAGTGACAGTAACCTCTGCCGGAATGCAGGCGGTGTTTGCGGGTTAATCGCGCGGATAAGATAACGGTGACCGGCAGTCACTGTCATAGCAATATTCCTTATTCAGTCATTCGGTATCAGTCAATGACCGGTATAATAATGAGAATAGTTCTCAATTGATTTGACGCAAAGCAAAGAATCCGCCAATTGTGTGATCTGACGCGAGGCAGGGGCAGCAGGCAGGACGCGGCGAGGGTCGCAAATACAGCAGACAGAAGGCTGACAGCAAAAACCAGCCGGCGGTGCTCACCGCCAGCCGGCTGGCAGGTTTAGCAACCGGAGGAAGCCAGTAACCCGTACTGATGAATAAAGCTGTGCAGTTGTACCGGGGTAGGTAATGCCGGCAGTGCACCTTTGCGGGTGGTTGCCAGTGCGCCACAGGCACTGGCCTGAGAGATAAGTGCACTGATCTGACTGAGATCCGGCATGCCATGGCGTGCCAGCCAGGCCAGTAAGCCTGCCATAAAAGCATCCCCCGCCCCGGTGGTATCAATGCTGTCCACCGGATAGCCGGCAAAGCTCAGGGTCTGTCCCTGATAGATAACCACCACACCGTCTTTACCCCGGGTAATAATTTTCAGGGCAGCCGGATAAGGTTCCAGGCAATGCAGCGCCTGCTGTAATTCCGTACTCTGATCGTCAGCCAGCCAGAATAATTCATCATCAGACAGTTTCAGAATATCGGCGGCAGCACACTGCTGCCGGACGACCTGCCTCATCTGTTGCTTATCGGCCCACATTTGCTCACGCAGATTAAGATCGAAACTGACACTGCCATTGTTTTCTTTAATCCGTGATACTGCCTGCAATGTAGTATCGCGACAGGTTTCTGCCGCCAGGGCCAGTGAACAAAAATGTAAAATATCCCGACCGAAAGGCGGCAAATCATCACTGGTCAGAAATTGATCTGCCGATGGATTCACCAGAAAAGAGAAACTCCGTTCGCCGCTTTCGGCTAAATCGACCATCACGGTACTGGTGCGGTGTTCTGCATCGCGGATCATATATCCCGCGTCAACACCCTGTTCTTCCAGTGTTTTTTTCAGGAAGCGACCGAAGGTGTCTTCACCTACCCGGCCGATAAACGCGGTTTCTGCCGCCAGCCTGGCCGCACCGACAACCACATTAAATGGCGCTCCGCCGGCACAAGCCTGGTAGCGCATTTCGCCGACGGGAAGCAGGTCAACTACCGCGTCACCCAGAGCCCAAATTTTCATGTTATTTCCTTCATTTTGTCTGTCAGGGGACACCGGCAACCCCGGTTGACGCTTCAGAGACACCCAGTTTTTACGGCGACGAATTATAACGGAAAATAAATAATGTTCGTTCATAATCACAAAATTTATTTATTAATTTTTTATGCATAACCGCTGATTAAGCCATTATTCCCGTGCAGAGTGGCCATAAAAGGACAATAACCACAGGAATCAGGCCCTCAGTTACATTTCTCTTACACTTCTGTCCGGCGACAGCGTCTAACATATAACTTTTTATTATGGTAGATTAGCCCACTTTTTTTATTTATCGGGTGGATACTCTCGCAAGATGATTAAATGTTGGTCGAAAGAAGAAACTTTATGGAGTTTTGCGCTCTATGGCACTGCGGTAGGGGCCGGAACGCTGTTTCTGCCCATTCAGTTAGGCTCCGCAGGCGCAGTTGTGTTGTTTCTGACAGCATTACTGGCCTGGCCTCTGACCTACTGGCCACATAAAGCATTATGTCAGTTCATTCTGGCTTCCAAAGCCGGTCATCTCCAGGATGGTATTACTGCAGCAGTACGGGAGTTTTTTGGCCGCAAAGTCGGCAATCTGATCTCTGCGTTATACTTTGTCGCTTTTTTCGTGGTGATACTGATTTATGCTGTTGCTATTACTAATTCACTGGCGGAACAGCTGGCAAGGCATATGACCGTTGGTCACGGTACCCGGATATTGCTCAGTCTGGCAGTGGTCGCGGTACTGAACCTGATCTTTCTCACCGGACGAGGTATGACGATTAAGGTGATGGGCTTTCTGGTCTTCCCGCTGATAGCTTACTTTCTGTTCCTGTCCGTCTACCTCAGCAGCCACTGGCAGCCTGCCCTGCTGACCTCCGGTCTGACTTATACCCCCTCTACCCTTCATGCCATCTGGTTTTCTATCCCTGTTATGGTGTTTGCCTTTAGCCATACCCCCATTATTTCTACCTTTGCTGTTGCACAGCGCGAGAAATATCATGACCAGGCGATGGCTAAGTGCAAAAAAATCATGAAGGTTGCTTATCTGATTATCTGCCTGAGTGTGCTGTTTTTTGTCTTCAGCTGCTTTATGGCCATTCCGGAGGCTAATGTCGAGGTGGCTAAACAGCAGGGTCTGACCATCTTGTCTGCACTGTCAATGATGTCTTCCTCTGCCGGCTGGCTGAGTGTCTCAGGGATTGTTGTCGCGGTTGTCGCGATGTCTAAATCGTTTCTCGGCACCTACTTTGGTGTGATCGAAGGGGCGACCCAGCTGGTCTCTTCTGCAGCGCAGCAGGCAGGTTTCAAGCCGGGCCCGAAACTGAGCCGCGGCTTATCTGTGGCTATCGTGTCGGTGGTGACGTTTATTATCTGTTGCCTTAACCCGAATGCACTGTCGATGATTTATGCCATCAGCGGTCCGTTAATCGCACTGATCCTGTTTATTATGCCAACCCTCTCCTGCTGGCTGGTACCTGTATTACGGCCATACCGTTCCCTGGCCAATGTGCTGGTGCTGATTGTCGGTGTGTTATGTGTCTCGGTAATGTTTTTTAAATAATCCCCTGCCAGCCTGTTTTCCTGACAGGCTGGCTTGTTTTCTCCCTGCCAATATCGCATCTGTTTTGCTATAAAAATCACACATCCCCCGGTTACAGACTATTCTGATAATTGTAAGTTTCCGTATGAAGACAGGCACTTTATCGCGGAATCAGGTACATAGTAGTAACAGTTAATTTGGTCATGGAGGTCTGCATGCTAGCGTCTGCCATTAGTCTGGTTCGGTCCAAGGCAGGTTTTGTCCAGCAATTTATTCGTAATCCGCGAAAGGTGGGCAGTATCACCCCATCATCGATAGCATTGTGTGAAACAATGGCTGCCTGTGCTGACTGGAAAGATGTCCGCCGGGTCGCGGAACTGGGTGCCGGAGATGGTGTGTTAACGAAAGTTCTGCTGAAGCATATGGCGACACATGCAGAAATTGATGTGTTTGAAATCAGTCCGCCACTGGTACGCAGTCTGAGAGCAATTAACGACCCGAGGGTCAGGGTGCATGCCAATTCTGCCGAGCGGCTCAACGGTCAGTACGACGTGATTTTTTCCGGACTTCCCCTGCTATCATTAGACCCTCCGGTTCGCCATGCCGTGTTGTCGGCGGTGCATAAAAGCCTCGCGCCGGGCGGGGTATTCGTGCAATTTCAGTATACCTCCCTTACCCAGTCAGAACTGTCGCGTTACTTTACCTGGGAACGGAAACGGGTGCTGAAAAATGTTCCGCCGGCCTGGGTATACCGCTGCACTCATCACTGGACACAAGGTTAAACGGGTTATCCGGCTCAGAGCGGTAAAAACACCCCCTGAGCGGATACTGATAACTACCGTGATAAATTAACGGGGTTCCTGCTGCTGTTCTGACAACTCTTCATACATCGCCTGAATCGCCCCCCGGGTGAGTCCTGCCAGGCTGCGATAGAATGCCGTTTCTGCATTCGCTTCAGTCTTACCAAGAAATGCCCCGCACCACGGAAGTAAAAACTGTTCAAACACTGTCATCTGCGCCAGATATTCATCTTCCTGTGACTGGTCTTCCAGCCAGGAGGTCGCCAGTAATAATACCCCGAAATGGTTAGCCGGCGTTTCACTCAGAGGCATACCGCGTTGTTGCAGAAATGTCCGGACCTCATCCTGCTGAGGGCCGCCTTCCCAGTCAGATCCAAACGGTGAGACTGCCGGTACTTCTCCGCCGAATAACGCACGATAATCCTGTTCCAGCGCAGGAAGGTCACAGCTTTTTTGTAACACCGCCAGTAATTCATCCTGTTCCAGTGGCCATTGCTGCTGTAGTTTGCCTTCGCTGATTACCGTCAGCAGTGGCTGCATTACCGGATCGGCCGGTGAGCGGTTATACAATGAACCGAGAATACGACAGATCAGTGAAAATTCATTCATGGAGGATAATTCCTTGCGCGTTAATATCCGGCCCGCGAGATTCTGATGCCCGGCGAATAAAAGCGGGTTGCCGGAAAGTAATATAGCGCAGTATTTAAAGTCCCCTGCCGGCAGTTGTCAATTAAAGCTTGCCGATTGTGAGGTTTTTGCGGGAGATAGCGGTATATCCGGCTATCATGACAGAAATATCAGAGATGCAGACAAAAAGGGCCATACCGGAGGTATGGCCCTTTGTTCAGTAATGCCAGAACAGGCCGTTTAGCCGGTTCTGTTACCCCGCAAAGCAGAATGTATTACCGGGATCAGCTTTTAACTTTTCTGTAAATCCACAGTACCACCAGCGAACCGATCACTGCGACTATAAAGCTGCCGAAATTAAACCCGTTGACTTTGCCAAAGCCAAAAAACGTACTGATCCAGCCGCCGACCAGTGCCCCGACAATCCCTAAGATCACCGTCATAATAAAGCCGCCACCGTCTTTTCCCGGCATAATCCATTTAGCCAGAATACCGGCGATTAGCCCGAAAATGATCCATGAAATAATACCCATAACAGCTCCTTACATTTGATGACTTTACGTAAATCAGAACAATGTTATTCAGTGTAATCACTGTCTGCTTTTTTTCACCCGCTAATAGCCAGGTAATGGACTGCGCAGCAGATACGCAGACTGTCAGGCATTTTGCATCAATGGTACCGGAATTATCCTGCAGTCACATTAATACATCCTGTACAGCAGGTAAGTATAGTCACAGAGTCAGCAGAAGGCGACCTGTCAGAAAAAATTATGACTGGCTGCCGGATATTTAACCAGCACCCTTAGTAACTCGTATTAACTGTCACGATAAGCATTCGTGACTTTCCACAAATAACGCGGAGCCTGGCTGGCCGGATGTCTGCGCTCAATAAAACGATAGAACTGCTGTGGCGTCATATCATTAATCATCGCAATCGCTGTATTGCGGTTGCGGGAGAAGGTGCGTAATAAGGCACCGGCTCCGTTGGAGTATGAGACGATGGTTGCATAGCGCAATGTGACAGGATTATGAATGCCGGACAACATACTGTTTTGCAGGATTCTAATATATGCCGTGCCAATCTCAATATTTTTAGCCGGATCTCTCAGCTCGCTGCGGGTGGGCTGCCCCCGTTTACCCTGCACCCGGTAAACCTCACGGCCTGCGGTGGATGCCTTTATTTGCATCAGACCCACCGCATCAGAACGGCTGACTGCATTCGGGTTTCCACCAGACTCGACACTAATAATGGCGCTGATTAAACGTTGATCAACGCCATAATGACTGGCAGCATCTTCGGTGAAAAGGGACCAGTCATCATTACTGGTCAGTACTCTGGAAGGCGGTGCTTCAATGAGTGGTGTATATTTTTGCTGTACTGTATGCGTCGGTGGTTCACTGGCACACCCTGCCAGTAATAAGGCAGAGAGCACAAGAAATTTTATTTTCACGTTATCGTTATCCTGATCATTTTGCGTCGCCTATGATACAGATTTCTCATCCGCAGAAAATTACCGTTTGTCTTAAATACCCCGAGACTGAAAGGCGTGACTTATCCCGCTATTTTCGCCATGATGGCTCTATTATCTGACTTATTTGCTGCAAACTTACTGCTATGTCTGTTAACCCTACAATCCGATTAATCGCCCCTTCGGGCTATTGTATTAACCAGCAGGCCGCTGAGCGCGGACTGGATTATCTGCTGACTGCCGGTTACAGGCTGGAGAATACCGGGGTTGTTACCCGGCGCTATCAGCGATTTGCCGGCACGGATGAACAACGACTTGCTGACCTCAACCACCTTGCTGACTGTGAAAATCTGCCGGATATTGTACTCGCGGTACGTGGTGGTTATGGTGCCAGCCGGTTACTGAGTCAGATTGATTATTCTGCACTGGGAAAGCGTTTAGCGGGACAGCCGGTCGCGATTTGTGGTCACAGCGATTTCACCGCCATTCAGCTGGCATTGTTATCCCGGTGCGGCTTAATTACTTTCAGCGCGCCGATGCTGGCAGGTAATTTTGGCGCCAGCCCGCCGTCTGAATTTACCCTGCAGCACTTTCGTAATATTCTGAGGCAAAAAAGTTATACCATCCACTGGTCAGGAAATAAACAAAAAGATTTCAGCGTCAGCGGCACACTGTGGGGCGGGAATCTGGCGATGATCAGTTCACTGACCGGTACCCCCTGGATGCCACAGACAGATAACGGTATTTTAGTGATTGAAGATGTGAATGAACATCCGTTCCGCATTGAAAGAATGTTATTGCAACTGTGGCATGCGGGTATCCTGCAACGTCAGCAGGCAGTAATCACCGGCAGTTTCAGCGGTGCCCGTCCCTCTGAATATGATCAGGATTTCTCACTGGACAGTGTATGGCAATACCTGCAGGAACTGAGCGGCGTTCCCTTTATTGATGGCCTGAGTTTTGGTCATGAACAACAAACTGTTACTCTGCCAATCGGAGCGACAGCAGAGTTAACCAGCAGAGCGGGTCAGAATAGCCTGACCCTCAGTGGTTATCCGGTGATCAGCAGTTCCCGCCAGTAATCCACTGTTTCCGGTTAACTGCTGGCTGAACCGGTTGCGGCTGAATAGTTCAGGGGAGTAAGTGTCAGCAGCGGATCGGGACGGCTGTCAGTTCTTTCACAGGGCACCAGTGTTGTGGTGCCTGCATACACAAAAAATGTATTTTGTGTGGCGTTATCCACCATCAGCTGGTCGCCGTTACGAAACAGGGTAATGGATACGGGCTGACCATCCTGTAACCGGGTACGGTCCTGCCCTGCGGCAATCTGAAAGTTATTATCACCCCACATCAGTGTTGAAATACCATATTCCGCACGATCAATGGTCATGGTCGGACGTCCGGCACATGAAATCTGGAATTCGTCCCCGTCATTAGGGGCCGCAAAAGCTAATGCTGTGCTTAAAGGCATCACGATGCCTAATACTGTGGCAATGATCTTTTTCATCACTCATCCTGAGATATGTTTAACGGAGATAATTATTTACTGTGTAGCAAATGATAACCAGATTAAACAACAGAAAACTATCCGCTTAGGTTACAACATAATAAAATTGATGACTGGTGCTATATTCCCGCGTGTACAGGTAAAGACTTTATGATCTCTTATCAGCAATTATCCCGCCGTCTGGCTGGCTCTCCGTTTCGCAGCCGGTTTCATCTTGGCGTAAAAGAACGGCAGTATTGCCTGGAAAAAGGTGCTGAGGTGGTGATGCAGCATGCCGCCGACTTTGTCCGCCAGCGGCTGTCGGCGGCAGAGCCGGTAAACGACGGTAAGCAAACCCCGATGCGCGGCCATCCGGTATTTATTGCCCAGCACGCAACGGCAACATGTTGTCGCGGCTGTCTTGAAAAATGGCACCGTATTCCCGCCCGTCAGCCATTAGATGATGCCTGCCAGCGTTATATCTGCGATGTTCTGTTTCGCTGGCTACAGGGTGAGATAACTGCTCCCGCCCCATCTGTTATCTCCGGAAAGTAATCCGCGGCTGTATTATCGTTCACCCTGTCGCCTCCGGAAATGCTATGCTTGAGATCCCGGTAAAACGATAATTACCCGCAATGGACTAAGGTGATGTTATGCGTTATCTGCTGATGGCTGCCGTACTGGTATTAATCACTGGCTGTACCTCCCAGCCCCGCGGGCGTTTGTGTGACGGAGAAGTGTCCAGCCTGTATGGTCAGAATCTCGGCCGCAGTAATGCATGGGTATTTGATCAGGTGAATTATTTTACTGTCAGCAAAAATGCTGTGCGTATTAACAGCGGACCATTAATTTCAGCAGATCGCCAGTTGTATATTCCGGCGGCCGTCACCGCGGAAGGCTATTATGCCCAGCGACTGGGAGATAACCGTTTCCGGCTGATTAATTCACCGCAAAACCTGATGGTCACCTGGACCTGCCCTGCCCCCGGCACTGAATAGTCATGGTGGCCGGCTTTTCCGACAGGTATTTCTGGTATTTCCTGTAGCAGATTTTTATATTTTGTTGCATAACCCGCCACCTGCTGCCCGGCAGCAGAAAGCATGAATACATCAACTATCACCTGAAGAGCGCGCTATCCTCGCCCGGAGGCTTAACAGCCTGCCGGTAAGGTATTATGTACCACTGTTCTTTCTTAAAGGGCTGTCTCTGCCCGATTGGTCCGTAAAGATCCTTCACCCTGACTTAAGAAAATTCCGGTTCCCTGATGAGGAAAAAATCCTCTGCTATACTTAAAAACAACTGATAAAACAGCCAAACAAATCAGTCAAACAAAGGAGAGTTCTGTATGAGTGATAAATTTCAGGATAAAGCGCAGGAACTGGCCGGTGCTGCACAGGAAGCTTATGGTGATATCACCGACTCACCTGAGCATTCAGTAAAGGGTGCTGCGCGTAAATACGCTTCACAGGCAAGCTATGCTGTGCGGGATGCTGCTGATACCATCAAAACACAGGTCTCCGACAAACCTTATACCGGTGTCGCGATTGCGGCGGCTGTCGGGGTGGTGTTTGGTTATCTCCTCGGCCGTAAATAACCGCGGATTGTTTACAGTTAGTACATTACTTCCGGCCCCGTTATTTTTCAGATAACGGGGCTTTTTATTGACAGTGATAGCCGCGGAAATAATCATACACCGGACTAGAAACCGTTATAATCCCCCCTTCCCGGATGACTACCTGAAACAGCAATGAAAAGTAAAATACTGATAAGTGCCTGCCTGATGGGTTTCAATGTCCGTTATAACGGCCGCGATAAACCTTTTGTCTCTGATGCCCTGCAACAACTCCGCCAGCAAAACCGTCTGGTTATTTTTTGCCCTGAAGTGGCAGCCGGGCTACAGACGCCCCGTCTGCCGGCAGAAATACGGGGCGGCAATGGTGACCAGGTACTGACGGGTGCAGCCAGTATTGTGGAAAGTGACGGAACAGATGCCAGTACGGTCTATCGGCTGGCTGCCAGACTGGCACTGACAACCGCCCTGCAGCACGGTTGTCGTTTTGCCTTACTGACAGATGGCAGTCCGACCTGCGGCAGTCAGCACATTTATAACGGAACGTTTTCAGGACAACAGGTCAATGGCCAGGGTGTAGCGGCGGCTTTATTACGTCAGCATGGCATTGAAGTATTTTCTCACCGACACCCTGAACAGTTACTCGCCAGAATAGCGATCACCGAAACCAATCCGCGGCTCCTGCCACATTTTGCCGGTTGAGAAATAATTCATCTGAAGGGTTAATACTGACAGAAAGGGGTTGCAATTGAGAATCATTACCACTATCTTTAGCTCTGTCGAATAGTTGATTAAAACAGTCAACTATTTGACACGACATTGCTCACATTGCTTCCAGTTATCTTTGCCCGCTGACCGCGGGCTTTTTTTTGTCTGCGGTTGCGCAGACAGTACAGCACCGGAGACTGTGCTGTAGCTCAGAGCCTGCCATAGAAGATGGCAGCGCTCATGACAGTATTTACTGCTTACTGCTTACTGCTTACTGCTTACTGCTTACTGCTTACTGCTTACTGCTTACTGCTTACTGCTTACTGCTTATCAGTCTGAGTTCAGCCTATCCGGATACAACCATTATCCATACCGGCCTGGCTGTCGGGGTTCATCACCACTTTTTCCTGCATACCATTTGCCAGCTTAACCATAAATTCTTTATTGCCAGCAGCCAGATGGCCATTTTCGATTTCTGTCATCTCAGTGACAGCGACGTAACAATGACGCCCGTGTAAAAACATTTTCGCCAACATATTATTTCCTTTTTTATGTTATCTGCTTAATTATCCTGTTGTCAGGTTACAGCAATGTGTCACCGGTTTTTTTTCCTTTCGTGTCTGCGACAGAATGACAACAGGGTCGCCATATTAACCATATAGTTAGCATGGTTACAACGTATTTAACTCTCTCTGCAACAGAGTATAGACCCTGAATCTCTGTCGCTCTCTGTAAAGCACAGCTGAGACCGGTTTTTGTGATAAACATTTCTGCTATTCACTGGCAAAACCCGCAACAGACAACCGAATTAACGTTATAATCCGGAAAATTATTCAATATGTTCAGGTATTACGATGACAAAACTTAGCTTACAAGAACAGATGCTGAAAGCCGGACTCGTCACCAGCAAAAAGATGGATAAAGTTCAGAGAACCGCAAAAAAGTCCCGTGTGCAGGCCCGTGAGGCTAGAGAAGCTGTAGAAGAAAATAAAAAAGCGCAGCTGGAACGAGACCGGCAACTGAATGAACAACAGAAACTGGCTGCATTATCTAAGGAATATAAAGCCCAGGTACGCCAGTTAATTGATATGAACCGGGTACTGATTACCAAAGGCGATATTGAATTCAATTTCACCGATAATAACCTTATCAAAAAAATAACTGTCGATAAAACCACCCAGTCTCAGCTAATCAGTGGCCGTCTTGCCATTGCACGTCTGATAACTGCGCATGCAGACCGCCCCGACTACGCGATTATTCCCGCCGTCGTCGCCGACAAGATTGCACAACGCGACGCCGGGAGTATTGTTTTGAACAGTACTCTGACGCCTCAGGAACAGGATGAAGACGATCCCTATGCAGACTTTAAAGTACCTGATGACCTGATGTGGTAACCCTTGCTGCGGCGGACAGGGTATCTCTCTGTTCGCTGGCGGCAACAGCAGCCACGGTACGGAGTTCAGAACGGGCAGTGACTACCGGCATCCACCACCCGACCGGTGACCGGATGAGTAAAGTGTAATTGACTGGCATGCAGCATCAGTCTCGGCAAGCGGTCACTGCCTGGCTGCTCACGACCACCATAGAGATCACAACCAGCAATCGGAAATCCCAGATGCTGACAGTGAATTCGCAGCTGATGCGTCCGGCCCGTTTCAGGCAGTAATCGTACCCGGCTGACCGGTAATAACGTCCCGTCGGCTAACGGATATGTTTCATGCCCGAGCAGCCGGTAAGCAGAGCGGGATACCTTCCCTTTAACAGCACAGACCGACATTCTCGGAAACAGGGCGGGATCTTTGGCTATCGGTGCATCAATGATTCCTTCACTCTGTTTCAGATAACCGCACAGTAATGCTTCATATTGCTTGGTGACCCGACGCTGACTGAACTGCTGACTAAGTGCCGCATTTATTGCTTTATTACGGGCAACGATCATCACTCCCGAGGTGCCGAAATCCAGCCGGTGCACCAGTGTGCAACCGGGAAACGCTTTCACCAGCCGGTAATGTACTGAGTCCAGGTTTTGCGGGTTTTTCCCTGACAGGCTCAGTAAACCGGCCGGTTTATTAATCAGCAGCAAATGCTCATCCTGATAAAGAATTTCAATCGAATCAGTACAGGGAGGCGCAATAAAAGTATCGACAATAGCAGACATCAGATGATCCGGAGAATAACAGGCAGCGGATCATAACCAATTTCTGTACTGCTGGCGACCTTTGCCGGTCTTCATCATTACCGCTGATTCAGCGCACTTCCCTGCCGCTATTTTCCTGCGAATGACCGGTATCAGCACCGATTAAATTGTGACTTAGATCACATTAACTGGGATGCACTTCCCCGCGGGGATAAATCTGTCTCACACTGAGAGTCGGTGTTTTTTGTTGCGGAGTAATACTGATGAGTCATTTTTTCTACGATAGCAAAGACCAGATTATTGACAATGTCCTTGAGGGGATTATCCGGACCAGTCCGCATGCTAATCTGACGCGGCTGAAAACCGGTACCGGGTTGCGGGTAGTGATCCGCAATGACTGGGATAAACAACAGGTCGCCCTGATTTCCGGTGGCGGATCTGGCCATGAACCCATGCATGCCGGTTTTGTCGGGAAAGGTATGCTGACGGCCGCCGTCTGCGGTGATATTTTTGCCTCACCGGGGGTTGATGCGGTCCTCAGTGCGATTATTAATGTCACCGGTGACGCGGGCTGCCTGTTAATTGTGAAAAATTATACGGGAGACCGCCTGAACTTCGGGCTGGCAGCAGAAAAAGCCCGGGCACTGGGTTATAAGGTGGAAATGGTGCTGGCCGGGGATGATATCTCCCTGCCTGACAATCCGCAGCCGCGCGGTCTTTCGGGGACCATACTCGCCCATAAAGTGGCCGGATATGCCGCCAGTCAGGGCCTGTCGTTAACCGAGGTCACAGAGCAGACGCGGGCCGTATTAAATAAAACAGCGACCCTCGGGGTTGCCCTTTCTTCCTGTCATTTACCGGCGTCTGATGAAGAAGACCGGGTGCCGGCAGGGAAAAGTGAACTGGGAATGGGAATTCACGGCGAGCATGGGGTCGCAACACTTGATACACAGAACAGCCGTGAAATTGTACAGCAACTTACCCAACGGCTGTTATCTCATCTCGGGGACTCATCAGATCTGTTACTGATGATAAATAATCTCGGCGGTTTCTCAGCACTGGAACTGGCAATACTCAGTCAGGAGCTGCTCAGCTCCCCATTAGGCAAGCGGGTTAGTTATCTGCAGGGCCCGGCGACCCTGGTCAGTGCGCTGGATATGAAAGGCGTTTCACTGACCGTATTGCCTCTGACCCCGCAACTGCTGGCAGCCCTGCAGGCACCGGTGGAAGTCTCCGGCTGGTCGCCGGTGTATACACCGTCACAGATGCACTGGCATCAGGCCGCCCCGCTGCCGGAAAATAGCCCGGTGACCCCGTCAGAAAATGCACAAACTGCTGCTATTCTGGTCTCAGCATGCCAGGCATTAATCGATAATGAACAACAGCTTAACCGGCTGGACAGTCATGTGGGTGATGGTGATACGGGGTCAACGCTGGCGACCGGCGCACGGTTTGTAGTAAAGGCGGTACAGGATAAGCAACTGCCGCTCAATGATCCGGCAGCACTGTTGCGCTGGCTGGGAGAAAGTATTACCACCCCGATGGGCGGTTCAGGAGGAGTATTGCTGTCGTTATTATTTAGTGCGGCCGCTGAGGGATATGCAGAGCAGCAGCATATAGGTAAGGCATTGCTGGCAGGACTGGAACAAATGAAAAAATATGGCGGGGCAAAAACGGGAGACCGTACCATGGTTGATGCCCTGCAACCGGCTCTGGAGGCCCTGGCAGCAAATGCTGACTGGGATCAGGTAGTCGCAGCAGCAGAGAAAGGGGCCGCGGCGACAGCGGAGATGAAAAAAGCCGGAGCCGGCCGCTCTGCTTACCTGAATGCAGACAGCCTGCAGGGTCATATTGATCCCGGAGCCCGGGCTGTCAGCGAAGTATTTTCCGCAATCCGCCGCCATTGAGGGTAGCGGGTCAGCACGGGAGCCTGTACGCTGCCGTGCTGCCGGACAGAGTCATACTGTCCCTGTTTATCATAAACACCCCCTGCAATATAAAAGCAATCAGGAACCAACCAATAGCTTTAGCTTTGAGGTATCTGTATTTCACAAGGAGGGTGAATATATAAAAATCAGATCTAAATTAATCCCCGCCCCGTTACACAGACATATTCATAATGTGCCTAATGCAATGATTTAATTAGGTTATATTGAGTAAGTTCGTGCACACAGAGCATTGCCGCAATATCCCTCGACCTGACACTTGTTAGTTTGAGTTATATCGCGGCAATTTTTTGTCCCATACATGCCCCACTATTCCGGCCTTTCAAAACTCTTCACCATAAATGTCACCACTCCGATCACTCGCGCATCATCCAGCATCTCACCGTCAATAATTCCACCATAAGCAATATTTACTGGTCAGATAACCGGGAAAAAACAACTATTCCCGCGTAAGGGGGAGGACAGGAATAGTTTATCCGTCTGCGAAAGGTTAGATTACGCCTTTGAAGCAACTACCATAAGATAATCCATCAATCTCGTTAACCGCCCATCCGTTTGATAAGCATCGTATCCAACAGTGCATGATTGCCCTGCCGCCAAGGTGAAGGAATATGATTGCATGTTCACATCAACAGGAACACCAGTGAAGTTTGCGGACACATTACTGTCAGCTAACACGGTGTATCTCACAGCCCCATCAACTTTTATCTGGACCCTTGCAACATTACTATCTCCTGAGTTTTTATTCTTAATTGCGTATGCATATATGGCAGGGATTGCAATAACACGATTGATGGATGTTGCCGGAATTGTTACCGCTCCCCCTCTCGGCAAATAAAACATCTTGCAAACATCGCCGTCTATGTTGTTTGCGCTCAGCGTTCCCTGGATGTTGCAGTTTTTCCCAATAGTTACATTATCAATAGTCCCCTGACTCGCATAAACAGTTCCCCTTACCGTTACATTGTTGAATATGGCGTATCCGTCTTTACTTATCAGCCACCCTGTAGATCCTGCCGACCAGTCGTAGTTATTTGAGGCGATATA
This sequence comes from Tatumella sp. JGM94, assembly GCF_018257595.1. Lineage (NCBI taxonomy): Bacteria > Pseudomonadati > Pseudomonadota > Gammaproteobacteria > Enterobacterales > Erwiniaceae > Tatumella > Tatumella sp. JGM94. The sequence goes on along the minus strand of NZ_JAERJN010000007.1, from coordinate 513 downwards.
ATCCCCGATTTTCGCACTCGTAATTGACGCATCAGCAATGATTGCTGAATCCATAACAACCTGGTTATTAACAACGGCAAACGGCGATTTGATATTCCCATTATCACCGCTTATCACCGCAAACCGGTCTGCCTGCACCAGGAACTGAGTACCGGTATTGTCGCTGGAAAGCCCGAAGCCAGCCACGCGCTTATTGCCGTTCGAGTCCGTCTGAACTTTCAGTGAATACGTTGCTGAAACTGTCCCATCAAGGGCCACTACAGTCTTATTAACCGCCGATATCTGAGAGCTATTATTATTCACTGACGTGGACAGGCTATTGATGGACTTAGCTTGCGAGTCGATCTCAGAACCATGGTTGTTGACCGTTGTTGTCAGAGAGCTTAATGCTGATGCATCCGCCTTGTCTGAAACAGTCTTATTCGTCTGTGACAGGCTGTTATTCAACTGAGTAATATCGCTCCCCTGAGAGGTTATCGTATTACCCTGCTGCGTCACCTTGTTGCTAAGAGT
>NZ_JAERJN010000006.1:0-173692 GCF_018257595.1 Tatumella sp. JGM94 | reverse complement strand
TGGCATATGGATACCGGGATAATGACTACTTCTTCCTGAAGATAAAAGCAGCGTTCCCCGGTAAAACGCGATGAACCTTTTTTATATCTGTTCAGCGGAGAAACGGATTGGTCTGACGCTCATCTCCGAGGGTGGAGAGAGGACCATGCCCGGGGATAAAGGTCACGTCATCCCCTAATGGCAGTAAAGTCGATACTATCGAATGGATTAACTGCTGATGGTCGCCCTGAGGGAAATCTGAACGCCCGACACCACCTTTAAAGATCACATCACCGGAAATCAGTAGCCGGCTGCTGCGCTCAAAAAAGACAATATGCCCCGGCGTGTGTCCCGGGCAATGAAATACTTCCAGAGATAATTCACCGAGAGGCACCTCCTGGCCCTGCTCCAGCCATTTATCAGGCTGTAACGGCGCACAATAAGGGAACCCGAACATCTGGCTTTGCTGTGGCAGAGCATCCAGTAAGAATTTGTCACGGATCTGGGGGCCAGTCAGCGGTATCTGATAACGGGCGGCTAGTTCCGCTGCCGCTCCGACATGGTCCAGGTGCCCGTGGGTAAGCAGGATCTTCGACGGCGTACGTCCAAGGGAGTTCAGGGTCTGAACGATAATTTCAGCATCACCGCCCGGATCGACTATCGCCGTCTCTCCGCTCGCTTCGCACCAGATAACAGAGCAGTTCTGGGAAAAAGCCGTCACCGGAATAAGATGGTAGCGCAGTTGACTCAATGAAATAACCTCAATAAAACAAAAAACTAAGACCAGTGCCTGACGGGCCCGGTATCAATATGGACAAAATTACTCTTCGGATAATACCCGACCCCTCCGGCACGGATTTTCAGGGCCGCGGCACGGATGTTTGCTAATTGTACCCCTTCAATATGGAAATCCATGGCTTGTCCAAGGGTATGGTAACTGTGCTTCGCCACTCCGCTGCTGCTGGCACGTAAGCGGTTGTTTGTCGCCAGGGACCGGTAACCGGAAATCAGCTGCACGGGTTTGCGGGTGCCAAGCATGACCTGCAGCCGGTAAAGCTGGTCAAACAGATGTGGATCGATTGGCTTAATCTGGTTTACGCGGTAATCACGAAAAAAGTGATTCAGCCGGACCAGTTCACTTTTATTGTAACTTTTACCGTTAAAAAATTCTGTTTTCAGGGTTTCGCCGGTATGCATATTACTCAGAGTAAGTATACGCGGACGTGATGCAGATACGGAGGCCTCAGCCATCCCCGGGAGTACCAGTAAGCCGGCGGTAGCTCCGCCTAACAACAACAGTTTTCGACGCTGGGAATCAAATTTATCCATGAACACATATAACCTGAATAACGGAGGGACAAAAAACAGACAAAAAGCACGATAACCAGATGATCCGGCTGCGTCAAGCCGGTTATCTGCAATAAATGCGCAGTTTCCGCGATAAAAAAATAAAACAGCAATCAGCCATATAGCAAGGTTCGGTAAAAGCTGTTTTCGTTCAGAGACTAAAGAATAAATTTACCGGCATTACTGAGACTGCTTTGTCCATTACGGGCCAGATTATCGTAACTGTAAATATCGGTACGAAATGCCGGCTGACCGTTCCCCCCCACCCAGGCAGTCAGATAATAGAGATTGACAGGAATGCGGTGGCGGATAGCAACAAACCGCGTATCGCCCTGCTGTATCGCCCCGGCAATCCGGCGACTGTCCCAGCCAACGTTTTGCAGCAGTAAACCTGCCAGTTCAGACGCTTTATTTACCCTGACACACCCGGAGCTCAGGGCACGAATATCACTCCGGAACAGAGTATGGTTCGGGGTATCATGCAGGTAAATGGCATCAGAGCTGGGCATATTGAATTTGTAACGCCCCAGGGCACTTTGCGGCCCCGCAGACTGACGAACCCTGTACGGGAACGTGGCCGGATTAACCGCAGCCCAGTTGATAGTATCCGGATTGATGACACTGGCATCTGCCGTCCAGCCGGAGAACAGTGTAAATCCGTGTTTTGAAAGGTACGAAGGGTCACTTTTCGCTTTCGGGACAATATCGTCTCTTACCAGACTGGTCGGCACGTTCCAGGGCGGATTCAGGACGACATTATTCAGCGCACTCCTCATCAGTGGTGTCTTTCTGTCCGGTCGTCCGACAATCACCCTCGAGTGCAGAATCGTTTTACCGTCCTGATAAAAATTCATCGAGAAGTCAGGGATATTCACCATAATGCCATTATGCATATCGTCCGGCAGTAAACGCAGACGCTGCATATTCAGTGCCAGTAATCCGGCACGCATCCCCGGACTGACATTCAGCCATTCACGGGTACGGGCACCAATCACACCATCGGCGGCCAGCCCCTGCCACTGCTGAAAGCGTTTCACAGCGTCGACCAGCTCAGGACTATACAGAGTCTGCGGATCCACTGGCATGACGGCCGGGGAAGACTCTGTCAGGTTACTGTTGGCCGGTAACCCTTGTCCGCCCGCGGCGGAAGGTTGGGTGGCTGCCGTCGGTGTTCCGCTGTCCGTCGCTGCCGGAGAGACACTGACCACCGGAACCGGAGTATTTTCGTTCAGCATTCCGCTGCGGATCAAAATCGCACGCAGTTCCGGTATCTCCGGACGACTTTCCCCCGGCCTTATCGACCCGCGTCCGGACATATGTGGCCACGGCCTGTTGTCAGCCAGCAGCTTTTTCAGTGCTGCCTGCATAGGCAGATACTGCGGATGTTGCGGTGCCAGGCCGTTAATAAAGGCAACTTCACGGTGACTGTTCAAAGATGCCTGCCAGAGGGCAATCTGTCCGGCGGAAGGCGCGGTCATTGCATAGGGCGTATTACCGTATAGCCAGCTTTCGCCTTTTAAAGGCGCCTGCGCCGCAAACTGCAAATAACCCAGCATGGCATCGGATAATATAATATCCCGTTTCATTCCGGTGATGTCGCTGCGTGATAGTACGCGGATCCATTCCCCGAATTGTGGCTGGACCCCGGACAACGCAACCTCAGCTAATTGCTGTTCAAATTTGTCAGTGGCCAGAGTATCCTGCCACACAGGTTGCATATGGCGGGCCTGGTAAAGGGCCGACAGTTCGGATAAGTATCTGGGATGCACTCCGGCAGGTAATGAACTGATCACCGTACGAAAATTGACAGTCTCAGGATGAACACGGACCTGCTGTTCCGCGGCGTCTCCGCGATTGTTAATCTGTGCCGCAAGCAATGATGATACGGGCATCAGTGCCAGTGGCAGCCCGCACAATATTATTACCGGCCTGAACATACGACCTTTTTTTAACATCCCTGCCCCCTTATATCTTACCGTAAGCAACAGCACTCGTTCAGACATTACGTTTTCGGATTAATACATCCAGTGTAAACAATAAAACGGCATTTGCTGAAAAACAAATGCCGTTTTATGTTATTTAATTTGTACCCTGAAATAGGTCAGAAAGATAAAGTTATTCTTCTGCTGCTTCTGACGGCGGTGTTGTTAGCGACGGCTCCGGACTAAATCCACGTAAACCAACCACATGCACATGCTCCGTATTATTAATCACCTTACGGACCAGTTTATAGGTGGTGCCTTTCTCCGGACTGATATTTTCCGGTGCCGCAATCACCAGTTGCATATCCAGTCGCTCGCACAATTCAAATAATGTCGCGATCGAACGGCCATCAAGCCGTGCTGCTTCATCAAGGAACAGTAACCGGCAAGGAGAGATATCTTTGCCCCGCAGGCGGCGTGATTCTTCTTCCCAGCTTTGTACCACCATCACCAGAATAGACATGCCGGTACCAATCGCTTCCCCGGTGGACAGGGCACCACTTTCCGCACGCAGCCAGCCTTCAGAACCACGGTTTACTTCAACTTCCATTTCCAGATAGTTACGGTAATCCAGCAGTTCTTCACCAATCACCTGCGGCGTGCGCTGTCCGAGATCGATATGCGGATTCAGACGCTGGTACAATTTTGCCATCGCTTCCGAAAAGGTCAGACGCTGGCTGTTAAACAGATCCTGATGCTGATCGTGATCACGGGCGAGGGTCTCAAGTAACACAGAATGTGCTTCACGGACGTTCACGTTAAGACGCACGCTGTTGACCTGTCCGAAACTCACCGCCTGCAACCCCTGGTTAAGCTGACGAATACGGTTCTGCTCACGCTGTATTGTTTTACGGATAATATTTGCCGCACTGCGGGAGCTGATTGCCAGATTTTGTTCACGGGCAGTCAGTTCTTCGGTCAGCCGGTTGAGTTCAATTTCCATCTGTTCGATAGCTTCAACCGGATCATCAGTACGGATAATGTCCTGACGGATACGTTCACGCAGGTGCTGATAGACCGCGATAAAGAAACGAATCTTACGTTCCGGATACTTTGGATCTTCCGATAACCGCAGTACATCCCGCAGATGTTCATTATCAGCAACCGCAAGACGCAGCGCACCGAGAGCTTTATCCGACATGGAACGCAGTTCATCTCCGCCCAGATAGGCCAGTTCACGGCGATGCAAACGACGCTCAATGCCGTTATCTTTCACCAGCCGCATCACTGTGCACCAGCCCGCTTTGGCTCTGACCACCTGACTACGGCTTTGGGCATACTCCCGTTCCAGTTTACGCAGCCGTTTTTGCAGGCTATCCATTTCCGCTTCACAGAATGTAATCTGTTTTTCAAGCTGATTACGTCGCGCACGGTTGTGGCTGAGCTGATTATGCAGTTCATCACGGCGTAACCGGGCCCGTTCTTCCGCACTGGTATCCGCAGCCACGCCGATATCCTGCATTTCCTGATGCAATTCCCGGAGCATATCTTTCCTGGCATCATAAGAACTTTTCAGGGATGCCAGTACCCGCGAATACTGCGTCAGCATTGACTGATGTTCCCGTAACCGCTCTCTGGCCTGCGAGCGTTCACCCTCTGCCTGTTCGAGCTGTTTGCGCAGTTTATTACTCAGGTCACTGTTACCGTTCAGCATACTGCCTGAATCTGTATAGCTGAAATGGGCGCGGCGCTGTAAGACCTCGGTCAGTGCAAAGGACTGCTGACGGTATTCGCGCTGCTTCTGCTGTGCCGTCTGGTAGTCAGTCTGCAGCTGAGCATGCTGCTGCGGATCGCTTTGCAGTACTGATAACATGCTTTCCAGCTTGCTGATTTTACTGCCATGCTGGTGCAGATAGCGGGAAGCTTCCTGAGCTTCTTCGACCTGCTCGCGGATCTCTTCACAACGATCGGCCAGGGTATCATCCTGCAACAGGCTTACCCGTGGTAACAGACGGTTGAGCCGGGCTACGCCCTCTTTCGCCAATTCATACTGCTGGCGCTGCTGCTGTGTTTCATTCTCGTGCTGGCTGAGTGCGCGTTCTATCTCCACCCGCTGATTATTCAGTTCACGAATTTGCGCTTCAGGATCCTGTTCGAATGCAATCGCCAGATGACTGCCGATAAAACGACTGAATGACTGGTGCAGACGCTGGGTTTTCTGTACATCAAATGACAAGGTCGCGTAAGTTTCAGCCAGTTTATCACGCTGATTATGCAGTAATTCCAGCTGGTTCTCCCGCGCAGCACGGCCGAATAACGGGACTTTCGGAAAACGTGAATAACGCCACTGGCGATCCGCCACTTTAACAATAACTGCGCCTTCCAGCTCATCGGCACTGAATACACTGTCATCAAATGACTGAGGATCCCCTTCGATCAGGTAGAGATCTTCCGGACAATCTTCCAGCCCGGAGAGCTGCTGCTGGATCAGGCTTAAATCCGGGACCACGATCGCATGACGTGAAGGGCCATACAATGCAGAGAAATACGGAGCATCATCCAGGGTGACATCATCATATATTTCAGACAGCAATACCCCGCCAAAGCGCTCTGCCAGCTGGTTCAGACGGCTGTCTTCAGAGCCGCCGGGCTGGCTGAGACGTTCAATCTGCTGTTCTGCTTCGCGTTTTTGCGCTGCAACCGCATCACGTTCGACGGTGGTTTCACGTTCCAGCTCCAGCAACTGCTGCATATAACCCGTCACCTGCTGGCTGTTGGTTAATGCCTGCCCGGTCTGCTCGCTCAGCTGAGTCAGGATCTCCTGGGCAGCCAGCCAATGGGGGGCTTTGCTGGTCAGACCGGTGATTTTTTCACGGATCTGTGCCAGGGTCTGACGCAGGGTTAAACGCTGCTCTCCGGCATTTGCCACCACATCAGCCAGCAACTCAATCTGTGCTTCCAGCTCGCGGTGCAGTTCTTCCAGGCTATCAGCATCATAGTGCTGCCCCTGCGTTTTACAGAATTCGGCCAGCAGACGTTCAGCCTCGTGTTGTTCACGTAAACGCTGCTCCAGCTCAGCCAGACGTAAACGCAAAGACGATAACTGATCAGCATAATGCCGCTGGTTTGCGGCGTCACGTACGATTTCCCGGCCGGTCTGCCAGGCATCATGACGGCTGACAGGGCCGGAAATGCGGGTGACCAGTTCCAGGGCCTGTTCAAACTGGCTGTGTGCTGCTTCGGCGACACTGAGTTTCTGCTCTAATGCCAGTAACTGGCCGGTTGCTTCTTCTTCTCTGGCACTAAAACGTTCCTGCCATTGTTCGGCACTGTCCAGGGATAAATCGGGGATCTGGCACAGTTCCCGCGCCCGTTGCAGGGCCTGTATCGCCTGCTGATACTGGATAGCACGGGTTTGCTGAACATCCAGCGCCTGCTGGAAATCAGCCAGCTGATTTTTCAGTTCATCAACTTCAAGCTCCGCAGCTTCAGCACGTTGCTGATTGTCTTCATTAATTTCTTCGGCTTCAGCAACCACTTCCTGCTGTTCTTCCAGCCGGTAAGTCAGCTCATCAAGCTCACCTTCATAACGCTCAATTTTTTCCTGCTGCCGGACGGCCGTCTGCACCAGGTTAAGGTGATCACTGGCAGCCTGATAGTCAGACTCCAGAGAACCTTCAGCGGCAGAATGCTCTGCCAGTTCGCGGGCCATTTCGACATGACGATACTGGTCAGCTGCCAGTGTTTTACGACCGGTAAACAGTTCATTACGCAGTAACAAAGCACCGTCCAGATGCGTCCGGCGCTCATTCGCATGTCGCATATAATCCGCAGCCACATAATCTGTGGCTTCGGTGATCAGGTGCTTAAACAGGTTTCGGTCTGACTGGGTCACCCGGATAGCTTCCAGCGTCATCCGGTTTTCACGCAGTGCGGCTTCCATATCCTGGAATGCTTTACGTACCCCGCCATTTTCCGGCAACAGATAATCACGTAATGATCGGGTAATCGCGCTGGAGATCCCGCCATATAACGACGCTTCAATCAGCCGGTAATATTTGCTGCGGTCACCCTGAGTACGCAGCCGGCGCGCAACAATACCCTGTTCAAACATCATACTGTGATAGTCAGTCACAGAGCTATACTGGCGGAAGGTCACACCCTCAACGCCTTCCAGCCGCTCTTTTACTTCATTTAATGGCAGGACTTTAGCCTGACGGCTGTTCACAATTTCTGTCAGCAGTTCGGTCGGGCTGGTTGCCTCCGGCAGTTCATGAATACTGAACGGCTTGATATCAACTTTCTTATCACGTCCGGAAATTTGTTGTAAACGCACGCCAGCCACAGAGCGCTGGCCACGGGAGTTCACAACATCAAGTACCGCATAACACACACCGGCGCGCAGTTTTCCGTGTAGCCCTTTATCCCGTGAACCACTGGTGGCTCCGGCTTCGGTTGTATTTCTGAAATGGAGTAATGTCAGGTCAGGAATCAGTGCTGTGATAAATGCCGCCATCGTGGTCGACTTACCGGCACCATTGCCTCCGGACAGGGTGGTCACCATATCATCGAGATCAAAGGTACGGGCAAAGAAGCCATTCCAGTTGATTAATGTCAGGGATCGAAACTTTCCGCGTTCAATCATTCTTCGTCATCCTCCCCGTTTGCTGCAACGTCATCACTGCGCTGATCATTTTCTGCTGCTGCACGATTCTCTGTCTCCCCGGACGCCAGTGCCACGCCTTCACCGTCACGGATTAAACGCAACTGGGCTTCACGTGGTTCATCACCACTGCGGACTTCAGCACCGAAACGGAATACGGATTCCATAATGCGGAATTTGCTGCTGTCATTACTGATAAACCATACCATGCCCAGCCGGCGCAGCCGGTTCAGTGAAGCCCGTACTTTTTCCTGCAATTTTGTACGGTCAAAGTCGGAGCCGGTTGAACGCTGATTCACAAAACGCAGTAGTTTATTTTCATCTGCCAGAGACATCAGTTCGTCATACAATTCCTGCTGGGTGAAGATACCTTCATTCGCCAGCCGTTCCGGACTGAGATAGAGGTAACAGAGAATTTTTCCTACCATCATATCCAGCTCTGACATTACCGACCGGGCGATCAGCGTTGTGGAGCGCGGACGCAGATAGAAAAAACCTTCCGGCGCGCGGATTAATTCAACGTGATAACGGGAATAAAACTCTTCCAGTTCGGTCTGAAAATCCATTAAAAAGGCATGATTGTCTAATTCTTCAAAACCGATATGCCGGCCGGCCCTTAACTGACTGTCCAGCGCCGGAAAAATCGGATTAGCCAGTGCCTGTGCCAGCTTAACCGGCATCACTTGTTCAATATTTGTCAATGACATGTGCCTGCACCTTGGCTCCGTAATCATTTATAGTTTGCCACTCAGCAGGCAGCCCTGCTAAATCAGCTTCAGAAACACCCAGACGTACTGCCTGATCGATAACAATCCGCGCTAAATCGAAATGCCGTGCACGCGGATACTGTGCCAGATATTCACGCATGACATCGGCCAGGTTCAGTGGTATTGCCTGTTGTTTATAAACCCGTAACGCTTCTTCAATCATGGCGGCCAGTTGCTCACGGATTTCGTTAAATTCCTCAAACTCCAGTTCTGCCGGTAATTCCCCGGTCACTTCTTCATTACGCAGAGTCAGTTCATCTTCGCGGGTATCAAACAGACGTTCGGCATTGGCGTAAGTCAGCGCCCAGGGGTTTTCGAAGTAATTCTGTACCGACTGACGTAACCGCTGAGCAAATACACGGTTTTTGTCCATATCAATCGCGGTACGGATAAATTTATGTACATGGCGATCGTAGCCAATCCACAGGTCAATTGCCTGCTGACCCCAGCTGGTGATCCTGTCCAGTTTGCTTTGCAGATCAAACACCAGCTTATCCACAAAACCCAAATCAGGGCTGTTAAGCGTGGCATCCTGAATCCGCATCAGGTTAGCCTGTAATTTATCCCCCGCCGCTTCCAGGGTATCCTGTAATTCACGCAGAATACCGGAAGTCTCAGACAGTAATAACTCACAACTTGAAATGGCTGCGCGCCAGTCTTTATTTAACAATGCAGCGATATCATCTTTGACACCCTGCTGTTGTTCATCCATTGAGCGCTGTGTGAGATCGATACTGTCGAAAATTTCTGCTACCGAATATTTTAATGGCGCAAACACGTTACGATGCCAGTGGAATTCATCGCCGTCTTCTTCTGCCGCCTCTGCCGCCCGCTTCAGCTCACTGGCTACAATAGATAACTGCATGGATAAGCGCAGGGTAGAAAATTCACGCTGACGAATATAATAATCCGTAATACCAATTCCCAGCGGGGTCAGCCGGTAAATCGCATGTCCGTCAGCCTGTTCACTGGTAAAGCGGTTAAGTAATCGCTGTCTTACCATATCATTGATGGCGTTGTTCGCCCTGGCCTGGACGGTTTCACTGGTTTGTTCAAAGGCTTTGCTGACATGACGAAACCCGTCAGTCAGTTCTCCTTCACTCAGCTCACCGTCCATTCTTTCGCCATTCAGCGTCGCAATAGCCAGCAGGAAAGCCAGACGCTCCGTGGGCAGCGAAATAGAAAAATCGCTGGTACGGGCCCAGGAAACCAGCTCCGGGATCGTCTGGGAGAAATCACTCATAATTGATCCTTCTGCAGAGGTTTACGCGCAGTCACATGAATATAACGGCCCAGACTTAAGAAAGGTTCCTGACGACTGAATCGCCGCTCCATTTCCAGAATACCGTCAAAGCCATTGGCACTCGGGGGCATATCACGGATAAAATCACTGAACACACGGATCCCTGCCCGTTGCTCGATGATAAACCCGCATTCGGTTAACCAGCCATAGACCTGCTGAGGGTCGCGGGGATAGTCCGGTGACAGGGTTTTCTTCTTCCGTTTTTTCATATCCGCCCGCAGGTAACCAAAATTACCCAGTGTCAGGTTCTGCATCGTCAGTCCGTGAAGATTATAAAACATTAGCGATAATACCCCGCCGGGGGTTAACGCTTCAAATAATGCCTTCAGCGCCAGTTCAGGTTCAGCGATCCATTCCAGCACGGCATGGAACAATACCAGATCCGCAGGCTGATCCAAATGGTCTGTAATATCCTGCACCCGCATTTGCTTAAAAACCATATTCCCGCTGGCACCGGTCGCCAGGGCATGTTCTTCAGCACGCCGCAGCATTTCTGCTGAGACATCCCCGAGTAATACCTGATGGCCACACAACGCCAGTCCGCTGGATATCTGACCGATACCGCCACCGGCATCAATTATTGATAAGGGCCGTTGTGGCAGTGCAGATAATATATCTTCAAGTTCATCCCGGAGAATTGCCTGACGAATTTGACCTTTCGCGGTACCGTAAATATTCTGAGCAAATTTTTCTGCAAGATCATCAAAATTACGATCCTTCATGGCAAAGCTCCGGTTAGGTGATGGCGCAAATATGCTATTTTGTCACAGCTCTTGCAAGAATGTAGCTTTCATCCCTGAGATTACGATCGGCTGCTGTTTTTTCAGACAAAACTGGTGAGATTTATGCTTTTTATGGTTAAAAAAATGATAGGCGCAGTGCTGTCTCCGCTGCCGTTAATCATTATTTTTATGGCATCGGGACTTATTTTGCTCTGGTTCAGCCGCTGGCAGAAATCCGGCAAAATTATGCTTTCGGTCAGCTGGCTGGTTTTACTGCTGTTAAGCCTGCAACCGGTGGCCGATCGTTTACTGGCCCCTCTGGAAAATCACTATCCCACCTGGCAAGGTGAGCGTCCGGTCGATTATATCGTGGTACTGGGGGGCGGCTATACCTATGACCCTCACTGGGCGCCGGGGTCTAATCTGGTGGGTAACAGTCTGCCAAGGGTGGCAGAAGGTGTCAGACAATGGCGATTAAGCCCCGCGGCTAAGATGATTTTTACCGGTGCAAGAGCCGGCGATAACCCGCGCAGTAACGCCAGTGTTGCCGCAGAAGTTGCTGTCTCACTTGGCGTCCCCGCCACTGATATTATTCAGCTCGATACTCCCAGAGATACGGCCGAAGAAGCCGCCGCCGTAAAAAATATCGTCGGCCGGCACTCTCTGCTGCTGGTGACATCTGCCAATCATCTGCCCAGAGCGATGATCTTCTTCCAGCGTCAGGGGCTGCACCCCTGGCCGGCACCGGCAAACCAGCTGGCGATCTCCGGCCCGTTAACTTTCCTGGAAAGGATAACGCCTGCTGCCATCTGGTTATCTCACAGCGAACGGGCCTGGTATGAAACACTGGGGCAACTGTGGCAAAAAATCAGCAGCTGAAGCTTATTCAGCAAGCCACGGAAGCAGTTGCCTCCTGGCTTCAGCAAAGTCCTGTGCTGAAAATGGCTGGTTACAGACAACCTGCTCTGCCTGATACCATAGGCGGTATAACGGGCAACGCCAGATAAAGCCTTCGTCCAGCGGGTGTCTGTGCCGGTATTTAAGAATAATCGCTTGTCCGACAGGTTCATTCCATAAACGGAATAGTTCAAATTCCGCCGGTGCCCAGAGTATACGGCCGGGCTGAACCATCGCCAGCAGACTTTCCGTATGAGGGTCTTTGATAATATTGCTGAGCTCAAGGTTACCGTGCAGCATAACATTCGGCTGACTCAGATCAGCAAACAGCTGCTGATAGTTACGCTGGGTCAGTGACAGAAATTGCAGGTCTGCAGCAGAGAGGGCTGTTTGTTTTTTTTGCCTGAGCAGAGACCACAGAACCGTGGTGTACTGCCTGTACCAGTCCGGCCAGCTGAGTGACTGACAGCTGTCAATATAACCACTCATATTATCTGCTGACTGACTGTGCCAGCTGCCCAGCCCGTCTGCAATCTGTTGTGCCAGCCGTTCCTGAGCACCAGGAGAACGGGCCGGCGCTGCGGCAGAAATTCCTCCCAGCCTTTCCACCAGCAATAATTCATGAAAGGGTAACCGGTCACTGAATACAACACCGTAGACGGCAGGTACAGGGACCGACCCGTGCTGTCGTAATAACATCAGTTTTCTGGCCTGTTGTTCCGCGAGGCCGGGTTGCGAAAAATCACGCACCACCATCGGCATCGCCTGACCGGACCGGTCATAAAGTGCATACAGGCAGGAGTGAGGCTGACAGTTAAGGGGTTCTATCCGGCCGACAGACTCCCCGAGGATAAGACTGAGCTCTGATTTTAATCGTTCCATCTTCCCTCCTGATACCTCGCTGTATCAGCTGCCGGGCGGTCATCAGCTCAGGATGTCGCGCACACGTTGCAGATCCGCAAGTGTATCAACCCCGACACTCGGCGTTTCCAGGGCCACATCGACATGAATTTTTTCGCCGTACCACAGAACCCGTAACTGCTCCAGCAGCTCTGTCTGTTCCAGGGCGCAGGGCTCCCAGCGGATATAACGACGGATAAATCCTGCCCGGTACGCATAAATGCCGATATGTCTGAGTAGCGTATCTCCGGCCTGTTCGCGGGATTCGGCATAACGCTGGCGATCCCACGGAATAGTCGCCCTGGAGAAATATAAGGCGTATCCCTGATGATCAGTGACAACTTTAACCGCATTAGGATTAAACGCCTCTTCTGCATCAGTGATCGGTACAGCCAGCGTTGCCATTCCGGAGGTTGCGTTCGCCAGATTACCGGCAACCTGACGGATGATCGCCGGCGGAATCAGTGGTTCATCACCCTGAACATTTACAATAATCGTGTCGTCAGGGAAGTTATATTTCTCAATAACTTCAGCCAGTCGTTCAGTACCGGAATGGTGGTCTTCGCGTGTCATACAGACCTCCCCGCCGGCAGCCGTGACTGCGGCTGCCACTTCAGAATGATCCGTAGCAACGATAACCCGTGATGCTCCTGAGGCCGCGGCTTGCTGCAACACACGAACAACCATCGGTAATCCGTTAATATCCATTAATGGCTTACCGGGCAGACGGGTAGATGCAAAACGCGCAGGGATGATGACCACAAAACTCATGACAGTTTCTCTTCCGCGGTCAGCGTCCTGGCTTCATTTTCCAGTAAAACCGGAATGCCATCACGCACAGGGTAAGCTAATCCGTCGGCTTTACAGGTCAGTTCCTGAAGTTTCTGATTATAATGCAACTTACCATTACAGACAGGGCATGCCACTATTTCAAGTAAACGATGATCCATATTTCCTCCATCAGGGTGCAGAGCGTTAGCATATCACAGCCGCCCGGAGAGGAGACATTGTTTGTCACCCGCAGAAAGCATCAGAGGCCATAAAATGGCCTCTGACAGAAGAAAGACAAAACAGAAAAAGTGCAGCCGTCAGCGCGGCGACACCCGGCTGAGGATATTGTCCAGCAAAGGGCCGACAGCTGTCCCGCAGAGCCGGGCACTTACGGGTAAATACCACCAGTTTTCTCTGGCAAAAGTACGACATTTTACGGCGTCTTTTTCGGTCATCAGTAATTGCTGATCACCGGTCAGCAACTGTTCCACTTCATCAGCACTGTAAGCATGATGGTCAGAAAAAGCGATTTCGGCCTGCGGGACTAGTCCCTGTTCCCTGAGGGTGTTAAAGAAACGGGGCGGATGGCCGATACCTGCCATAGCGATAACATTTCTTAGCTCAGACAACTTACGGGTTTCACCGCTCAGTAAATTAACCGCATCTCCGGCCGCAAGGTGCATACTGATTTCACTTTCCCCGGCAGTCCCCCCATTAATCACTACCGCATCAACGTCACTTAATCTTGAGCTTCGTTCACGCATCGGACCGGCAGGCAGCCACCAGCCATTGCCAAACCGGCGGACTCCGTCAACCACCACAATTTCAATATCCCGTTGCAGTGCGTAATGCTGTAACCCGTCATCCGTCACGATAACATCAATAGTATACGACTGCAGGACGGCTGAAACCGCGTCTGCACGTACCGGTGCAACCGCGACCGGCACTCCGGTACGCTGATAGATCAGTACCGGTTCGTCGCCGGCTTCCCCGGTGGTGGTTTTATCATTAAGCAGCAGTGGATAACGGTCGGCTTTTCCGCCATAACCCCGTGATACCACTGCCGGACGTAACCCCCTGGCCAGCAACTGTTCCACCAGCCAGATCACCACCGGGGTTTTACCGTTTCCGCCGGCAGTCAGGTTACCGACCACCACCACAGGCACCGGTGCCCGCCAGCTTTTGCGCCAGCCTTTACGGTAACTTAACCGTAACAGCGTAGTGACTGCGCCGTACAGCAGAGAAAAGGGCAGCAGTAAGCGCCACCACCCTGACTGACCACTCCACAGCCGCTCAATCATTTGCCAAACTGCATTTTATGAAGTTGCGCGTAAACACCCCGCTGCTCCAGCAGGTCGGTGTGTGAACCACGTTCAATAATTCTGCCGTCTTCCACCACCACGATTTCATCGGCTTTTTCGATGGTCGACAGACGGTGAGCAATCACCAGCGAGGTACGGTTTTTTTGCAATTCATCCAGCGCTGACTGGATTGCCCGTTCAGATTCGGTATCCAGTGCTGAGGTAGCTTCGTCCAGAATCAGTACCGGACAATCACGTAACAATGCCCGCGCGATGGCAATACGCTGACGCTGACCACCGGATAACAGTACACCATTCTCACCAATCACCGTATCAAGACCATTATCCATTTTTCCGATAAAGTCCATGGCGTGGGCCATAGTGGCAGCCCGTTCTATTTCTTCACGGCTGAATTCTGATTCCCGGGCATAGGCGATATTATTCGCGATAGTATCATTGAATAAATGCACATTCTGAGAAACCAGCCCGACCTGATTACGTAAGGAATGCAGGGTGTATTCCCGCAGGTCATGACCATCCAGCGTAATCTGGCCGGACTGAATATCGTAAAAACGGGTCAGTAAACTGGCGATTGTTGACTTACCTGACCCCGAACGTCCGACTAAAGCAACGGTTTTTCCTTCCGGCAGGGTCATGGAAATATCGTGTAAAGCCGGGGTGTCACGGCCGGGATAGCTGAATGTGACATTACGGAACTCAATATCACCACGGGCACGCTCCAGTACTTTAGTCCCCGTATCCACTTCCTGTTCGGAGTCAAGGATAGTGAACAGGGTCTGACAGGCCGCCATACCACGCTGGAACTGTGCGTTAACGTTGGTCAGTGATTTCAACGGACGCATTAAGGCAATCATCGAGGAAAAAACTACGGTAATTGTACCTGCAGTCAGGGTATCCATCACCTCCGGGAAGCTGGCAGCATAGAGCACAAAAGCCAGTGCCAGTGAAGCAATCAACTGAATAATAGGGTCAGAGATTGACGATGCTGACACCAGCTTCATCCCCTGCTGACGCATACGGTTACTGACCACATCAAAACGTTTGGTTTCCACCTGCTGTCCGCCAAAAATAAGGACTTCTTTATGGCCTTTCAGCATTTGCTCTGCGCTGGTAGTCACTTGTCCCATGGTGTTCTGCATGGATTTACTGATACCACGGAAACGCTTAGATACCATACGGATAGCGACAGAGACGATCGGGGCTAACACAATCAGAATTAACGATAACTGCCAGCTGTAGTAAAACATCATAATAAACAGGCCAATGATGGATGCACCTTCTCTGACCACTGTTACCAGGGCACTGGATGACGAAGAGGCTACCTGCTCAGAATCATAAGTAATACGCGACAATAATGTGCCGGTCGACTGTTGATCAAAGAAGGCAACCGGCATGCCCATCATATGGGAAAATAAACGACGGCGCATGGTCATAACAACATGACCGGACACCCACGAAATACAGTAACTTGAGACATAACTGGTCACACCACGGATCAGCATCAGACCCATTACCGCTAATGGCATCCATATCAGCACTGATTTATCGGCTTTTCCGAAACCATCATCAAGTAAGGGTTTTAGTAACGATAACATCAGGGTATCGCCTGCGGCATTCAGTACCAGAGCAACCGCCGCCACCACTAATCCCGCCTTGTGCGGAGTAATCATTGGCCATAGTCGACGGAATGTCTGCCACGTTGAGAGATCTTTATCTGGATGCATTATTTCTTCACGTTGTTTGGGATTACGGCTTATTCTACCTGGATTCGGCTTTTACGCCAAACCACTGATGATACCAGCGCCGGGAAATTTGTTCGCGCATTTCTAAAACCTGATAACTGTCCTTATAAATACGCAGGGAAATTTGTCCCGAGACAGCAGTATCAAGCCAGCGAAACCCCGCATCACGATAGCGTTTGATCACCGCTGGGGATGGCATCTTCCAGTTGTTATAACGGGCCAGCGAGGCCATTGCCAGCTGACCATTGACCCGCCGTAATAATACCGGGGCAGACGAAGTATTACTGCCGTGATGAGGCACCTGGATAAATGTAGAGCGTAACTGTTCCTTTTCCAGCCTGACAAGTTCGCGCTCCGCGCGCCGTTCGAGGTCACCCGTCAGCAATAAACTAAACTTACCATCACTGACTCTGATCACACAGGAGTCGTCATTCTGACCGCTGACCCTGCTCTGCGGGGGCCACAGCACACTAAACGTCAGCTTTTTCCACTGCCATTGCTCACCACGAAAACAGGATAAATCTGCGGGCCGGGCCAGCGCAGTGCGCAGCGGTATAGCGGGCCAGCGGTTGCTGATACTCCCCTGACCGCCATAATGATCGAGATGGCGGTGGCTGATAATCACCTCCTGCGGCATTAACTGTCGCTGCTGTAACCAGGGGATAATAATTCTCTGTCCGGTATCCCCTTGCTGCCAGCGATTGCCGGTGTCATAAATAACTGCCTCTTTCCCCTGACTGATCACTATCGCCAGACCATGTCCGACATCCAGCATATCTGCACGCCATTGCTCCCCCGCGGAAGAATAACGCCATAATAAACAACTCAGTAATACAGCGCCGCCTGAGCCGGAAAAATACCGGCCAAAGCCGGCACGAAAAAATAGCAGCCCTCCCCAGGCAATGGTCGCCCACAAAAAGAAATCGCTGACCGGAAACCAGCTGGCAGGTTGCGCTTCAAGTACCGTGACCATCAGCACCACGGATTTGTCTGCCAGCATCCAGAATACAGGAGAGAGCCCTGTGGGTGTCAGCAGAAGCGCTATGCCTGCCAGGGGTAATGTCAGTAATGACACGACAGGAATAGCAATCATATTGGCCGGTAACGCAGCCAGACTGACTCCGTTGAATAACAGTGCCTGCAAGGGCAGCATTAATAGCATCATTCCCAGTTGTAAATGCAATAACCGTAACCAGAACCAGCGGACTGGACGCGAAAGATAGCGGGGTAAAGAAAACCACCGATACCAGATCAGCAGCATCAATACCGCCAGCATAGATAGCCAGAAACTGTCGGAAAGGATCAGTACAGGATCGCTGATCAGTAAGCCTGCCGCACAACTGATCCACACCTGCCAGCTATTCAGATTGAAACGGTAATTCCGGATAAACATCCACAGTGTAAGGGCCAGCATCGCCCGTAATGCCGGTGCCAGACCTCCGGAGATCCAGGTATAGAGTGCCGCTAATAGCCACCCTGCCACCTGTGGAAATTGCGGGCTGATATAACGCTCCGATAGCCATTTCTGCATACTGCGGGCCAGCCACCAGCCAAAGCTACCCGCCAGACCAATATGCATGCCGGAAATCGCCATCAGATGCGCCACCCCTGTTTCGCGGAACAACTGATTAGTTCGCTGAGGGATATTGTCACGCAGGCCAAATAAAAGCGCCTGAAGTACCCCCTGACTGGCTACTGATGACATATCTTCTCTGGCCTGGTTAATCACCCGGGATCTCAGGCTGCAACTCAGATTCTGCGGTTTTTTAGCCAGTACTTTTCCCTGTAACGGCCAGTAATTTGCCAGCGCATAACGTTGCTGATCATATCCCCCTTCATTTAACTGACTATGCACTGGCCGCAGCCTGAGACGCATCTCCCAGCGTTGTCCCGGGCAAAACTCAGTCACTGTATCACCTGCGGTCAGCCAGGCAGAGAGTGCCGGGAAACGCAGTCGCCCTTCCGCCTGATGTATCTGTACCCGGATCCGTTTGCGGCCGATTTCGGTTGCTGCGACTGTGACCACCGCATTCAGCGGACGGCGAGTCAGTTGTTCCACTTCACGTAATTGCTGAGACGCCACCAGCACGCCCCAGCTGAATATCAGGCCAGACCAGGCGATAGCCCATAACCAGGCGTTATCAGCCTGTAGTATGATCAGAGCAATGACGGCAATAAGGACCAGTACTGGCGGTGCCGGTAATACGGGCAAAAACAGCAGCGGTATCAGGCTGACGGTGGTTATCCAGGCAAAAATAATCAGGTTCACAAGTGTCTCCCGTTTATCAGGAGAAAATAATCATCGTTTGATTTTGTTACTGATACACGGGGGATGAATAATTGCGACAAAAGACGCAAGGTGAAAACAAGTAGGTGATGAGAGGGAGGAGATTCAGCGGCGCGGGTCGTACACTGTTACGGGCAAAAAAAACGGTACCCTGAGGTACCGTTTTTAGCATCCAATGAGTTCAGGCTCAGACATTATTCACTAATGTTTGCACGATCTCGTAGCTCTTTTCCTGGTTTAAAGTGGGGAACGTATTTACCTTCCAGTTCCACTTTGTCACCCGTTTTCGGGTTACGGCCAGTACGGGGAGCACGATAGTGCAGAGAGAAACTGCCGAATCCCCGGATTTCGATACGCTCACCCTGTGCCAGGGTCGATGCCATATGTTCAAGCATCTCTTTTACAGCATCTTCAACAGCCTTAGCCGGAATATGTGTTTGCTGGCTGGCAAGGCGTTCGATCAACTCTGACTTAGTCATGAATCCTCCGGTTAATTCCTTTATGGAACATTTGACAGCTGACCTGAGCGGACAACAACCGCGGGTTGTTGTCCGTCATTTCAGGCAGATTACTCGCCTTTAGATGCTGCTTTGAAAGCTTCAGCCATTGCGTTAGAGAAGTTGCTTTCGTCAGACTGTTTGTTGTTAACAGTTGCGATTGCATCTTTCTCGTCAGCTTCGTCTTTTGCACGAACAGACAGGCTTACAACACGGTTTTTACGATCAACACCGGTGAATTTAGCTTCAACTTCGTCGCCGACATTCAGAACCAGAGTTGCATCTTCAACGCGGTCACGTGAAGCTTCAGAAGCGCGCAGGTAACCTTCAACGCCGTCAGCTAACTCAACTGTAGCACCTTTCGCATCAACTGCCGTAACTTTACCAGTCACGATCACGCCTTTCTTGTTCAGGGTGATGTAGTTGTTGAAAGGATCTTCAGCCAGTTGCTTAACGCCTAAAGAGATACGCTCACGTTCTGCATCGACCTGCAGTACAACAGCGGCGATTTCGTCGCCTTTCTTGTACTCACGCACGGCTTCTTCGCCGGTCGCGTTCCAGGAGATGTCTGACAGGTGAACCAGACCGTCGATACCACCGTCCAGGCCGATGAAGATACCAAAGTCAGTGATTGACTTGATTTTACCTTCAACGCGATCGCCTTTGTTGTGAGTTTCTGCGAACTGCTGCCATGGGTTAGATTTACACTGCTTCAGACCCAGGGAGATACGACGACGTTCTTCGTCGATGTCCAGAACCATAACTTCAACAACATCACCCACGTTAACAACTTTAGATGGGTGAATGTTTTTGTTAGTCCAGTCCATTTCAGAAACGTGTACCAGACCTTCAACGCCTTCTTCGATTTCTACGAAGCAGCCGTAATCAGTCAGGTTGGTCACGCGACCCGTCAGACGGGTACTCTCAGGGTAACGCTTAGCGATAGCAACCCAAGGATCTTCGCCCAGCTGTTTCAGGCCCAGAGATACACGGGTACGCTCGCGGTCGAACTTCAGCACTTTAACAGTGATTTCGTCGCCAACGTTGACAATTTCGCTTGGATGTTTAACACGTTTCCACGCCATATCAGTGATATGCAGCAGGCCGTCAACACCACCCAGATCAACGAATGCACCGTAGTCAGTCAGGTTCTTAACGATACCTTTAACTTCCATGCCTTCCTGCAGGTTTTCCAGCAGTTGATCACGTTCAGCACTGTTCTCAGATTCGATAACCGCACGGCGGGAAACCACCACGTTGTTACGTTTCTGATCAAGCTTGATTACTTTGAATTCAAGCTCTTTGCCTTCCAGGTGCAGAGTATCACGAACCGGACGCACATCTACCAGTGAACCTGGCAGGAACGCACGAATACCGTTCAGCTCAACAGTGAAGCCGCCCTTGACTTTGCCGTTGATAATACCGGTAACAGTTTCAGCTTCTTCATACGCTTTTTCCAGCGTGATCCAAGCTTCGTGACGTTTAGCTTTTTCACGGGACAGCAGCGTTTCACCGAAGCCGTCTTCTACAGCATCCAGGGCTACGTCAACTTCGTCGCCTACCTGGATTTCCAGTTCGCCAGCTGCGTTTTTGAACTGCTCTGCAGGAATTGCAGATTCAGATTTCAGACCCGCATCAACCAGAACGATGTCTTTGTCGATAGCAACAACAACACCACGAACAATGGAACCCGGACGGGTTTCGATTTCTTTCAGGGACTCTTCAAAGAGTTGAGCAAAAGATTCAGTCATATTGATAATCTTCAGGATTCTTCAATTTAACGTCCATCTGACATCATTGTCGGATGGGGTTGTTTCACATACCCCGCACCATCCGTGGTACGGGGGTAAAGCATTCTGTCGGCGCGCTGGCCAGAACTCAAACGAGATCTTTCAACCGTGACCTGGCATATTCAAGTGTTTTTTCAATCACTTGCTCAATAGTCATGCCGGTAGAATCAATAACCAATGCATCCGCCGCAGGCACCAGCGGAGCCACGGCACGGTTACGATCACGGTCGTCCCGTTCTTTTATCTCAGATAAAAGGCGCTCAAAGTTAACACTAAAGCCCTTTTCCTGCAACTGTAGCATACGCCGTTCTGCTCTTTCTTCGGCGCTGGCATCGAGGAAAATCTTCACTGCGGCTTCAGGAAACACGACCGTTCCCATGTCACGGCCATCAGCAATCAGCCCCGGCGCTTCTTTAAAAGCCCGCTGCCGCCGTAAAAGAGCTTCCCGCACCCGCGGGAACGCTGCGACTTTAGACGCCGTATTACTGACATCCTGGGTACGGATTTCGCTGGTCACCTCTTCACCTTCCAGAATAACCTGCAGCTCACCGTCAACGGAGAGAAAACGCACATCAAGATGCGCTGCAATCGGAACCAGCGCTTCTTCCGAGCTGATATCCACGCGATGATGTAACGCCGCCAGGGCCAGCACCCGATAAATCGCGCCGGAGTCCAGTAAATGCCATTGCAGTTTCTCAGCAATCGCTTTACACAGCGTGCCTTTCCCGGCCCCACTCGGGCCATCAATCGTCATCACCGGGACCGTTGTCATTATAATCTCCTTTATCGCTGCTCTGGATTTCTCAGCATATAAATACACCGTTTGCCTTAAGTATACCTGTGGCGAACGGAAGTCGCAGTGACTTATTCCGCCACAGGGGCAAAAAAACAGAGTTTTCAGCTAAGACGGCAACCACCGGGTGAGATAAACCCGGCGCAACCGGACTAAATACAGACCAGAACAGAGAAAGTCCACTGATAATTAATGACTGACAGCAGCCAGCTGGTGGAAATAATCAGGGAAAGTTTTTGCTGTACATCCGGGGTCGAGAATAGTGACCGGAGTATCCGACAATGCAACCAGAGAGAAACACATCGCAATACGATGATCATTATAGGTTTCAATGTCTGCATGTTTCAGGATAGCAGGCGGCGTAATACGAATAAAATCATACCCCTCTTCAACTGTTGCCCCGACCTTACGTAATTCAGCTGCCATGGCCGCAAGCCGGTCGGTTTCTTTTACCCGCCAGTTGTAGATATTCGTCATCAGGGTAGTACCTTCCGCAAACAAGGCAGTGGTGGCAATAGTCATCGCCGCATCAGGGATGTGGTTCATATCCATCTCTATCGCCTTCAGTGCGCCACGGGTACAGGAAATATAATTATCCCCCCATTCAATCACTGCCCCCATTTTTTCCAGCACATCAGCAAAGCGAATATCGCCCTGTACACTGTTGCGGCCAATACCGGTGACACGGACAGTACCGCCTTTAATTGCCGCAGCAGCCAGAAAATAAGAAGCCGATGAGGCATCCCCTTCAACCAGATATTCGCCGGGAGACTGATACTGCTGCCCGCCCTGAATAACAAAACGCTGGTATTGCTGATTTTCAACCCTGACACCAAAACATTTCATCAGATTCAGCGTGATATCAATATATGGCTTTGAAACCAGTTCACCGGTAATGGTAATGGTTGTCGGTTCACTGGCTAAAGGCGCAGTCATCAGCAACGCAGTCAGAAACTGGCTTGACACACTGCCATCGACACTGATTTCGCCTCCATTGAACCCGCCGTTCAGGCGTAATGGCGGGTAGTTTTCATTTTCCAGATAGCTGATATCAGCTCCCCCCTGACGCAGAGCATCAACCAGGTGACCGATTGGACGTTCTTTCATTCGTGGTTCGCCGGTCAGGATAATATCTTTACCCGCCAGGCTTAAGGCCGCCGCCAGCGGACGCATCGCCGTTCCCGCATTCCCGAGGAATAACTCAACAGGAGCTGCGGCATGTAACGGGCCACCGATCCCGGTGACAACACATTCGGTACGATCTGCAGATAATGTATATTCAATCCCCAGCAAGCTCAGTCCATTAAGCATGTGCTTAATGTCATCACTGTCCAGCAGATTCGTCAGGCGGGTCGTTCCTTTGGAAATTGCAGCTAACAATAGCGCGCGGTTTGACACACTTTTCGAGCCGGGTAAATTTACCGTACCGTCAATACGGGCTACAGGTTGTAAGGTCAGAGAATCCGGCATGTCAAAAGTCACTCTTTATAAAAGATCAAAACCCCGCCACTGGCGGGGTAAACAAAAAGGCCAGTAAATCACCACTGGCTTAGCCATGGCGGCGTTCAAAATCGAGCATAAACTCAGTCAGTGCTTTCACACCCGCCAGCGGCATGGCATTGTAAATAGAAGCCCGCATTCCGCCAACCACCCGGTGCCCTTTGAGAGCATGCAGTCCGTGGCTGACAGACTCGTCCAGAAACAGCTTATCCAGCGCGGAATCTGCCAGCTGGAAAGGGATATTCATCCGCGAGCGGTTGCTGTCTGCAACATTATTACGATAGAAATCACTGTGATCAATGGTGCTGTAAAGAAGATCGGCCTTCGCCTGGTTGACTTTATCCATTGCCGCGACGCCGCCCTGCTCTTTCAGCCACTGGAATACCAGTCCGGACAGATACCAGGCAAAAGTTGGCGGGGTGTTAAACATTGAGTTATTTTCTGCCAGCACCGAGTAATCGAAGACAGAAGGCAGATCCTTACGGGCTTTACCCAGCAGGTCTTCACGGACAATAACCAGTGTCAGCCCGGCAGGACCGATATTTTTCTGGGCGCCGGCATAAATCACCCCGTAGCGGCTGACATCGATCTCACGGGATAAAATGGTGGAGGAGAAATCAGCGACCACTATTTTATCGCCGAAATCCGGCTGCTCATCAATCGCGGTACCATCGATGGTTTCATTCGGGCAGTAATGCACATAAGCAGCGTTATCATTCAGCTGCCATTGGCTCATGGGTAATAACGCAGTTTTACCTTCTTCAGTGACTTTAATATCAATAATATTCGGGGTACAAAATTTAGCGGCTTCTTTAACCGCACTGTGCCCCCAGTAACCACCATCAATATAGTCAGCCTGGCTGGCACCATTCAGTAAATTACCGGGTACTGCCGCAAACTGACCACGGCCACCACCGTGGCAGAACAATACTTTATAATTGGACGGGATTTTTAATAAATCCCGGAAGTCCTGCTCTGCCGTTTCAGCAACGCTGATAAATTCTTTGCTGCGATGGCTGATTTCCATTACTGAAGTGCCCAGACCCTGCCAGTTAACCAGATCCTGCTGTGCACGACGAAGTACTTCTGCTGGCAACATTGCCGGGCCAGAACTAAAATTATACACCTGCGTCATTTATACTCACCATGGTTACATCGAAACGATTATCAGATACCTGTCGGTTGTATCACTGCCTGAAAAACGCTGCAATAATTAATCGGTCTGCAGGACGATTTTTATGACTCTCCGGTTAATCCCCTGACCCTGATGTTTATTTTTTTCCGGACAACGGCTTATTTCGGCTCCGGGTAACGGAGTTATAACGGGGAGATTTTACTGTCGGCTGATAGCGGTCATCGTATAAATTCCGTATCATTACCCCAACACATCTGTTTATCACTCCCCGGGAGAACGCGGCACTATGACGCAAACATTTATACCAGGCAAAGATGCCGCTTTAGAAGACTCTATTTCACGGTTTCAGCATAAGCTACAGTCTTTAGGGTTTACTATTGAAGAAGCTTCATGGCTGAATCCGGTTCCGAATGTCTGGTCAGTCCATATCCGCGATCGTGACTGTCCTCTGTGTTTTACCAATGGCAAAGGTGCCAGCAAAAAAGCCGCCCTGGCTTCTGCGTTAGGTGAATATTTTGAACGGTTATCAACGAACTATTTCTTTGCCGATTTCTGGCTGGGTGAAACGGTCGCTGGCGGTGACTTTGTCCATTATCCGAATGAGAAATGGTTCCCGCTGACTGAAGACGACGATTTACCGGAAGGACTGCTGGACCCTGCACTGCGTAAGTTCTATGACCCGGACAATGTCCTCGGTGCCAGCCTGCTGGTTGATCTGCAGTCAGGTAACGATGACCGGGGAATCTGCGCACTGCCGTTTATCCGTCAGTCAGACAAGCAGACCGTCTATATTCCGATGAATATTATCGGTAATTTATATGTATCCAATGGTATGTCAGCCGGTAATACCGCCAGTGAGGCACGGGTTCAGGGTCTTTCGGAAGTCTTTGAGCGTTACATTAAAAACCGTATTATCGCTGAATCAATCAGCCTGCCGGAAATTCCACAGACAGTCATGGCCCGTTATCCGGCGGTTATCGAAGCTATTGCACAACTGGAAGCCGAAGGTTTCCCGATTTTTGCCTACGACGCCTCGCTGGGCGGCCAGTATCCGGTGATCTGTGTGGTGTTATTTAATCCGGAAAATGGTACCTGTTTTGCTTCTTTCGGCGCCCATCCTGATTTCGGCGTCGCGCTGGAACGCACCGTTACGGAACTATTACAGGGCCGCAGCCTGAAAGATCTGGATGTGTTTACTCCGCCAACCTTTGATGATGAAGAAGTCGCAGAACACACTAACCTGGAAACACATTTTATCGATTCCAGCGGCCTGATCTCCTGGGATATGTTCAAAGATACTCCTGATTATCCGTTCGCTGACTGGTCCTTTTCCGGTACCACCGAACAGGAATTTTCGACACTGATGAATATTTTCCGTGCCGAAAATAAAGAAGTGTATATTGCCGACTATGAACATCTGGGCGTATATGCCTGCCGGATTATTGTTCCCGGCATGTCTGATATTTATCCGGCCGAAGATTTATTGCTGGCTAACAACAATATGGGATCCGGTTTCCGTGAAACTTTCCTTAGTTTACCGGGCAGCGAATGGCAACCTCAGGACTACCTTGAACTGATTACGCAGATGGATGACGAAGGCCTGGACGATTTTACCCGGGTACGCGAACTGCTGGGTCTGGCGACGGGCAAAGATAATGGCTGGTCAACCCTGCGCGTCGGTGAACTTAAAGCTATGCTGGCACTTGCCGGAGGCGATCTCGACCAGGCATTGATCTGGACCGAGTGGACCATTGAATTTAACAATTCAGTCTTCAGTGCCGAACGGGCTAATTACTACCGCTGCCTGCAGACATTACTGTTGCTGTCACTGGAAGATGAGCGGACCCCCGGCGAATATCTGACCGCCTTTAACCGTATGTACGGCAGCGATGCGGTAGAAGCTGCGTCTGCGGCAATCAGTGGCGAAGAACCTTTTTATGGGCTGCAGAAAGTTGACTTGTCTCTGACTGCTTTCCCTGCCCATCAGTCTTTACTGGCGGCTTATGAGAAACTTCAGGCCGCAAAACGTCAGTACTGGTCAGAAAATTAAGTCTCCGCCGATTCTTTGTTAAAAAAATATTTACAGCGCCTTCGACCGGCGCTGTTTTTTTGCCCCGTCTGTTTATATTTAGCTGTAGCTCCCTCTCCCGGCGCATAATCATGCCGTTTTTAGTCTTTATTGTTTAATCATCTGGCGACAACACCCGGTTAATCAAAAAATAAAATAGTTATTAAAATAAATTTTAACCTTTATTTTCAATGTATTATGATATATCACTGACCAAAAAAGACAGTTTTAGCAGACCGGCAACGGTTAAAAGTGATCCAGGTCAATTCTCACAAACAGGCCATTTGATACTCTGGGCACAGCGAAAACTCTGAGGGGATTTGTGTGAAAACGGACAATCCTTTTGATCTGTTAATGCCGGCAGCAATGGCAAAAGTTGCCGAAGAAGCAGGTGTCTATAAGGCATCAAAACCACCATTAACCACCTTTTTCCTGGCAATTAATGCAGGTGTTTTTATCTCCATCGCCTTCACTTTTTATATTACCGTCACTACCGGTAGCAGCGAATTACCTTATGGTATTTCGCGACTGATTGGCGGACTCTGTTTCTCTCTCGGGTTGATTCTGGTGGTCGTCTGTGGTGCTGATTTATTCACTTCAACCGTTCTTATTGTGGTTGCCAAAGCCAGTGGGCGTATCAGCTGGGCTCAGCTCACGCGCCACTGGATTATCGTCTATTTCGGAAACCTGTTTGGCGCGTTACTGTTTGTGGCACTGATTTGGTTATCTGGTGAACATCTGGTGGCTAATGGATTATGGGGCCTCAATGTACTGCAGACAGCCGATCATAAAATGCACCATACATTTGTCGAAGCCGTTGCCCTGGGAATTCTGGCCAACTTACTGGTTTGTCTGGCCGTATGGATGAGCTATTCCGGTCGTTCACTGACAGATAAAACCCTTGCCATGATCCTACCGGTGACTATGTTTGTTTCCAGCGGGTTTGAACACAGTATTGCCAATATGTTTATGATTCCGATGGCTATTGTCATTAAAGATTTTGCTTCTGCTGATTTCTGGCAACTGACCAGTACCACAGCCGGACAATTTTCCACACTGACTCCCTGGCAATTTATTACCGATAATCTTATTCCCGTTACTCTGGGGAATATTATTGGTGGCGGTTTATTAGTAGGGCTCACGTACTGGATTATTTACTTGCGTAAAGATAATAGTGAAAACTAATTTATCAATACTACACTGAACATAGATTTTGTACCGGCAGGTCACGTACCGCTGCCCGTACGCTGAATTCAACTTAACAAGGCAGGTATCTCATGACTGAACTTAATGAAAAAATGAACCAGGCGTGGCAGGGGTTTGCAGCCGGTGAATGGCAAACCAGCGTTAACGTCCGCGATTTTATTCAGAAAAACTATACACCTTATGAAGGCGATGAAGCCTTCCTCAGCAACGCAACAGATGCCACAACCACATTGTGGGATAAGGTTATGGAAGGTATTAAAATCGAAAACCGGACCCATGCCCCGGTCGATTTTGATACGGATCTGGCTTCAACAATTATTTCCCACGACGCAGGCTATATCAACAAGTCACTGGAGAAAATTGTCGGTCTGCAAACGGAAGCGCCCCTGAAACGTGCCATTATTCCCTACGGTGGTATCCGTATGGTTGAAGGCTCCTGTCAGGTATATGGCCGTGAACTCGATCCGACACTGAAAAAAATATTTACTGAATACCGTAAAACACATAACCAGGGTGTGTTCGATGTCTACACACCGGATATTATGCGTTGCCGTAAGTCCGGAATTCTGACCGGCCTGCCGGATGCCTATGGTCGCGGCCGTATTATCGGTGATTATCGCCGTGTTGCACTCTACGGTATTGATGCACTGATGAAAGATAAACTGGCCCAGTTTGGCTCACTGCAAAGTGACCTCGAACAGGGTAACGCTCTCGAAGAAACTATTCGTCTGCGCGAAGAAATTTCAGACCAGTATCAGGCTCTGAAAGATATGAAAGAAATGGCCAGCCGTTATGGTCTGGATATCGCCTCTCCGGCGACGAATGCCCGTGAAGCTGTGCAATGGACTTATTTCGGTTATCTGGCTGCCGTAAAATCACAGAATGGTGCGGCTATGTCATTCGGCCGTGTTTCAACCTTCCTGGATATCTATATTGAACGAGACCTGCAGGCGGGCATTCTGAGCGAAGATGAAGCACAAGAGCTGATTGACCACCTGGTGATGAAACTGCGGATGGTTCGGTTCCTGCGTACCCCGGAATACGATGAACTGTTCTCCGGCGACCCGATCTGGGCAACCGAGTCACTGGCAGGTATGGGACTGGATGGCCGGACGCTGGTCACTAAAAGTACATTCCGCTTCCTCAATACCCTCTATACCATGGGGCCTTCACCTGAACCTAATATGACTATTCTGTGGTCAGAACAATTACCACTGAATTTCAAAAAATATGCGGCTAAAGTGTCCATCGATACGTCATCTATCCAGTATGAAAATGATGACCTGATGCGGCCTGACTTTAACAGTGATGACTATGCCATTGCCTGTTGTGTCAGCCCGATGATCGTCGGCAAACAGATGCAGTTCTTTGGTGCCCGCGCTAACCTGGCGAAAACCATGCTGTACGCGATTAACGGCGGGGTGGATGAAAAACTGAAAATTCAGGTCGGCCCCAAAGAGGCCCCGATTACCGATGAGATCCTCGACTTCGATACTGTGATGGCCCGTATGGATCATTTTATGGACTGGCTGGCAACCCAGTACGTCACAGCGCTGAACGTCATTCACTATATGCACGATAAATACAGCTATGAAGCTGCTTTAATGGCTCTGCATGACCGTGATGTTTACCGCACTATGGCATGTGGTATCGCAGGACTGTCAGTCGCGGCTGACTCCCTTTCTGCAATTAAATATGCCAAAGTTAAACCGGTTCGTGACGAAAATGGCCTGGCTATTGATTTCGAAATCGAAGGTGAGTATCCGCAATTCGGGAATAATGATGCACGGGTCGATGACCTGGCCTGCGATTTAGTTGAACGTTTTATGAAAAAAATTCAGAAACTGAAAACTTACCGTAACGCGGTTCCGACCCAGTCAGTACTGACCATCACCTCAAATGTGGTTTACGGTAAAAAAACAGGTAATACTCCTGATGGCCGCCGTGCCGGAGCACCATTCGGTCCCGGCGCGAACCCGATGCATGGACGTGACCAGAAAGGTGCTGTCGCTTCCCTGACATCAGTGGCAAAACTGCCCTTTGCCTACGCTAAAGATGGTATTTCTTATACCTTCTCTATTGTCCCTAACGCGCTGGGTAAAGATGATGATATCCGTAAAGCTAACCTTGCAGGACTGATGGATGGATATTTCCATCATGAAGCCGCTATCGAGGGCGGACAGCACCTGAATGTCAATGTAATGAACCGTGAGATGTTGCTGGAAGCGATGGATAATCCGGAAAAATATCCACAGCTGACCATCAGGGTTTCGGGGTATGCTGTTCGCTTTAATTCACTGACCAAAGAACAACAGCAGGACGTTATTACCCGTACGTTCACTCAATCAATTTAATACTGGTTAACCAGGTTAAAAAGGCTCCCGGCCGGGAGCCTTTTTACTCTTCCTGTTTTATGCTGAATATAACAGCAACTTATAAACACCTGTCAATGCCGGCCTGCGAGATTACCGCAGCTCACCCCGGAGGAACCATCGCATGTCAGTCACTGGTCATATTCACTCTGTCGAATCCTGTGGTACCGTCGACGGACCAGGTATTCGCTTTATCGTTTTTTTTCAGGGTTGCCTGCTACGCTGCCTGTATTGCCATAACCGTGATACCTGGGATACTCATGGCGGCCAGGAAGTTACCGTACAAGAACTTATGGATGACCTGCTTTCCTATAAACACTATATTGCCGCCTCCGGTGGCGGGGTTACCGCGTCAGGCGGTGAGGCTATTTTGCAGGCTGAGTTTGTCCGCGACTGGTTCAGAGCCTGTAAACAGGCGGGTATCGATACCTGTCTGGACACCAATGGGTTTGTCCGCCGCTATGATCATGTAATCACTGAACTGATGGAGGTCACCGATCTTGTCATGCTGGATCTGAAGCAAATGGATGATCAGATACATCAGAAACTGACCGGTGTTTCAAACCACAGGATGCTGGAGTTCGCAGAATATCTGCATAAAACCGGTAAACGCACCTGGATACGTTATGTGGTCGTGCCCGGGTACACAGATGATGATCAGTCTGCGCACCGGCTGGGGCAGTTTACTGCTGCAATGGACAATATCGAAAAAATAGAATTACTGCCCTATCATGAACTGGGTAAACATAAATGGACAGCAATGGGCGAAAAATATCCGCTGGAAGGAGTAAGTCCTCCGCCGAAAGAAACCATGGAACGGGTAAAATCAATTATTGCCAGTTACGGCCATAACGTTATTTACTGAATATGCAGGGGCCGCTGGCCCCTTCTTCAGACACAAGCGTATCCGCCTTACGCATGAGCGACCGGTGTTGTCTGATGATCCGCTTTACGCAGTAACATCAGCAGATAGACAAACGAGACTGCCGCAATCATGGTAAACAACACATTATCCGTGAAATGCTCCATCAGTAATGATGTCATTCCCGGCCCGACCAGACTGCCGACTGTATAGCTGAGTAACAGGGTCTGATTCATTGCAATCAGCTCATGATGCGCAACTTTTTCACATGCCCAGGACATAGCCACCGGATACAACGTAAAACAGGAGCATCCCAGAATAAACAAAGCAGGCACCATTGCCAGCTGAGTTAACATTCCTAATGCACCCAGTATCACCATAAAGACCTGCACACGCAGTACCATCAGACGACCAAAACGGTCGGCCAGTCGGCCTACAGGCCATTGTCCGAGAATAGCCGCACTGACCAGTAATGCCATCCAGTAACCCACGTTCGCATCGCTCATACCTTTGTGAGACAGGTATAATGGTAACAGTCCATACAGCGAGCCCAGTACAACGCCTGAAAGAATACAGCCGTTAATACCCAAACGTGATGAATGGCGGGAAAACATTTCACGGATATTCGGCGAGGCTGAATTTTCTGCGACTTCAGGCGGGTTAATCCGCGCAAAAAATAACGGCAGTACAGCGACCATAATGCACACCACCAGCAGAGGTATCATAAATCCGGCGGCATCAGAAACCAGACTGACCAGTAACTGCCCCAGCACTGTGGCGATATAATAAACAATCATATACGCAGCCAGCAACCGGCCACGATTGCGTAAGGTCCCTGAACAGAGCAAAGCGCTTTCAACAACCACCCAGATAAGGGCACATCCGGTACCTGCCAGAAAACGCCATACTGTCCAGCCAGTAAAACCACCGGCGATTAATAAAGCGCAGGTCGCCACAGCAAAAATTGCGGTCGCTATATAATAGCTGCGGTTAAAACCGAGGGTTGTGATAACTTTCCCTGCAATCACCGTCCCGAGTAAATTGCCGGTAAAAAAAGCAGAACTCACCACACCCACCTGCCAGGTAGCAAATTGGTCATGGGTCAGCCAGAGAGGCACCAGTGTATTTAACACCGCAATTGCGATGGTCAATAACAGCAGACCGGAGAGCAGAAGCAATACAGGACGGGACCATGCAGACATAGCCATAACCACAAAGAAAGTAATAATTGTGGCGAATAATGGCACTACTATTTTTAAAGTCAATTAGCAAAAAACAGCAGAGCATTTTTTGCTGAAAAAAGAAATTTAAACCGCGGGGAAAGATTATTTAGGAGTTATAAATTTATTGTTTAATCCTTTTTTATATATAGAGCAGCAAACCCCGTATCCCGTATTTTAAAGCCACAGGGAATGATCTTCAGCAGGTCAGGAGAGCACATATCCGTAATCAGTAACTGACCTCCACCCGGCGGTATTGTGGCTGATGATCGTAAGTTTCAGCTTGCTGATGCACCCGCACCAGATAGGTGACGGAACGGGGACATTGCACGTTTACCTGCGGGCTATCAGCAGATGAAGCTACAGACATCGCGCAACGGTTAACCACTTGCAAACGAATATTTATACCAGCGTCAGTGAGTGCCGCCGTTACAGGGAAAACGAGACCAGCCAACACCAAGGCTAAAAATAACCGCACGCCTGCCAATAACCGATTACTGCACAGATTTCGCATACCCCTTCTCCTTTGCAATCACTGCGTAAGGCTTATGCTTTCCCGAAATGAAAATAAAACCACAACTGGCAATCTTTTCTATCTGTAATAACAGGTATACAAGGGTTCTGTAGCCGTATCAAATGAAAGTAAGAGACTAAATGACCGGAATCATATTAACCGGGGGAGATGATGACTGAGTGACTAAAAATCCATCAGAAAAATAAAGAATGGTGATAAATAATACCGAAGAAGTAAGCGCACAACAGAGAAATGTTGTGCACTCAGAAAACAGTTAATAGCGGAGGGTGACTGTCACTGTATCTGTATAGTTGCCCGCTGTCGGCCAGTTCTGGTCAGGCAGCACCCCGTAAACGATAAGGTTCTGACTGTTCCCGGTCGCGGAACGGACTGTCTGAGTATTAGTATCATTCCAGACCACACTGTGAGCCGCATCCTGGTAAAGCTGATAAGACACACACTGGTTATCTGCGGTATTACATAACTGACGGACCGATTGCTGGCTATGCAGCCCGTTGCCTAATGCTACCGAGAAAGAAGTGTTCACCGGGCAGGTCACTGACAGGGTCGAGATAGCCGTTGCCGATAATTGCGGTGATAACGCCGGGCTATGCTGGCCAAAATCAAGATCGCTGACCTGATCAAGCGTACAGCCTTGTTTTACTGAGGCAGTCGCTGAAACAGAAATTCTGTTCTGAGAGTAGGTATTGGGCATCGCTGCACAGGAAGGCAGCTGATTTCTGCTGCTAGCAAAGGCATATTTGTAATAGGCGAAAAAATTATATTTATAATAATCCATTGCGGTCAGTTTAGTCTGCCCCGCCAGAATACGGCCAGTCAGTATAAAGCTGCCGGATGCACTTTGCCCTGAGGGTACAGCCATATCAAACTGTGCAAATACGGAACTATTAGCACTCAGGGCCGTCTCCGGACTGTCTGACGGATAAACATTAAAATACAAAGGGTAACCACTGATACCATTCGGGTTCATGGCGACCGGTGCATTTTCATCTATAAAATTCAGGCACAGCCGGATGTAATCTGTTGACGGATCATAGCTGTTACAAGTAATACCGATCTGTGCTGTTGATGACACTGCCTGGCCGGGAGTTACGGTGCCAAAGTTGTACCCTGCCCCGTCACCGGTCCAGCAATGGGGATCTGCGGAGGCGCTGGCCGAAAAAAACAATCCGCCAGACAGCACCAGTAAAAAAATGAATATCCGGGTTACTGGCATACTGCCTCCATAGTAGTTATCGCTTTTCCTGCCGGCAGCTGCGCGGGCAACCTGATCCGGCATGTGCTGTCGGGTAAATGAACAATGGCAAAACCTTCCGCCGGCGGATTCTCAAGATAAATATTGCCTTCATAACCCACCACCGTTGTGCGGGTTCCCGTTTCGGGTTGCTGTCCGGCGGCGGTAACCACGCTGACAGGTGCAGCAAACGGCAGTGCTTTACCCTGTGTCTGTTTAACCGTCATCAGTAATGCACGGGCACGATAGATTCGGAAGTGCACCATTGCACCACCACCGCTTTCAGGAATAGCATTATCCTCCGTGTAAAGCGCACGAAAATCATCAGGCAGTGATAATACATCGATACTGATATTGTTACGGTAATAAGGCAGCAGGTTATTAAGAAACAGTTTTCCATCGCGGTCGGTTTTGCCGACTGGCTGATGCTCCAGATAAACCGGGATTCCCGCAATACCGTCGGTATCCACAAGGGCGAAACCATCCCCCAATTGTCGCGTGGCATAAAATGCATTAGCGAACAGACCCGCGGTTCCGGACAGGGAAGCATAATAATTATTCTGCTGACTGTAGCGGTTATAGCCCAATTCCAGGTCACTCCACTCGGTACGCTGGCGATAATCCAGATGCGTTGTGGCATTACTTCCGTTTTGTAGTGATACATCGCCCCCCCAGCCCGGTTTATTCGAAATCACCGATTTCGACCATGTCAGCTGATTGTTTGCAGACTGACTATCCTGCGAATGCTGTACGCTGACATACTGAGTATCTGAAAGGGGAACGCTTACACTGAGATACAGTGTTTTATCATGATCCATTTCCAGCGCCCGGGTGAGGCTGGCGGAAATATTGATATTATGACGGAAGGTTCCTGACCAGGAAAAACCGGCATAACTGCGGGTCTCCCCTGCATATTGACGGTTAATCCAGCTAGCACCTACTGTACCCGCCGCTCCCATGGACCAGCTGATAAAAGCATTGTCTGAACGTGTTGCCAGCTCACCTTCCGTTAATACCGACATGTCACGGTAATGGCTGTCACGGCGGGTATCTGTCAGCGAGAAACTGAGATGGCGGTTGGACCACTGCCAGCCAACTCCCCATTGTTTACCGTTCAGACGGTTATGTCTGCTGGCAGAAATATCTCCGTGGACAATGCCCAGCCACGGGGACAACAGATAATTAGCACCAATACCCCCATTCTGCAACGGTTCACCCTGCTCCGTATGCGCTTCCAGCGTCAGATCATCCCTGAGTCCATAACGTCCGTTACCGGTGACCATTAAGCCCGGGTTATAGCTGAAAGAACGATAACTGTAGTCTTTCCGTAACCAGCCGGCATTAATACTCCAGCTATTCAGCCCGCGAGATAACAGCAAATCGGATCCATAAATATTCAGGTTTACGACACGCTGTTGCCCGTTTATGTCAGTGATAACAACCTGTGCCGAGCTATTACCGGTAAATACCGGAGCCGTATTCAGGGTGAACTGTCCCGGTTCGACATGTTGTGTTGTCTGTCTTATTCCCTGAACATACAAATCGACGGTCGAAGGTAAAGCAACAGTATCGGAAAGAATATCCTGCGTTGAAGTATTAAAGTCGGGTTGCAGTGCGTAATTATGTGCCAGACTGACCCCGGCAAAACGCACACTGTTGGTCCATGACTGGCTGCCCGTATAACTGTCTCCGAGGGTTAAGCTCAGCAGTTTGTCGGTATTATTATAACTCCACGCACTCATCAGCCGCCGGGTTCCGTTATCGGTACCCGTGTCAGAATGATTAAAACGACTGTTAAAGGAAGTACTAAAGTTTCCCGGCCCTATTCCGAAAGAACGCAAGTCTGTATAAGCGCTCAGGCTCTGACTGTAAGGCTGCTCTGCACTATAAAGATTATAATCAAAGGCAATACCTTTGACCGGCGGGGAAAAGTCCTGACGAGTGATCAGTCCGTTAGATTGTGATGTTAACTTCTGATGCCCTGCCAGCCAGTCAACGGTTGCCCGGATATTTAACTGCTGTTGTAAATCATCATAAACCAGAGACAACCCGCCCCCGGAAACCATATCAACGGTATTATCTGCCGTTGCTAATTTATCAGTGCGGATATTCAGCTGCTTAAAATCTTGTGCAGAAATAAAAAAATGATCGCCACTTTTTCGAATCTGAAACAATCCGGGTACCGCAGCATCATTAACACTGACAGTTAAATAAAGAACTTCATCTGATACTGCACAGAAAGACACCGGCAGTAAAAACACTGCACTTAGCAGAGATAATTTACGGGCTGACAACTGGTACGGTCTGAGTCTCTGCATTATCATTTACATTGAAAGTAAGTGTTGAACCGGAATAATGTCCTTTGGGCAATGTCCACGAACGAGTGCTCTTTGCTAACACATACCCCAGCAACCCTTTATTTACAGGATAATGATGACCAGCCGATGATAATACGACATTACTTAATTTCAGGTGCTGTGAACTGTTATTTTCTATCCACAGGCGTTCAGGCACTGCCGATGTATCCAGATGAAATACAACCTGGCTGAGATTTATTACAGATGCGGGCGTATTAATAAACACCGGCAGATCATAACGGAGCAAAAACCTGACGGTCTGATTGCCATTCTGTGACGTTCCCGGCAACTCATCAACAACCAGCCGGTATGCCTGTTCTGCACCGCCAGCCGGAGGCACCGGCAATATCACCCTTAACAACTGCTGTTTTCCCGGCGGAATAGCCGTGATCGGCGGACTCACCAGTAACGAATGAGTCTCGCTCAGGACATCACTGCCGTTTTTCTGAGTCCACTGATAAACCCTGACCTGGGCACTGATAGGATCAACGCCGGTATTATTTACATAAATAGCTTTAACGTTCTCGCCGACAGAGAAATTAATATTTACCGGGTATACCTGTAAACTGGCAGCATAAGTCAGCGGAGAAATTAAAAAATAAATAATCAGTGCGCTATAAAAATATATTTTCCCGGTCATAGGTCCGCCGAGCCTTAGTAATTAACTGTCAGCGTAACTTTATCGGTATAATCACCAACCGGGGCAGTCTGCAATGACGTTCCGTTGATGACACCGTAGATATTAACAGGCTGTGCTATCCCGGTCCCCGTTCCGGAAGTCGATGCCACACTGGCACTCAGATTTGTCTGGTGATTGGCATCTGCATAAATAGCATAAGATACTTTATCACCTTTAGTATCAGACAAATTATACCCACTATTACTGGCAGCAGTTATATTGTAAGCCGTATCTTTAGTACAGGTCACGCTCCCGGTTGCTGTTCTGGATACATCACCGGCATTACTGTTCTGGGTACCAAAATCAAGATCACCCATACTAATAGTACAGGCCTTCTGCACCGTTAATTTCACATTCATATTTGCTGTAGCCGAACTGGTATCAGCATGAGCCATAACAGAAAAAAGTAATGCTGAACTTAAAGACGAAAGTACTAATGATTTCTTTAACATATCTATCTCTTTTTATTATTGATATTAAAAGCAGAGTTTTTATCCGGCTGATATAAAGCAACGCTATATAAGCGCGGCTGCATTATACGCCGCGCAATTAAAAATCCAATGTTGTAAAAGACAGACATTACACATTAATAGATTAAATACAAACATCTGCAAATAAAACAATTCACAGCATAAAAACCCACAAACGTTAAGATTAAAGGTTTTATGTTTCTATACTTCGGAGAATTCCGATATAAAGCACCAAAAATCAGGGAATGGTAATTGATAGGTTAAAACATTCAGATATGGAGGACAGTCTTTTTACCCTCACTTAATATATTATAATTATTAATTATCTCTCTAAGGTATCACGACTATAGGTAACTATAAACCGGTCACTTAATCGCATATCCATATGATAAATAAAAATTAAATATTTCCCACGGCAGGCCGGACACCCTGTCAGGGTCAGGCAGCTAATAATATCACATTGTTATTAGTTCCCGGTGTTTTTATCAACATGAATAAGACAACAGCGCCTGCTAACTAATAATCCGGCCCGACAGGTTGGTCTTCATCAACCAGGCAGTCTTTGTCCTGTTCAGGCTAAGAGGAGAGATAAAAAAAAACCTGCCACTAAATACCGGCAGGTTTTTTTCAGAGAATACGGCATTAGCCGATAAATTCCAGATTGTTCATATAAGGGCGCAGTACCCCGGGTACCTGAATTCGTCCATCAGCCTGCTGATAATTTTCCAGCACCGCGACCAGAGTACGGCCCACAGCCAGCCCGGACCCATTCAGGGTATGTAATAAACGGGTCTTTTTATCATTTTTGCTCCGGCAGCGTGCCTGCATACGGCGGGCCTGGAAGTCCATCATGTTGGAACAGGAAGAAATTTCACGATAGGTATTCTGTGCCGGTAACCAGACTTCAAGGTCATAAGTTTTGCTGGCCCCGAAGCCCATATCACCGGTACAGAGCAGCATTTTCCGGTAAGGGAGGTTCAGTAATTGCAATACTTTTTCTGCGTGCCCGGTCAGTTCTTCCAGTGCCTGCATTGAATTTTCAGGAGCCACTATCTGCACCATTTCAACTTTATCGAACTGGTGCATACGGATTAACCCACGGGTGTCGCGGCCATAAGATCCGGCTTCAGCACGGAAACACGGAGTATGCGCAGTCATTTTAATCGGCAGCGCATCTTCATCGATGATTTCATTACGCACCAGATTAGTTAACGGAACTTCTGCCGTCGGAATCAATGCATAACTGCTGCTGTCAGCTTCTTCTTCAAGCGGACGGGTATGAAACAAGTCATTACCGAATTTGGGCAACTGACCGGTACCATATAATGAGTCATGGTTAACCAGATAAGGCACATACATTTCTGTATATCCATGCTGGCTGGTATGCAAATCCAGCATAAACTGACTTAATGCGCGGTGCATACGGGCAATCTGCCCTTGCATCACCACAAACCGGGATCCGGTCAGTTTAACTGCAGAGGCGAAATCCATCCCGCCAGCCAGTTCACCCAGGTCTACATGATCCCGGACGGTGAAATCAAAGGTCGCCGGTGTTCCCCAGCGGCTGACTTCCTGGTTATCACTGTCATCTTTCCCCTGAGGTACAGCTTCGGCAGGCAGGTTCGGTAATACCAGACAGAAATCACGAATTTCGGTCTGAAGCGCCTCCAGCTCAGCTTTCGCTGTATCCAGACGCTCACCCAGTTCATTCACTTCCTTACGCAATGGCTCGATATCTTCCCCACGCGCCTTGGCCTGACCGATGGATTTGGATCGTGAATTGCGTTCAGCCTGAAGGTTCTCTGTTTCTACCTGCAGTACTTTACGACGTTCCTCCAGAGAACGTAACATTTCAACATCCAGAGTAAATCCCCGGCGTGCCAGTTTTTCTGCAACTGCGTCTGGCTCATTACGCAGCAGATTGGGATCGAGCATGCTAATCCTGTGTATGAGTTAATGGATTGAATATTCGTTGGATGTTTCCAACAAAACGACATAATGTTGCTACTCACCTTACCGCAATGTTTTTGTCAGCGGTAGCGTTTTGTCGGGCTATTTTGGTCCTGTTCGGCCAGCCATGCCAGCTTTTCTGCGATTTTAGTCTCAAATCCGCGCTCAACTGGTGAATAATAGTGCGAACCTGCCATTTCAGGAGGAAAGTAATTTTCTCCGGCGGCATAGGCATTAGGTTCATTATGTGCGTAGCGATACTCTTTGCCCAGCCCCATCTCTTTCATCAGCCTGGTCGGCGCATTACGTAAATGTTCGGGAACATCATAATCAGGATGTTCTCTGGCAGCACGCATGGCGGCATTAAACGCACTATAGACGGCATTACTTTTCGGAGCACAGGCCAGATAAACAATCGCCTGCGCTATTGCCCGTTCACCTTCTGCCGGCCCTACCCTGGTAAAGCAATCCCATGCCGCTAACGCCACCTGCATCCCTCTGGGATCAGCATTACCGACATCTTCTGACGCTATTGCCAGCAAGCGCCTGGCAACGTAGAGGGGGTCGCCCCCTGCAGTAATAATCCGCGCATACCAGTACAAAGCTGCATCCGGAGCCGAACCCCGTACCGATTTATGCAGAGCAGAAATAAGATCATAAAAACGATCGCCCTTATTATCGAAGCGGGCCGATCGCTCACCGGCAACTTCAGTCAGTAACTCAGCCGTCAGCAGACGTTGCCCCTGTGCATCCGGTTCAGCCATATCAGACATCATTTCTATGGTATTCAGGGCTCTGCGGGCATCCCCGTTAACCAGTTCCGCA
Organism: Tatumella sp. JGM94; assembly: GCF_018257595.1. Taxonomy (NCBI): domain Bacteria; kingdom Pseudomonadati; phylum Pseudomonadota; class Gammaproteobacteria; order Enterobacterales; family Erwiniaceae; genus Tatumella; species Tatumella sp. JGM94. Next base: position 133,577 of record NZ_JAERJN010000006.1, on the reverse strand, counting down.
ATCATCCGTCGAGTTTCCCGCGGCAGTACAATGTTCTGTCCCCCCAGCCCGCGGCGGCTATCTTCCATGGCATGGCTGATAACCTGTTCAATATCTTCTGCGGTCAGAGACTTCAGTAAATATACCCGTGCCCGTGACAACAGTGCTGAATTAAGCTCAAAGGAAGGGTTTTCGGTCGTTGCCCCGATAAAAGTAATGGTGCCGTCTTCAATATGGGGCAGAAAGGCATCCTGCTGACTTTTATTGAAACGGTGAACTTCATCAACAAATAAAATCGTCCTGCGACCTGTTTGCCGGCTCTGTCTGGCCCTTTCAATCGCTTCGCGAATCTCTTTTACCCCGGAGGTGACCGCTGATATCCGTTCCACACTGGCATCTGCGTAACGGGCGATAATTTCGGCCAGGGTCGTTTTTCCGGTCCCTGGTGGCCCCCACAGGATCATCGAATGCAGATGGCCGGCTTCGATGGCGCGGGGTAAAGGCTTCCCCGCCGCCAGTAAATGCTGCTGACCACTATACTCTGCCAGTGTCTGTGGCCGCATCCGCGCGGCCAGAGGTTGAAATTCGCTGGCAGAAAAATCCAGGGAAAGAGTATCCACTGTCACCTCACTGACGCTGGTCATCCAGCGTAACGCCTTTCGGCGGAGTAAATGTAAATTTATCAGGGCTGATTGCACCATTTTGCTGGTTTTTCAGCTGATAGCTGGTGCGCTGCCCGTCCTGTTCAACGGCGCTGAATTGCCGGATAGTCCCGTCAGGCGCGACATTTATGGTGAACTGCTTCAGATTACTGTTGCTGTTTTTCGGTGTCAGTTCAAAATTATCTCCTTGCTGGCTGACATTGTAATTTTTCCAGTCCGATGACTGATTACGGGCAATCAGCATAAACGGGGTATTACTGGTGGCGTTTTTCAGCCAGCTGGCCGTCACCTGTTCAACAAACGGGTTATAAAACCATAACGTTTTACCGTCGGAGATGATGGTACTTTCATCAGGGGCTGTCATATGCCAGTTAAACAGGCTGGGACGCTTAACCCACAATTCACCGGCACCATCCTGGACATTATTACCGGAACCATCCGTGACCTTCTGGCTAAACGCGGCATGAAAACTGCTGACTTTATTCAGCCGTGCCTGTAATCCGGCAGCATCATCTGCCAGCACACTGGCTGACATCAGCAAGGTTACGGCACCTGTAGCAAGCAGATATTTTCTCATTTCATCTTTTTCCTTATTCTGTTATTCCGGTCCGGCATTATTTACCCTAGCCGCTGTCATATGATTCCGACAGGAGAAAAAACTGAAAGCGGTTAGCCACACTATGGGGATGGCGCAGCAGATAAGCAATGGGCCAGAAAATTCTGGCCCATTGCTGGTTAGTTAATATCCCGGTGAATTACATTTCATGGGGCGGAGGCGCCAGGACCTCACGGTTACCGTTATGACCAGGTTCAGAGACAATTCCCTGAGCCTCCATCTGCTCAATAATACGGGCAGCACGGTTATAACCAATACGGAACTGCCGCTGGACCCCGGAAATAGAGGCTCGGCGTTTTTCCACCACAAATCCGACCGCCTGGTCAAATAACGGGTCAAGTTCTTCACCATTATTATCACCGCCGCCGGAGCCACTCTCACTCTCATCACCCGCCGTAATACTGTCAATATACTGAGGGCGACCACGGGCTTTCCAGTCCTGCACCACTGCATGAACTTCCTGATCACGAACAAAGGCACCGTGGACACGCACCGGCATCGATGAGTTCGGTGGCATATACAGCATATCGCCCATCCCGAGCAGAGATTCAGCGCCAGCCTGATCAAGAATGGTTCTTGAATCTATTTTACTGGATACGGTAAACGCAATACGGGTTGGAATATTAGCTTTAATCAGACCGGTAATAACATCCACCGACGGTCGCTGGGTTGCCAGCACCAGATGTATTCCTGCGGCACGTGCTTTCTGCGCCAGGCGGGCAATCAGTTCTTCAACTTTTTTACCTACGGCCATCATCAGGTCGGCAAACTCATCCACCAGAACCACAATGTAAGGCAGTTTTTCCAGGACCGGTGGCGTCGTGTCCATACTGTCTCCCGGTTTCCAGAACGGATCAGGAATCGGACGCCCCATGGCTTCAGCCTGCTCTACTTTCTCGTTATAACCTGCCAGGTTACGTACTCCCAGCGCGGACATCAGTTTATAACGGCGTTCCATTTCTCCGACACTCCAGCGCAACGCATTGGCTGCATCTTTCATATCGGTAACCACTTCTGTCAGCAAATGAGGTATACCTTCATACACTGAGAGTTCCAGCATTTTAGGGTCGATCATAATAAAACGAACTTCATCAGGTGTTGCTTTGTATAGCATACTGATGATCATCGCATTTACACCAACTGACTTACCTGACCCTGTAGTACCGGCCACCAGCAAATGGGGCATTTTTGCCAGATCAGCCACCACCGGCTGCCCGGCAATATCTTTACCCAGTACGACCGCTAACGGTGACGGATTATCCCGGAATTTTGCACAGTCCAGCACTTCACGCAAATAAACGGTTTGACGATGTTTGTTCGGTAACTCCAGACCGACATAAGGTTTGCCGGGGATAACTTCAACAATACGCACCGCTACCGCCGATAAAGAACGCGCAAGGTCCCGCGACAAATTAGAAATTCTGGCAGCTTTCACCCCCGGCGCCAGGTCCAGCTCAAAGCGGGTGATCACCGGTCCGGGAGAAATGCCAACCACTTCCGCTTTCACACGAAAATCGCCCAGCCGTGCTTCGACCAGTTTACCTGTCTGCTCAAGGGCGAACATATCGACCGGTTCTTCCTCCGACGGAGGAGGCGTCAGTAAATCCAGCGTTGGCAGCGGTGTGGATGGTTTTTCCAGCGGCTGTTCATGACGAACCAGGAACGGATGGAACAGGCTTTGCTGCTGGCTGCTGGCTGCCGGTTGTGCTCCCTGAACAGCAGTGGTTTCTGCTGGCTGCGGGGTCACCGCCGGACGGGCAGCAGACAAATTCGGACTGTGCGAATCCACAGGTGCTGACACGGGCATTTCAGGTGCAGCTGCGGGGACTTCCGGTTCTGGTTCAGTCGCAGGGGCGATAGTGAACAAAGGTTCACCGGGCCCCTCATCGACCAGGTCTTTCATCGGCGAAAAGTCGAATGCAGATAATGTTTCAGCGGATACTGATGCTACCGACGGCTCCGGCCCGGCAGGCGTTGGTGCGGGAACATCCCGGTAACGCTGCTGCTGATGCTCGGCAAACTGACGGGCCAGTGCTGCCTGTTGCAACATATCTTCATCCTGAGTCGCATCATCGTCATCTGTATGGCCATAACGCTCAGTTTGTTGTTTTGCGAATGCCTGACCTAATTCTGCCTGTTCAAATGCAGCAGCTTCCTCATCCGTACAGGAGGCATCAAAGCCGCCTGTATGCGCTTTTTCCGCTTCGCGTGCTTTTTCTTCTGCCATCCGCTGTGAGGGCAGTTTAATTCCATAAGACGCCATTTCACGGCGGGTGGGTAAACGCACCGGATTTGGTCGTGGCAACTCAGGCCCGCCAATCCCTTTTTTCACCTGCGGATTGTTGTCACGGGTTTTATCTGCAACCGCTGTCTGAGAGGATAATTTTCCCATACTGGCAGCGACTGCAAACGGTGACTGTCCCGCAGGTTTGACCACTGTCGCAGCAGTTGCAGCAGCAACGGGTTGTTCATGCACAGCAGCTGTTACTGACTCAGCCCGGGCCGCTGTCGCAGCCACAGCATCGGGAACGACGACAGATTCAGGGACGTCAAAGTGATAACGCGGTGGCGGTGGCGCGGTGGTTATGCTGTCTGTCGGTGCAGTATACGCCTGGCGTGCAACGGCAGGTTCCGGTCGTGCCGGAGATGGATTTTTCTGTGCAGCTGCAACCTTGTTTATTTCGGAAACCACCGGTTCAGCAGGCAGGGCAGCAACCGTATGTTCCACAGATTCAGACGGTGAAGACCAGCGCGACGGACTGAATAGCGGATCATTATCATCCTCACTGTCCGGCGTAACAGGCATGCTGAACAACGGGTCATCGTTTTTTGTATGGCTGTTTGTTGCCAGTGAACTGAATAACGGATCATTATCTTCATCCGTAGCTTCAGCAGCAGGATGAACTTCCGAAAATGATGCTGCTGACGCAGGCTGCTTGTTACGCAGTAACGGGTCTGCAACGACGTCCCCTGGCGGCACTGTTGCCGGTTTTTTTATTGCCGCCGGCCCCTGCTCAAACACCTCAGCATCATCTTCATCATCCCCGTATTCATCACCGCGGGAACGGTTGCTGGCAAAGGTCAGTACTGACATTACCGCGCCACCAATTTTTTCCGCAATCGTCAGCCATGACCAGCCGGTATACAGGGTGATACCTGCCGCCCAGACACACAACAGCACCAGGGTACCTGTGGCCTGATTTAAATATGGCGCCATCGCACTGCTGACCAGGCTGCCAATAACCCCCCCGGAAGCAAAATACCAGATATCATCTGCATTTATCGCCGCCAGACCACAGGTAGTGACCACTAAAGCCAGCACCCCTATCAGGCGTAAACCGATAGCAAAATAATCAATGTAGTCTTCATAGTTGCGGTGGCGAAAGGTTATCCAGCACAGGCCAAGGATCACCAGCGGAATAGCATACGCCATTACCCCGAAAACAAATAACAGGGTATCCGCAAGCCATGCGCCGGGGCTGCCGCCAAGGTTATGAATTGGTTCGTGCCAGGCAGTCTGAGACCAGCTGGGGTCAGAGGGATTGAAACTGACCAGCGACACCATCAGATAAACAGCAAAAAGAGCTACCAGAATAAGTAAAGCTTCCAGCAGCCGCCGCCCGCTACTCAGCGGGGTAAGAGATACTTCTTTGTCTTCTGTATATTCCTGGCTCAAGTGAACTCTCCAGGTGCCTGTCAACTAAAGAGAGGAACAGCACCGGTATTAGCACTGTCCCTGTATGAATTCACAGGAGTGTACCTAATTGCTAACGCTTTTGCACCTGCCTGATTTAGCGAGTTTTAATCACCAGACGGTTGCTCTGTTTTACTTCTTCCATCACCACATAGGTACGGGTATCGTTCACACCCGGCAAGCGTAGCAAGGTTTCACCGAGTAATTTACGGTATGCCGACATATCGGGAACACGGGTTTTCAGCAGATAATCAAAATCGCCGGATACCAGGTGACACTCCTGAGTTTCCTCAAGTTTTTGTACCGCAGCATTAAACTGCTCAAAAACATCAGGCGCCCCGCGATTCAGAGTTATCTCAACAAAAACCAGTAACGAAGCATCCAGATAATGTGGATTGAGTAACGCCGTATAACCCAGAATAAAACCCTGGCGTTCGAGGCGGCGAACCCGCTCAAGGCATGGCGTAGGTGATAACCCGACACGTTTTGAAAGCTCAACATTCGAAATACGGCCATCTTTTTGCAGCTCGTTCAGAATGTTTCTGTCAATGCGATCCAAATCTTTGCCAGGGCGTTTCTTGTTGTCTGTCATTATTATTGTCTCTCTTTTTCCTTCCCTAAGACTACCTGCCCGTTAATCGTTTCATGATTCAGGGCATGAATTATGGTAAAGCAACTACCTGCTGTATTCGTGTTTTCAGCACCTTTCACTGTCTGTCCACGCTGAAAGGCGCTAAATTCTATTCAGGTGTATATATTCAGTGTTTCGGACCAACACTCGCGCGGTCTGTATTCACTGAACATGATTTGCTTCCCCCCATGTTTTCGCAAAACAGCAGGCGATTGTCAAAGTAAAACATACAATTTCAGTACATCATTCCGTAACCTGCCGTTTGTCATGTTTTGAAGAGGCTGTTTTGGGCTATTTTATCTGTCAGAACACGGCAAAATTACCTCATAACCCTGCTTTTGCTGATTAACGATTACTTTTAACGTTTGCAATAATAAGTAATCTCATCCGCGGAACTCTTTTTTTCAATCGTCACTTTGCCTACAATCACAGAATTATTTGCCTGCGGGCTATTTATTGAGGAAATAAAGCATGGCCAAACACAGTAAATTACTTATCCTGGGTTCCGGGCCTGCGGGTTACACCGCAGCGGTTTATGCTGCGCGCGCTAACCTGAAACCTGTACTGATCACCGGTGTGGAAAAAGGCGGACAGCTGACCACCACGACTGACGTCGAAAACTGGCCTGGTGACCCTGAGGGGCTGACGGGTCCGGCGCTGATGGAACGTATGCACGAGCATGCTGTCAAGTTCGATACAGAAATCGTGTTTGATCATATTCATACTGTCGATCTGAAAAACCGTCCCTTCCGTCTGATCGGCGATAGCGGTGAATATACTGCCGATGCACTGATTATTGCGACAGGAGCGTCGGCCCGTTATATCGGCTTGCCTTCCGAAGAAGAGTTCAAAGGTAAGGGTGTATCAGCCTGTGCAACCTGTGACGGATTTTTCTATCGTCAGCAAAAAGTCGCCGTGGTCGGTGGCGGGAACACCGCTGTAGAAGAAGCCCTGTACCTGTCGAATATCGCTTCAGAAGTACACCTGATTCACCGCCGCGACACTTTCCGCGCAGAAAAGATCCTGATTAACCGGTTGATGGAAAAAGTCGCCAGCGGCAATATCGTTTTACATACAAACCGCACTCTGGATGCCGTAACCGGTGATGATATGGGTGTTACCGGAGCTCGCCTGATGCCTACCGATGGCAGTACTGACGCTGAACAGATCGACGTCGCCGGGGTATTTATCGCTATCGGACACAGCCCGAACACCGCTATTTTTGCCGATCAACTTGAACTGAATAATGGATATATTGTTGTGCAGTCCGGTCTGAACGGCAATGCCACTCAGACCAGCATTCCCGGTGTATTCGCCGCCGGAGACGTTATGGACCATACCTACCGTCAGGCCATTACCTCTGCCGGAACCGGATGTATGGCAGCCCTGGATGCAGAGCGGTATCTGGATGGTCTGGCAGAATAACCATTCATTATAGTTACGCTATTCTTATGACAAAGGCGACGGTGAAACTGTCGCCTTTTTGCTGTCTGCCATGCTAGAGTACCGGTACTTTTCAAGGGGATATTAATTATCACCGCCGGTAGCTGACTCTCACTTAGCAGAATCCAATGAATAAATCCCGACAACAGTTTTTACTTCGCTGGCTAAAACAACAAAGACATTACGGTGGCCGCTGGCTGCGTCTTTCGGTTATCAGCGGGGTCTTCAGTGCCGTACTGATTATTGTCCAGGCCGGTTTACTGGCACTCCTGCTGGAAAACTTCATCCTGAAACAGCAGATTCCCGTAAACACACTGCCGTTGCTGCTGGTCCTTGCCGGCTGTTTTGTGTTGCGCGCTCTGTTACATTACTTTCGCGAACTTTTTGGATTCCGGGCAGGTATGGCAATCCGGCAGGCTATTCGCCAGCAAATTATCGACCGGCTGGAAAGCTGCGGGCCGGTATGGGTTAAAACGCGCCCCACGGGCAGCTGGACGACCCTGCTGCAGGAACAGATCGAAAATATGCAGGATTACTACGCCCGTTATCTGCCACAGATGTCACTGGCTGCCTTAATTCCGCTGATGATTCTGATCGTGCTGGCCCCGGTTAACTGGGCCGCCGCCTTAATTCTGTTTTGTACTGCGCCGCTGATCCCCCTGTTTATGGCGATGGTCGGAATGGGCGCGGCAGAAGCTAACCGCAGAAATTTTCATGCCCTTGCCCGTCTCAGCGGTGATTTTCTGGACCGTCTGCGTGGTCTGGATACACTGCGCCTTTTTCACCGGGGGCAGGCAGAACAACAAGCCATCGCCGACAGCTCTGAGCAATTCCGCCAGCGGACGATGGAAGTCCTGCGGATGGCATTTTTATCTTCTGCTGTACTGGAATTTTTCGCAGCCATTTCTATCGCGGTGGTGGCGGTTTATTTCGGGTTTTCCTATCTTGGTGTGCTGCATTTCGGCGATTATCATCGCGGTGTCACCCTGTTTGCCGGATTCCTGGTATTAATACTGGCTCCTGAGTTTTTCCAGCCATTACGCGATCTTGGCAACTTTTATCATGCTAAAGCACAGGCAGTTGGCGCTGCTGATGTGCTTGAAGCATTTCTCCGGCAAAGCCCGCAGGAAAGCACCGCGACTGAATCACTGCGCCCGCAATGGCAAGGCGCGGTGGCACTGGTGGCCACCAATATGGTCGTCACCACTGCCAGCGGCCAGCCCCTGACGGAGCCCCTGAATTTTACCCTCGCCGCAGGGAAAAGAGTTGCTCTGCTCGGGACCAGTGGTGCCGGTAAAACATCCCTGATGAATGCCTTGCTTGGTTTTTTACCTTATACCGGATCACTGACGATTAATGGCAGCGAATTACGCGATACGGACACGGAGTACTGGCAGAAAAATATCGCCTGGGTTGGACAAAATCCGGTTCTGCCGGAAACAACCCTCCGCGAAAACATTACTTTCGGCCGAGCCTGTGACGATAAACAATTTCAGCAGGCACTGCATTCTGCAGGTATCCATGACTTTATCCGTCAGTTACCGCAGGGGGCTGAAACGGCTATCGGTGATAATGCCAGTGGTTTATCCGTCGGACAGGCGCAACGTATCGCCGTCGCGAGGGCATTACTGTTACCCGCCAGCCTGATGCTGTTGGATGAACCCGCAGCCAGCCTGGACAGCCGCAGTGAACAGCAAGTTATGCGGGCGTTACAACAAGCCTCTTTACAGCAAACAACCCTGATGATCACCCATCAGCCTCAGGGCCTGCAGGACTGGGATGAGATCTGGGTAATGGGCCGCGGTCAGATAATCCAGCGTGGTCGCTGGCAGGAACTGGCCGCCACACCGGGTGCTTTTCGCGACATGGTGCAGCATCGCAGCAAGGAGTTACAGTCATGAAAACGTTACTGCCTTTTTTGCGTTTATGGCAACGCCACTGGTTACTGCTAACCCTCGGGGTGATGCTGGCGATCCTTACCCTGCTGGCCAGTATCAGTCTGCTGACACTGTCGGGCTGGTTCCTTGCGGCATCAGCGGTGGCAGGTACTGCCGGTCTGTACAGTTTCAACTATATGCTGCCGGCCGCAGGGGTACGTGGTGCAGCGATTATCCGTACCGCAGCACGTTATTTTGAGCGCTTAGTCAGCCATGACGGCACATTCCGTGTACTGCAACACCTGCGGGTCTACACTTTCAGTAAACTTTTCCCCCTCTCCCCTGCCGGTCTGGCAACGTTTCGCCAGGGAGACTTACTGAACCGCTTTGTCGCTGATGTCGATAATCTGGACCATCTTTATCTGCGTGTTCTGTCACCGCTGATCGGGGCTCTGTGCGTCATCGTTGCGGTGACCACCGGTCTCAGCTTTCTCAGCCTGTCACTGGCACTGGTGACAGGAGGGATTATGCTGCTTACCCTGCTGATCCTGCCGCCGCTGTTTTACCGGCTGGGGAAATCTTCAGGCCACGATCTGACCGCCCTGAATGCAGAATACCGGCTACAGCTGACCCGCTGGCTGAGCAGCATGGCTGAACTTAAAATTTACCAGCATCAGAAAAGCTGGCAACAGCAATTGTCTGCAACCGGCCAGCAATTAATCGCGGCCCAGCAACGCCAGCATGCATTAACCGCCGCGTCTCAGAGTGTGCTGATGATCATTACCGGGATCAGTGTCTGTATTGTGCTCTGGCTAGGGGGCGAATGGCTGAGCGGACCTGACAATAACCCGACACTACTGGCTTTGTTTGTCTTTTGTGTCCTGGCTGCTTTTGAATCTCTCGGCCCGGTCGCCTCGTCTTTTCTGCATATTTCGCGGGTAATACTTTCCGCCAGCCGTTTAAGCGAATTGTTACAACAAGCTCCGGCAGTGGTCTTTCCTGAAGCGTCACCGGCCACGCCAGGCCAGATATCCATACAGGTCACTGACCTGGGTTTCCGCTATCCGGGTCAGGGGCAATGGGTACTTAACGATCTGAGCCTGAAAGTGGATTCCGGTGAGAAAATAGCCTTACTCGGATTGACTGGATGTGGGAAGTCTACGCTGTTGCAATTGCTCACCCGTGCAGCTGACCCGGATAAAGGCGGGATCAGTTTCAATAATCTGCCACTGACAGAATGGGATGAAGCCACTCTTCGCCAGCGTACCAGCGTAGTTACACAGCGTGTGGCTTTATTTAATCAGACCTTACGGGATAATTTGCTGCTGGCGTCCCCGCACAGCAGTGACAGTGATCTGACAGAGGTATTACAACAGACCGGGCTGCATAGCCTGCTGGAGGGTGAAGGCCTGAACGGCTGGATGGGCGAAGGCGGCAGAACCCTCTCCGGGGGCGAATTGCGCCGTTTAGCTATTGCCCGGGCGATGCTGCATCAGGGGGAACTCTGGTTACTGGATGAGCCAACCGAGGGGCTTGATGCCACAACTGAGCAACAAATTCTGCACTTACTCCGACAGGTTACCCGCGATAAAACGCTGATTATGGTCACACACCGCCTGAGCGGACTGACAGAAATGGACCGCATCTGCGTACTGGAGGACGGCAGAATCATTGAACAGGGTCATCACCGGCAATTACTGGAGCACCGGGGGCGTTACTGGCAATTCAGCCAGCGTCTGAGGGATCAGTGAGCAGAGAATCATGACATTTCATTTACCACAATTGCAGCAGAATTCCTTGTTATTCCCTGCCCCGTCGACCGCACTCAGAGAACCGGAGGGGCTGCTGGCTTTTGGCGGAGATCTCAGCCCGCAGAGAATGCAGAGTGCTTACCGGCAGGGTATTTTTCCGTGGTTCTCCGAACATGACCCCATTTTATGGTGGTCGCCGGATCCGCGGGCAGTTTTATATCCGGAAGAGTTTCACCTCAGCCGCAGTATGAGACGCTTTCACCGGCACTCACCCTATCGGGTGACAGTAGATCAGGATTTTGAAGGGGTGATCCGCGGCTGTGCGACTGGCCGGACTGATGGCTGCTGGATCACTGATGATGTGATCAGTGCCTGGTTAACACTGTTCAGTCTCGGGGTGGCTCACTCTGTCGAGGTCTGGTCCGGGCAACAACTGGCCGGCGGATTATATGGTCTGGCATCAGGCCAGTTATTTTGTGCCGAATCCATGTTCAGTCGCGCAGAAAATGCATCTAAAACCGCCTTAATGTTGTTCTGCCGGCACTTCCTGGCCCATGGCGGCAGACTGATTGATTGCCAAATCCTTAACCCGCATACTGCTTCGCTGGGTGCCCGGCAAATTCCGCGCCGCGACTATCTGCAAATGATTGAACAGCTGCAGAAAGGCAGTCTTTCTGCCGGTTGCTGGTATCCGGATGAGCTGATTTGACCGGGGTGTAATGTTTTGCATACATTCCGCAGGAAAAGTGATAGACTGCGTGTGCTTGTTATGTCGTTAGCTTTTTCGAAACTACTCTCTCAAAAGCGGCTGGAAATTAAGCCTGCCGGGTACAAAAGAACAACAAGGAAGGTTTTCCCCGACTTGCTATTCCGCTGCCTGTGGCTGTTTCCATAATTGACGTCACAACACCCTAATTTCCGGACAATGTGCATGTTTTTACATGACGCATAACGAACTGTTGGTAAAAGCACCAACAATTCTTTACTTAGATACCATAATTCGGCATTATCTTGCCGATTTAAATTTAGCTAGTCCATTCAGAGGATTCGATGGCCAAAGAAGACAATATTGAAATGCAGGGTACCGTACTGGATACGTTGCCTAACACCATGTTCCGCGTTGAGCTTGAAAACGGTCACGTGGTTACCGCTCATATCTCTGGCAAAATGCGTAAAAACTATATCCGCATTCTGACCGGCGATAAAGTCACTGTTGAACTGACTCCTTATGATCTGAGCAAGGGTCGCATTGTCTTCCGTAGTCGCTAATATTCAGTAAATTTTTTGCCTGAAATAGCGGCATAAAAAAAGGCCGGAAACTCCGGCCTTCTGTTTTACTGTCAGTCACTACGGCATCAATGTACTGTTCCTGCTGCCTTACGCTTTTCCGCACTTTCGAAGTGATAGGTTAATGTGTTGCTGGTTTTATCCAGCGCCACTGTCACCGCCCCGCCCTCTGTTAATGATCCGAACAGTAATTCATTCGCCAGCGGTTTTTTCAGGTTTTCCTGCACCGTACGGGCCATTGGTCGGGCACCCATTGCTTTGTCATAGCCTTTTTCTGCCAGCCAGTCCCGGGCTTCATCGCTCACTTCCAGCGAAACTCCTTTCTGATCCAGCTGAGCCTGTAATTCGACAATAAATTTATCCACCACCTGATGAATCACCTCACTGGATAAGTGATCAAACCAGATAATATTATCCAGACGGTTGCGGAATTCCGGCGTAAAGGTCTTTTTAATCTCTTCCATAGCATCGGTGCTATTGTCCTGATGAATAAGCCCTATAGATTTACGCTCAGTTTCGCGGACCCCGGCATTGGTCGTCATCACCAGCACCACATTACGGAAGTCTGCTTTACGGCCATTGTTATCCGTCAGCGTCCCGTTATCCATGACCTGTAATAACAGGTTAAACACATCCGGATGTGCCTTTTCGATTTCATCCAGCAATACCACCGAATGCGGATGCTTGATCACGGCATCGGTCAGTAATCCGCCCTGGTCATAACCGACATATCCCGGAGGCGCGCCGATCAACCGGCTGACCGTATGACGTTCCATATATTCAGACATATCAAAACGCAACAGTTCAATTCCCAGCGCTTTTGCCAGCTGTACAGTCACCTCGGTTTTACCAACCCCGGTCGGCCCGGCAAACAGGAAAGACCCCACAGGCTTATGATCATGCCCCAGTCCGGCGCGACTCATTTTGATGGCTTCGGACAAGGCATCAATTGCGTTATTCTGACCAAACACCAGCATTTTCAGCCGGGATTCCAGCTGACGCAGCGTATCTTTGTCTGTCGCCGAGACGCTTTGTTCCGGGATTCGGGCAATACGTGCGACAACAGATTCGATATCCTGCACATTGATCGTTTTTTTACGTTTACTCTGGGGAACTAAACGCGCACGGGCCCCGGCTTCATCAATCACATCAATGGCTTTATCCGGCAGATGGCGATCATTAATATATTTCACCGCCAGCTCAACGGCGGCCCGTACCGCTTTAGCCGTATAGCGGACATCGTGGTGTGCTTCATATTTTGCTTTCAGGCCGTTAATAATCTGAACAGTTTCTTCGGCCGAAGGTTCTGTGATATCAATTTTCTGGAAACGACGAGCCAGAGCACGGTCTTTTTCAAAAATTGAGCTGAACTCCTGATAAGTTGTCGAACCCATCACCCGGATTTTGCCACTGGATAATAGCGGTTTAATCAGGTTTGCTGCATCGACCTGCCCTCCGGAAGCAGCTCCCGCACCGATGATGGTATGGATTTCATCAATAAACAGAATACTGTGCTCATCCTGCTCTAATTGTTTCAGCAGCGCTTTAAAACGTTTTTCGAAATCACCACGATACTTGGTTCCGGCCAGCAAAGAACCGATATCCAGCGAATACAGGGTACAGTCTTTCATGACTTCCGGCACATCACCCTGTTCAATTCGCCAGGCCAGTCCTTCAGCAATAGCCGTTTTACCCACCCCGGATTCGCCCACCAGCAGCGGATTATTTTTACGGCGACGACACAGGACCTGAATTGCCCGCTCCAGTTCTTTATCGCGGCCGATCAGCGGATCGATGCCGCCCACCCGGGCCAGCTGATTCAGATTGGTGGTGAAGTTTTCCATACGTTCCTCCCCGCCTGCACTCTGTTCTTCGTTTGTGGCCTGGTGTTCCGTATCCGGCGAACTGTCAGTTTCGTCTTTACGGGTGCCATGAGAAATAAAATTCACAACATCCAGTCGGCTGACTTCATGCTTACGTAACAGATAAGCCGCCTGAGACTCCTGTTCGCTAAAAATAGCCACCAGTACGTTGGCACCATTCACTTCGCTGCGGCCGGATGACTGCACATGGAAGACGGCGCGCTGTAAAACACGCTGGAAACTCAGGGTTGGCTGGGTATCCCGTTCATCCCCGGTCTCCGGTAATACCGGTGTGGTTTTCTCAATAAAGGTTTCAAGTTCCTGACGAAGCACCAGCAAGTCCACCGAACAGGCTTCAAGGGCCTCGCGTGCCGACGGGTTACTGATAAGCGCCAGTAACAGATGCTCCACGGTCATAAACTCATGGTGGTGCTCCCGCGCTCTGGCGAAAGCCATATTTAAACTGAGTTCCAGTTCCTGGTTGAGCATAAGGCACCTCCCCCTCAATTAACGCTCTGATATATACCTGCAGATATGGAGGCTTAATCAGCTTTTTCCAGAGTGCATAGCAAAGGATGTTCATTTTCTCTTGCGTATTGGTTCACTCTGACGACTTTTGTTTCTGCTACTTCGGCAGTAAACACTCCGCAAACGGCTTTTCCTTCATAATGCACCGCCAGCATCAACTGCGTTGCGCGTTCAGTATCATAAGAAAAGAACTTTTGCAGTACGTCAATAACAAATTCCATAGGTGTATAATCGTCATTGTTCAAAATAACCTTATACAGTGACGGTGGCTTCAGTTCTTCACGGGTCTTATCGTCAGCAAGTTGTTCAAAATTAAGCCAGTCATTAGTGTTCGCCATAATATTCCACTGAATTATTCATTACTCTGCGTAAGATCTATCAGTTAAGTCTACCATGCCCTAAAAACGATGCGCAGCCCGCAACCATACTGATGAATATAAACCGCGGGCCGGATCAGGATGCTATAGCGTTAACTGCTTCAAAGTTTGAGTAATTATCACTGCTGTTGCGGCTGAATTTCTTGACGATATTTCGCGGTAAAGGGATAGTCACAGTTAACGTATTGTCTGTTTTTTCATCAGGTGGCTATCCTGCCCACAGCCATCTTCATTTAATTTTGCACTTCAGGTAAGAGGCATCGTCACATGGAAACAGGTTTTGTAAAGTGGTTTAACAATGCCAAAGGATTTGGTTTTATTTGCCCGGATGCAGGGGGCGAAGATATTTTTGCACACTACTCCACCATTCAGATGGAAGGATATAAGACACTGAAAGCAGGACAGAAAGTGAATTTTAATGCCAGCACAGGCGCGAAAGGTAACCAGGCAAGCCTGATTATCCCTATCAGTGAATCTGAGGCTAATCTGTCATAATCCTATGGGCTGTGCAAACTGTCCCGCACAGTGCGTTAAATTCAGGCAGTGTCTGTGTTGCAAAGCATTCCATTCATCCCCGTACCCTGTCCGGTTTTTTTCGTACTCATAACGGTATTGATTGCACAGCTTTTTTCGCCAACATTCCCCCCCGCCGGCGCCGGTATCCGGTATTCGACGGTAAGCTCCTGACAGCCCCGTGACCGGATAAATACGTGCTGTCGGCCACTGATGTGCATGATATGCGCTACACTTTTGTTCATTATTTCTGCTGAAAAATTGTCTCTGCTGTTACTGCACACACCATTTCGGGGGTTGAAATGAAAAGTACTGTTGCCTCATTTATTGTTAAAAGTCTGGAGCTTGCCGGTGTAAAACGTATCTGGGGAGTCACTGGAGACTCACTGAACGGTATCAATGACAGCCTGAACAACCTGAAAACCATTGAATGGATGTCCACCCGTCATGAAGAAGCCGCCGCTTTTGCGGCCGGCGCCGAAGCGATGATCACCGGTCAGCTTGCCGTATGTGCCGGTTCCTGTGGCCCCGGAAATTTACATCTGATTAATGGTCTGTTTGATTGTCACCGTAATAATACTCCGGTGCTGGCTATCGCAGCCCATATTCCCTCGAGTGAAATTGGCAGTAACTATTTCCAGGAGACTCATCCCGGGGAATTATTTAAAGAATGCAGCCATTATTGTGAAATGATCTCTAACCCTGAACAACTGCCGCTGGTACTGGCAATAGCAATGCGTAAGGCGATTCTGGATCGCGGAGTTTCGGTCATTGTGCTCCCCGGAGATATCGCCTTGTCCGCCGCCCCGGAAAATGCGGTTGCTGAGTGGTATCCTCCGGCACTGCCTGTGACTGTACCTTCCCTGCTGCAACTCAATACCCTGGCAGAAATACTTAACCGGTCAAAAAACATCACTCTGTTATGTGGCAGCGGCTGTGCCGGTGCCCGTCATGAGGTGATTGAACTCGCCGGGCGACTTAAAGCGCCGATCGTTCATGCCTTACGGGGCAAAGAATACCTCGAATACGATAATCCTTATGATGTCGGTATGACCGGATTTATCGGATTTTCCTCCGGTTATCACGCAATGAAAAATGCCGATACCTTACTGATGCTGGGTACCCGCTTCCCGTACCGGGCATTTTATCCGTCCGCGGCCAACGTGATTCAGCTGGATATTTCAGCCGGCAGTCTGGGAGCCCATTGCCATGTTGATTTACCTCTGGTCGGTGAAGTAAAAGCAACCTTGCAGTTACTGTTGCCACGTCTGGATGAGAAGCGAAACCGTAAGCACCTCGACAATGCGGTAGTCAACTACCAGGACTCACGCAAAGCCCTTGATGAACTGGCCATTCCTAATGATAAACAGGCCATCCATCCCCAGTATCTGGCAGAGCAGATCAGTGAACTGGCCAGTGACGATGCCATCTTTACCTGTGATGTCGGCACGCCGACTGTCTGGGCGGCCAGGTATCTGAAAATGAACGGTAAACGCCGTTTACTGGGATCCTTTAATCATGGCTCAATGGCAAATGCCATGCCACAGGCTATCGGGGCACAGGCCGCTGACTCCGGGCGACAGGTCGTTGCGCTCTGCGGTGACGGTGGTTTTGCTATGCTGATGGGCGATTTATTATCTATTGCTCAGCATAACCTGCCGGTAAAACTGATTATTTTCAACAACAGTGTCCTCGGATTTGTCGCCATGGAAATGAAGGCTGGCGGCTTTCTGACAGAAGGTACTGAACTGGAGAACCCTGATTTTGCTGCCATAGCTGCAGCCTGTAATATTAAAGGGATCCATGTTGAAAAAGCCTCAGAACTGAGTGATGCATTACGCCGGGCTTTTGATCATCCCGGCCCCGTGTTGGTAGATGTCACTACAGCGCGGGAAGAGCTGGTTATGCCGCCGAAAGTAAAACTGGAACAGGCGAAAGGATTCAGTCTGTATATGTTGCGGGCTATTATTAACGGCCGCGGCGATGAAATTATAGATCTGGCAAAAACCAACTGGTTACGATAAAAGTGAACAGCAGCCGCTGACAGTGGCTGCTGTTTCTGCCCGCTGCCGGGCACCTTTTCAGCAACTGCGGAGTAGCCAGTGATTGATTTACGAAGTGATACCGTTACCCGGCCGGGTACGGAGATGTTACGTAAAATGATGTCTGCACCCACCGGGGACGATGTGTATGGTGATGATCCTAGCGTCAATGCACTACAGGAAAAAGCAGCAGCATTAAGCGGTAAACAGGCCGCATTATTTTTTCCTTCCGGTACCCAGGCCAACCTGGCTGCCTTGCTCAGCCATTGCCAGCGTGGTGATGAATATATTGCCGGACAACAGGCCCACAATTATAAATATGAAGCCGGCGGTGCTGCTGTTCTGGGCAGCATACAACCCCAGCCAGTGACCGCCTGCGAGGATGGTACACTGCCACTTGACGAGATACGTCAAGCCATCAAACCCCGTGATATCCATTTTGCCCGCACACGGCTGATCAGTATCGAAAATACACATCAGGGCAAAGCATTACCCTTGCCCTGGCTGAAAGAAGTGTATGATTTTTCCCGGCAACAGCAGCTGGCATTGCATATTGATGGTGCCCGTATATTTAATGCGGCAGTCGCCACGGGTCAGCCTCTGGAGGGCCTGAGCCGATATTGTGACAGCCTGTCCATATGCTTATCAAAGGGGCTGGCCGCACCTGTCGGGTCTTTATTGTGTGGCAGCCATGAGTTTATCGAAGAAGCCTGCCGCTGGCGAAAAATGACCGGGGGCGGCATGCGTCAGGCCGGAATACTGGCAGCTGCGGGGATTTACGCACTGGACCATAATATCGACAGGCTGGCTGAAGACCATGATAACGCCTGCTGGCTGGCACAGCAGCTGACTGAGCTGGGGGTTGAAGTAGAAAGCCAGCACACGAATATGCTGTTTATCCGGCTGCCAGAGAGCATGGCCCTTCCGTTACAACAGTGGATGGATCAGCACGCCATCCGCATCAGTTTTTCACCACGTACCCGGCTGGTCACCCATATCGAAACCCGCCGCGAAGCGTTACAACAGGTAATCTCGGCCTGGAAAGCGTTTCTCCGCCAGTTACCAGACGGTTCAGCCGGATAATTATTCGCCATATTTTTGTAACAAAGCCCGTGCGATAGCCTCAGTTTGTGCATCCGCCAGGCCTGAGATCAGCGATGGCCTGAAGTGCATCTGGAAAGCCTTAATCAGCATCTGACGCTGAGAGGCAGAGAGCGTATCTCCGCTCTGGTAACCATAACGGTTTAACAACCCCAGCAGAACACGCTGGTCGGCAGGCTGTCTCGGCTGCCGGCCTGCCAGCCAGAAACGGACACTCTGGCTGTCAGGCCATGCCCCCACCCCGGCTTTTGCCAGTTTTTCCCACGGAAAGCAGGGACCGGGGTCTTGTTTACGCAGCGGTGCAATATCACTATGGCCGACAATATTCTGCGGTCGCAGGGCATAGCGGGCGATAATATCCTGCAGCAATGCTGTCAGCACCGCAATCTGCCGGGGTGAATAAGCATCACAGCGGTAACCTGCCGGGGTTCGGTAATACCCCTGGTTAACCAGTTCAATACCGATTGAAATATTATTCAGATGAGACAGGCCCCGCCAGCGGCTGTTGCCCGCGTGCCATGCAACCTGTGTTTCCGGTACCAGCTGATAACTGTCGGCGTTTATCTGCTGCCGTGCGGCCATCTCCGGGATCAGATAATGTGCACTGACCTTACCCCGGGAGAGAATATCTAAAGAACGGGCATTATCTTCTGCCGTATAATGAATAACAGCCATCTGTACCCGTGGCTGTTGTCCTGCCGCCGTTATCTGGTGGTCAACACTGTAGCCCTGACGTTGTTCAATAGGCGGCGAGTGGCATCCGCTAAGCAATATCGCCAGCCATAAGAGATAGCTTCGCGGGCGAATATCTGTTACACATTTCATAAGTTACCCCGCAAAAATATTCAACACCGGCACCGTACTTTCTGCTGTATTTCAATCCACACAAGGCATTTAAATAATTTTCAACCGCTATAATTGCATAACTATGCCGTCAACGTTACTATCAGAGCACTTTACCACTATTCAATTTTTGCGCATGAGTATTCAACTTCACGGGATTAACTGCTTTTATGGCGATCACCAGGCGCTGTTCGATATCGAACTGAATTGCCCGCAGGGCGAAACGATGGTTCTGCTCGGTCCCAGTGGTGCAGGTAAAAGCTCACTCCTCCGGGTACTCAATTTACTGGAGATGCCACGTTCCGGCGAACTTTCTATTGCCGGTAACCGGTTTAATTTTCGTAATAAACCCGCAGAAAATGAGATTCGGGAACTTCGCCGCAATGTCGGGATTGTATTTCAGCAATACAATCTGTGGCCACACCTGACGGTAATGCAGAATCTGACCGAAGCCCCCTGCCGGGTTCTCGGATTAAATAAGGCCGTTGCCAGCCAGCGTGCCAGCACCTTGCTGGAACGGCTGAAACTGACCCCCTTTGCCGGACGCTTTCCGCTGCATCTTTCAGGCGGACAGCAGCAACGTGTTGCCATTGCCAGGGCTCTGATGATGGAACCACAGGTATTATTGTTTGACGAGCCTACGGCTGCTCTTGATCCGGAAATTACCGGCCAGGTTGTCGACATTATTCGTGAGTTATCACGGACCAATATTACTCAGGTCATCGTAACTCATGAAGTGGAAGTTGCCAGAAAAACCGCCAGCCGCGTAGTTTACATGGAAAACGGGCATATTATTGAACAGGGGGATGCCAGCCATTTCAGTCAGCCACAGACCCCTGAATTCGCCAACTATCTTTCTCATTAACCGGGTAATAACTATGAAAAAAATTATTTTAGCTGCCCTGCTCGCCGGCGTAAGTTTAAGCGCATCTGCAGCAACAACTCTGCACTTTGCCACCGAAGCATCTTATCCTCCGTTTGAGTTTATCGGGGCCGATAACAAAATCCAGGGCTTTGATGTGGATCTGGCTAATGCGATTTGTAAAAAAATTGACGCTACCTGCGAGTTCAGTAATCAGTCGTTTGACAGCCTGATCCCGGGCCTGAAATTCCGCCGTTATGATGTAGTCATGGCCGGAATGGATATCACCCCTGATCGTGAAAAACAGGTACTCTTTACTCAGCCATACTACGATAACTCAGCATTATTTATCGCTCAGAAAGGAAAAGTCGCGGATATCGCGGCCCTGAAAGGAATGCGGGTCGGGGTACAGAATGGGACAACTCACCAGAAGTTCCTGACCGATAAACACCCTGAAATCACCATGGTACCTTATGACAGTTACCAGAACGCTATGCTGGACCTTGAGAATGGCCGGGTGAGCGCAGTATTCGGAGACACCGCGGTGGTTAACGAATGGCTGAAAAAAGATCCTAAATTAGCCGCCGTTGGTGCCAAAGTTACCGATAAAGACTATTTCGGTACCGGTCTGGGTATTGCCGTCCGTCAGGGCAACACGCCTTTGCAGCAGTCCCTGAATAAAGGCCTGTCAGAAGTGAAAGCTGACGGTACTTATCAGACGATCTACCACAAATGGTTCCAGCAGTAATTTCTGATGAACGAGTTACTTCCTCTCGCAAGCGCCGCCGGGATGACCGTCGGCCTTGCCGTTTGCGCATTACTGATTGGCCTGCTGCTGGCTATGCTGTTTGCTGGCTGGGAATCACTGCGGATTAAAATCCTGGCATGGCCGGGCACGCTGCTGGTTACCGTGCTGCGCGGCTTGCCGGAGATTCTGGTCGTTCTGGGGATCTATTTCGGGTCTTCCCAGCTGTTGCTGACCTTATCCGACGGATTTACCCTCCCGCTGGGCTTTACCCGGCTCCATATTCAGATGACCATTAATGACTTTAATGTCAGCCCCTTTCTTTGCGGGGTGATTGCATTATCGCTGTTGTATTCTGCTTATGCATCACAGACGTTACGTGGTGCCCTGAAAGCGATACCTGCTGGTCAGTGGGAATCAGGCCAGGCACTGGGTATGAAAAAGCTGACCATCTTCCGTCGGCTGATTTTGCCCCAGATGTGGCGGCATGCACTGCCGGGACTGGGAAATCAGTGGATGGTGCTGTTAAAGGATACGGCCCTGGTTTCGCTCATCAGTGTTAATGATCTAATGTTACAGACCAAAAGTATCGCCACCCGCACCCAGCAGCCTTTTACCTGGTATTTAATCGCTGCTGCAATTTACCTGGTTGTTACCCTGGTCAGCCAGTTTATCTTACGGCGAATAGAACAGCACACGACCCGGTTTGAACAGGAGAACGCTTAATGGCTGAGTATTTTCCTCAACTGCTGAAAGGCCTGCATATCAGCCTGTTCCTTACCCTGACGTCGATGGTGATTGCCCTGATACTGGCGGTTATTTTTACCCTGATTTTGGCACTGAAAAAACCTTTTGCCAGCCGTCTGGTCAGGATTTATATAACCCTGTTTACCGGTACGCCTTTACTGGTACAGATTTTCCTGATCTATTACGGCCCGGGTCAGTTCCCGCAATTACAACACTATCCGACACTCTGGGCATTATTATCACAGCCCTGGCTATGCGCCATCCTTGCCCTGTCCCTGAACAGTGCCGCCTATACCACCCAGTTGTTTTACGGTGCTGTCAAAGCCATTCCCTCCGGACAGTGGCAGTCCTGTGCCGCCCTCGGTATGAGTAAAGGCCAGACATTGCGTATTTTGCTGCCGTATGCTTTTAAACGCGCACTTTCGGCGTACTCAAATGAAGTGGTACTGATTTTTAAAAGTACCTCACTGGCCTATACCATCACACTGATGGATGTCATGGGTGAAGGGCAATTATTATATGGCAGAACCTACGATGTATCGGTATTTGTCGCCGCCGGTATTATTTATCTGTGTGTTAATGGATTACTGACCTTACTCATGCGCGGTGTCGAATACTATGCCCTGCGGTTTGAACGACGTAATTAGTCTGTCTGGCGGGTGGGTTCCGGCTCACCCGCACACTTCTGTCTGCCCCCTCAGTCTGTTCTTCCGGCAAGGTTGTGCCCTTTAAAGAAACCATGGCTGCTGGCAGGTATATAAAGCATCAGCAAAATAAGTACATCAGGGATTTTTTGCAGTAACAGATGACGGCCTAACTGTTGTGCGTCCTCCATATCGATACCGGGCAGTGCCCCGTCCCCCGGCCAGCAGATCACGATGACCAGCAATAACAGCAATCCCTGGCAACCGATAAACATTTTTCTTCCGCCGGGTTTGCCCGCCAGTAATGCAACCGCACTGGCAATTTCCGATAAATATACCACCAGCACCAGGCTGAACAGCAACAGATAACCGGGTAGCAGACTTAACTGAGGTAATAGCTCACCGTGCTGAGCTCCGTCAGGCTGAAAAACAAACATCAGCAGATTAAAAAGACGCGTCAGAAGAATAGCAATCGCGGCGGCAAGCACCGGAGCCGGTAAACGTCCGGCAGAAAAAAAAGGCGTTGCTGGCATAGTCGCTCCTCCTGTTAATCACAACCCGCGGGTTGTGAACCGCAATCTGTCGGCGAAATCAGTGCAGCATGGCGTGATGAAGCACAGGAGGTTGTCCGTCAGGATCATCAGGGTAAATCAGCATCCGGTTAGCAAACGCTTCCATAATAATCATAGAAATCTGAGCTTCACTTTG
This sequence comes from Tatumella sp. JGM94, assembly GCF_018257595.1. Classification (NCBI taxonomy): domain Bacteria; kingdom Pseudomonadati; phylum Pseudomonadota; class Gammaproteobacteria; order Enterobacterales; family Erwiniaceae; genus Tatumella; species Tatumella sp. JGM94. Next base: position 110,665 of record NZ_JAERJN010000006.1, on the reverse strand, counting down.
CTGCATAAAATAAGTGAACTGGGACAGGGTAATACCACATTCGATATTCAGGGACTGACAAACAATCAGTTTTGGCAGGGTATCATCCTGAATATCCAGAAAGGCTTTTGCCGTCAGAGAGCTGGCATTGACCTGAGACAGTTCACCCGCCAGTAATAATAAGGCCGAAGGCCTGACCTCAGCTCTGGCGGTAAACAGGATGACATTGTCCGCAATATCCAGTTTAGCATCAAAGACCCCGTCGAAATTCTGCATCGCAGGCAAATGCAAAGCCCGGCAACTATCGCATTCGAACCACTCGATATGTTGCTTATCCATCCAGTCACACAGTGTCTCAAGTTCGGGTCTGACAAGGGTATCCATATTCATATCCGGCTAAAGTGGCAGCGCAATAGATTACGCAAAAACCACCGTGAACTCCATGATATCAGGCAAAAAGCGCTATCTTAGCCACAGAACCCGGCAGTACCATCACTGCCGGTGGCGATAATCATCCGGTCTCAGCGGTTGGCCCAGCCTTGCTGGTGGAGGAAATCAAGCATAAACGGACGGTTTTCTTTGATAAGCATTCGCTGAATCATTCCGCTCCAGCTTTCCTGACGGGCATTACTGTTGCGCTGCTGATAATAGGCGAGAATATGCTGATCATATGCCTGCAGCTCTTGCGCATCCATGGGCTGGTATTGGTTGTCGTGTACCAGTAAAGATAAGGGCAGCCGGGGCTTTATCTCCGGACGATCATCAGGCCAGCCAATACATAAACCGAACAATGGTAGTACAAAACGTGGTAAATCAAGTAATTCGCTCACCTCATAAGGATGATTACGCAGGCCACCGATAAAAACCCCGCCCATCCCCAGAGATTCTGCGGCAACCATTGCATTTTGAGCCATCAGCGCCGTGTCCACACAGCCCAGCAATAATTGTTCAGCCAGACCCAGTTCGGCATCAGGACAGATTTGCTGATGGCGATTAAAGTCTGCGCAGAACACCCAGAACTCGGCAGCCTCACTTACCCAGGGCTGATGTCCTGCCAGTTCAGCCAGCGTATTCCGTTTTTCACGATCGCTGATACGAATAATTGATGAACATTGCAGAAAGCTGGAGGTTGAAGCCGACTGCGCTGCACGAAAAATTGCCTCACGTTGCTGTTCACTGACCGGTTGCGGTTTATAAGCACGGACTGAGCGATGATCGCAAAGCAGGTCGATGGTGGGGGTCATTACTCTCTCCTTGATACTGTCATTGATACTGTTACTTTTTCTGAGCCGTGTCGCGCACTAACATTGCTACAACGGTACGCCAGATCAGTACACACACTGCAGGTAATATCAGGATTACGCCGCAAAACAGACTGGCTTTTGCCAGAAAGTGATTTTCTGTCCCGGCGCCGAACGCAAGATTGCTGTTAAGTAGTACCAGGGCCATCAGGACAAAAAAAACGCCGATGAGCTCCGTGATGATCAGGCTGCGGGGTAAACGATTACTATCGGGCATTAGTTATTGCTCTCTTTTACTGATTGTGCGGCAGATACCCGCCTGTCGGGCTGATTGATAGTAACATTCAGAGTAACAGGTATTTCCTGCTTTAATTCATCTCTTCCGACAGGCATGATACACAGTCTTGACCCTATTTAAATGTGATATTACTTATTTCAGGAGATCACCATGTTTGCAGTTATTTTTGGTCGTCCGGGCTGCCCTTATTGTGTTCGTGCGAAAGAACTGGCGGAAAAACTGACCGAACAACGTGAAGATTTTAGCTATCGCTATGTCGACATTCAGGCAGAAGGGATCACTAAAGCTGACCTGGAAAAAACCGTCGGTAAACCGGTAGAAACCGTACCACAAATCTTCCTTGACCAGCTGCATGTCGGTGGGTTCACTGAATTTCAGGCCTATGCGAAAGAAAATCTGGGATTATTCCAGTAAATGCTGACCAGGGGGCAGGGATTATCCTGCACCCTGCGCTTTTTTACCGCCTGTTTTACCGGTATTTTTCATCTTTTTTCCCTGAGCCACTGATAGCCTGCCTGCAGAAATCCGTTTAGAATAACGCCTTTCCGTCAACGGTATCCCTCGTCCCTGATCGGCCGCTGACTTTATTGTTCCTTCCTTTTTGCGGATAAGAAGTTAATTTGTGAACATCAACGTCGTCAACCTGCTGAGTGCCAATGACGTCCTGCTGTTATTCGTTGTGCTTTCTCTGGGGCTTTGTCTGGGGAAACTCCGTATCGGCAGTATTCAGCTCGGCAGTTCTATCGGGGTATTGGTCATGTCACTGTTACTTGGACAGCAACATTTTTCGATCAATACCAATGCGTTAAGCCTTGGATTTATGTTGTTTATCTTTTGTGTCGGGGTGGAAGCCGGGCCTAACTTTTTTTCTATCTTTTTCCGCGACGGGAAAAACTATTTTATGCTGGCATCAGTGATGGTGATCAGCGCACTGCTGCTGGCCCTGGGGTTAGGTAAAGCTTTCCACTGGGATATCGGCCTGACTGCCGGGATGCTGGCCGGTTCAATGACATCAACGCCGGTATTAGTCGGTGCCGGAGATACACTCCGTCAGAGTGTCAGTGACGGTAAACAACTGACACTTATGCAGGATCACCTCAGTCTCGGTTACGCTCTGACCTACCTGATAGGGCTGGTCAGTCTAATCCTCGGTGCCCGTTACCTGCCAAGGTTACAACACCAGGATTTACCGACCAGTGCCCAGCAGATTGCCCGTGAACGCGGGCTGGATGCAGATAGTCAGCGCAAAGTATTTTTACCGGTAATCCGGGCTTACCGTGTCGGTCTGGAACTGGTCGAATGGAGTGACGGGAAAAACCTGCGTGAGCTGGGTATCTACCGGCAAACCGGTTGTTATATCGAGCGGATCAGACGTAATGGTATTCTGGCCAGTCCGGACGGTGATGCGGTACTGCAACAAGGGGATGATATTTCTCTGGTTGGCTATCCTGATGCCCATGCACGGCTGGATCCGAGTTTTCGTCATGGTAAAGAAGTTTTTGATCGTGAACTGCTGGATATGCGTATTGTCACCGAAGAAATTGTGGTGAAAAACCATAATGCGGTGAATAAAAGACTGGGTAAACTGCGTTTAACGGATCATGGTTGTTTCCTTAACCGCGTGATCCGTAACCAGATCGAAATGCCTATTGATGACGATATTATCCTCAATAAAGGCGATATTCTCCAGGTGAGCGGGGAAGCGAAACGGGTAAAGAGTATTGCTGACCGGATTGGCTTTATTGCCATTCATAGTCAGGTCACCGATCTGCTGGCTTTCTGTGCATTTTTTGTGGTTGGCCTGATGATCGGTATGATCACTTTCCAGTTCAGTAATTTTAACGTTGGTATCGGTAATGCGGCCGGGTTACTGTTCGCCGGTATTATGCTGGGATTTTTACGTGCGAACCATCCTACTTTTGGCTATATCCCGCAGGGCGCATTAACGATGGTCAAAGAGTTTGGTCTGATGGTATTTATGGCCGGGGTCGGCCTGAGTGCAGGCAGTGGTATTAATCATGGTCTTGGTAACGCGGGCCTGGCTATGTTGCTGTGTGGTTTACTGGTCAGCCTGATTCCGGTGGTCATCGCTTATTTATTTGGTGCTTATGTACTGCGTATGAACCGCGCCATGCTGTTCGGGGCGCTGATGGGTGCCAGAACCTGTGCCCCGGCGATGGAAATCATTACCGATACAGCACGCAGCAGTATCCCTGCCCTTGGTTATGCGGGTACCTATGCCATAGCCAACGTGTTACTGACGCTGGCCGGCACACTTATCGTGCTACTCTGGCCTCTGACCGGCTGAATTTAAAAAGGGACAGCGAACTTTCTCTGTCCCGGACCGTCATAACCTGTGCCACTGCTTTTCTTTAAAACCCCGTCACTTCAGGGTCCCGCCAGTTCACTGGCGGGTTTTTCTTTTTGTGTCGGAGCAACAATGCCTCCCCGGACCTCGCATTTTGTGTGGTTGTGTAACAAAAGCACAAATAAACAAGAATTAAGACCAGGATTATTTACTTTCTGTCGCGTTGTTTTATGCTGTTAAGCTAGTCTTAATCACCCGATGGTAATATGACGCTCTGATTTATATAAATCACTGACGCCAAGCACTGTTGTATCACGCTGAATGATGAAAGGACCGCCTGAACACCATGGAAAACCTTAACCACATCCTGTTCCTGTGGATTAACGCCACACCGGACTCCCCCCGGGCAATCATCGAACTGGCTCTTTTCTTCGCCAAAGACCTGATTGCAATAGTCCCGTTACTGATCGTTGCTCTGTGGTTATGGGGGCCAGACAGGAAGGTCACCAGCCAGCGGGTACTGGTATTAAAAACAGCGACAGCGCTGGTGTATGCCCTGGGGATTGCCACTGTGGTTGCCTTTATTTATCCGCATCCGCGCCCGTTCGCTATCGGCCTCGGGTATCAGTTTCTCAGTCACAGCGCTGATGGTTCCTACCCGAGCGATCACGGCACTGTTATTTTCACAGTTGCCCTGGCATTTATCTGCTGGCACAGATTATGGTCGGGTGTGATCCTGATGGTGGCAGGTATCGCCATTGCCTGGTCAAGGGTCTACCTCGGAGTTCACTGGCCACTGGATATGCTGGGTGGTTTTCTGGTGGGAATGCTTGGCTGCATCGCTTCTCAATGCGGATGGTCCCTGTACGGCGAGCGGCTGTTATCTTTAGCAGGCACCCTCTATAGCCGGTTATTTGGCCCATTGATCCGCAAAGGATGGGTTCACCCTTAAACCTCTGTTACGGGCAAAGCGATCAGGCTTTGCCCGTTCTCATAATCAGCCAAACCATTTCTGATATAGCGTGCTGATTTTCATACTTATAAAGTCCAGGATACGACTAAAAAAGCTCCCCTGTTTCACTTCTTCCATAACCACCAGCGGCTTCTGATCAATTACCTTGCCCCCGAGCTGGAAGTTGACAGTCCCGACAACCTGCCCTTTATTCAGCGGCGCTTCCAGGACCGGTGTGTTCAGGGTGTAACCCGCTTTCAGATTATTGACCTGGCCTCTCGGCAAGGTGACCGCTGTATTCGCCATCACTCCTAAATCTGCATATTTGCTGTCACCATACCAGACTCGCTGCTGAACAAAGGGTTTGTCGGCTTTTATCGGAAATACTGTTTCATAATAGCGGAAACCCCAGTTGAGTAATTTCTCACTTTCCCTGAACCGGATAGCATCCGTTTTAGCACCCAGAACTACGGAGATCAGCCGCATATTCCCCGACGTCGCGGATGCCACCAGGTTATTACCGGCGCCCGAGGTATAACCTGTTTTAATACCATCAACCTGTAAGTCAGTACTCCACAGCAGCCGGTTACGGTTAGGCTGACGTATATTATTAAAGGAAAATTCTTTTTCCTTGTTTAATGCATACTCGTCGGGAACATCACGGATTAAAGCCTGGCCAATCAGTGCCATATCACGAGCTGTACTGTATTGTCCCGGTTCATCCAGTCCATGAACTGTTGAAAAATGCGTATTCTGCAATCCCAGTTGTTTTACATAGTTATTCATCAGGTCGATAAACGCACTCTGACTTCCGGCAACATAATCAGCTAATGCAATGCAGGCATCATTGCCGGACTGAATCACGATGCCTTTATTTAAATCAGAGACCGATACCTGATCTCCGGGTTTTAAAAACATCAGCGAAGAACCACGCAGTTTAGGATTACCGGTTGCCCAGGCATCCTGCCCGATGGAGACCATATCCGTAGATTTTATTTTCCCGGATTTTAAAGCCTGACCCACCACATAACTGGTCATCATTTTGGTCAGACTGGCAGGGTCAAGCCGGTCATCGGCATGGGATTCTGCCAGTACTTTACCGCTGTTGTAGTCCATCAGGATCCATGCTTTGGCATCGATCTGCGGGGCATCAGCGGGTTGATCTGCATGCGCCAGCACCGGGGAGACCAGTAACAGAGCTATCATCACGGCGCGATATCGGGGGGAGTGACATGTCTTTTGCATGATTAACAGTCCGTCCTTGTTAAAAGAGATAAGTTTCGAAAATGTGGTTCATCCGCAGGATTTTATCAACCAGAACTTAACTGTTGTTGAGCCGGTAAATACATTTCCTGAATGACCTCAGGAATCGCTGAGCACACCGGAAGGATATTCAGCACCGGTATAAACTCTGCTGAGTTGTTCACTGGACTATCAATAACATAAGCCCGCAGGGATTGTATACTTTGCCGCCTCTCTTTACCAAAAGCATACATACGAAAATTTCCGACCAGAGACAGGCTGTTAGCTGATTTTTCCACAGAGACTTTTTCTCCGGGCCGGATAACTTCACTGACCACGGCTGATGCTCACTCTGCCGACTGAAACCGACATGACGTCACTATAACCATACATTAATCACGCTGAAACATAACGAGGAAATACTCAAAGTAGCATAAATGATATTACAGATACTTATTCAGCAATACTTTTTGGCAGCGGATCCTGCCGGCTATTGTTACCCTCTCCGGTGGCTAAAATGCTATTCTTAGTGTGTGATCTGTATTACCGGACAAGGTAAATATACACTTGCCCTCCGCGCATCGTTAACCTGGCAGGAGCCACTATGGAACCTTATACTTCCGGACTTATCTCTTTGGAAGATGCACAGCATTTAATCCAGCTACAAATCTCTCCCATCCGTGACAAGCTTCAACTGGCACTGAATGATGCAGCCGGAAGAATCACCGCCGATCCGGTGATTTCACCCATGGCTGTACCCGGATTTGATAATTCAGCGATGGATGGTTATGCCGTCCGCCTGGATGACCTGGCTCTGTCACGGCCATTACCGGTTGCCGGTAAAGCGCTGGCAGGAAATCCGTTTAACGGCGAATGGCCACGGGGTACCGTCATCCGCATTATGACCGGAGCACCGGTGCCTGCCGGTACCGATGCGGTTGTTATGCAGGAACAGGCCAATAGCAGTGAACAGGGAATAACGTTTACCGCTGAGGTGGTTGCCGGACAAAATATCCGTCGTACCGGAGAGGATATCCGTGCCGGTGACCAGATTCTGGAAGCGGGTGTCCGGCTGGGCGCTTCACAACTGCCATTACTCGCATCTTTAGGGATCAGCGAGGTCAGCGTATTACGTAAACTGCGGGTCGCTATATTTTCGACCGGTGATGAACTGGTGCCGGTAGGGCAGCCACTGCAGGCAGGGCAATTGTACGATACTAACCGGTTTGCTATCCGTCTGATGCTGGAAAAACTGGGTTGTGAGGTGGTCGATTTAGGCATCATCGCCGATGATCAGCAGTTACTGAAACAGGCCTTTGAGGAAGCCAACCGTCAGGCCGATGTAGTCATCAGTACCGGCGGGGTTTCGGTCGGGGAAGCCGATTTCACCCGCGATATGCTTGAAGCGCTGGGCACCGTCACTTTCTGGAAACTGGCAATCAAGCCCGGTAAGCCTTTTGCTTTTGGTCGTCTGTCAGAAAGCTGGTTTTGTGGCTTGCCCGGCAATCCTGTTTCCGCGGTAGTCACGTTCTATCAGCTGGTACAGCCAATGCTGGCGCGTTTACTCGGCCAGCAGCACAGCGGACTCGCCGCCCGTTTAACCGCCAGAACCAGTACATCACTGCGGAAAATGCCTGGCAGGATTGATTTTCAGCGTGGATATTTTTCTGCCACAGCAGATGGCACCCTGCAGGTTACCCCTGCCCCGCACCAGGGGTCGCATATATTCAGTTCATTTTCTAAAGCCAACTGTTTTATTGTGCTGGAACGTGAACGGGGAGCCGTTCAGAGCGGTGAAAATGTCACGATTGAGCCTTTTAATGATCTGCTGAGTGACTGAGCCATGATGCCACTGAATGATGCAGAAATTATGCGTTACAACCGTCAGCTGGTATTACAGGGGTTTGACTTTGACCGCCAGGAACAGTTGAAGGCATCAAAAGTGTTAGTTGCAGGCCTGGGTGGGCTCGGCTCTGCCGCAGCCCCCTGGCTGGTGTCTGCGGGGGTCGGACAGTTAACGTTACTGGATTTTGACACCGTATCTTTGTCCAACCTGCAACGGCAGATTTTACATAACGATGATACTCTCGGGATGGCAAAAACCGACTCTGCCGTGTTGTCATTACAGAAGCTGAACCCCTGGGTCACTCTCACACCCCTCTGTCAGCAATTAACCAATGATAATGCGGATGCCCTGGTACAGCATCACCATGCGGTTCTTGACTGCAGTGATAATGTTACCACCCGTGAATACCTGAACGCGGCATGCTATCGCCATAAAATCCCCTTAATCTCCGGGGCAGCTATCCGTATGGAAGGACAGCTAACCGTCTTTCGCTGGCAGAAAGGTGAACCCTGCTACCGTTGCATGAGCCGGTTGTTTGGCGATCAGACACTAAGCTGTGTCGAAGCAGGTGTAATGGCTCCGCTGGTCGGTGTTATTGGTGCGATGCAGGCCATGGAAACCTTGAAAGTGCTTACGGGTTATGGTGACAGCCGGGGCGGAAAAATCCTGCTGTATGACGCAATGACGGCCCGGTTTCGTGAAATGCGCCTGCAGCCCGATCCTGATTGCGAAATTTGTGGTCAGCCTGCTCAGTAATTCCCCTCTGCTACAGGCTAAGGCTTGCCTGAGGCCTTAGCCTGGTGTTCGGGAGCTACCCGGAGGCTTATCGCCGCCGGGTATTCTCCTGTTGCGGGAAATCAGGCAATCCCCTGACTACGCAGATAATCATCATAGCTGCCAGTGAAGTCGGTAATACCCTCAGCTTTTATCTCAATCACACGTGTGGCCAGTGAGCTGACGAATTCACGGTCATGAGAAACGAAGATCAGCGTTCCTTCATACATCTCCAGTGCCATATTCAGGGATTCGATAGATTCCATATCCAGGTGGTTGGTAGGTTCATCCATTACCAGCACATTTGGCCGGGCCATCATCAGCTTACCGAACAGCATGCGGCCTTTCTCACCACCTGACAGCACTTTTGCCGGTTTCTTAATATCATCCTGAGAAAATAACAGCCTGCCAAGAATACCACGCACTGCCTGCTCGTCGTCACCTTCCTGTTTCCACTGGCTCATCCAGTCGAAGACGGTCAGATCATTAGCAAAGTCAGCCGCATGGTCCTGGGCATAATATCCCTGCAAGACATTTTCCGACCATTTCACGGTGCCGTTATCCGGCGCAACTTCCCCCATCAGGGTTTTCAGCAGTGTGGTTTTACCAATACCATTGGCACCGATAATTGCGACCTTTTCCCCGACTTCCAGTAATAAATTAAGACGGTTAAATAATGGTCCCTTATCAAAACCTTTACTTAATTCTTCCGTTTGCAATGCATTACGGAATAATTTTTTATCCTGTTCGAAACGGATAAAAGGGTTCTGACGGCTGGATGCTTTAACTTCATCCAGTTTAATTTTATCTATTTGTTTGGCTCGTGATGTTGCCTGGCGGGATTTAGAGGCATTGGCACTAAAGCGGCTCACGAAGGACTGTAATTCAGCGATCTGTGCTTTCTTTTTCGCATTATCTGATAATAAACGATCACGGGCCTGAGTTGCCGCAGTCATATACTCATCATAATTTCCGGCATAGACCCGCAGTTCACCGTAATCCAGATCCGCCATATGCGTACATACCATATTCAGAAAGTGGCGATCGTGGGAAATGATCACCATGGTACTGTTACGCTCGTTTAATACCTGCTCAAGCCAGCGGATAGTATCTATATCCAGGTTGTTGGTTGGCTCATCCAGCAACAATATATCAGGGTTAGAAAACAGCGCCTGTGCCAGTAACACACGTAATTTCCATCCTGGTGCAACTTCGCTCATGGGGCCGTAATGCTGTTCCTGAGGGATGCCCACACCTGATAATAGTTCTCCTGCCCGGGCTTCTGCAGTGTATCCATCCATTTCACCATACTGAACTTCCAGTTCAGCCACTTTATAACCTTCATCTTCACTCATTTCAGGTAAAGAATAAATACGGTCACGTTCCTGTTTTACTTCCCAGAGTTCATTATGCCCCATAATGACCGTATCAAGGACCGTAAAGTTTTCGAACGCAAACTGATCCTGGCGTAATTTACCAATCCGCTCATTAGGATCGTAAGAGACATTTCCGGCACTTGGCTGTAAATCACCGCCCAGGATCTTCATAAACGTTGACTTACCGCTGCCGTTGGCACCAATTAAACCATAACGATTCCCTCCGCCGAACTTTACAGAGATATTTTCAAACAATGGCTTACTGCCAAACTGCATCGTCACATTACTGGTTACTAACACGGGATAGCCTTATAGATAAATCGGATTCAGGAAAAATTGTGGTTCAGAAAGCCAGACGGTTGCTGTACTTTCTGACACAGCGAGATTCAGTGATCTTATATAACAGCAGACAGTACCATTTGCTAAAAGTAACTGAAACAATAACCGACGGATTTTATGTCAGTTGTCTGCTCTGGCCTGTACTGCGTCTTAATCACGTGACTGATAAAAGCAAAAAAGCCAGTAACAGAATGTCACTGGCTCTCCCACTAACAAGGAGTTTGCACCTGATTAGATCAGGAAATCGTCCAGGCTTTTACCTTCGTCCAGCGCTTTTTTGATCGCGGCTGGTGTACGGCCCTGGCCGGTCCATGATTTAGTTTCACCGTTTTCATCGGTGTATTTATATTTAGCAGGACGCGGGGCGCGTTTTACACGTTTTTTGCTCACCTCAATTGAACCCAGTAATTCGTTAGGGTCAATACCGTCGGCCAGCAACATTTCACGGTACTTAGTCAGTTTTTCTTCTTTCTCACGATTCTGAGCTTGTTCAGCTTCAATTTCTTCGCGACGTTCATTAACAACAACAGTCAGTTTTTCCAGAACTTCTTCCAGATCACTTAATGCCAGGTCACGGGCCTGCGCACGCAGAGTACGAATGTTATTGAGAACTTTAAATGCATCACTCATCATATTTTCCTTGCTTATCCGGGTACAAATAACTGTGGAGCTGAGGTTACCTAATTTAAATAAAAAAATAAATAGCCGAATACTGATTATAAAATTTAAATTTTAAATTTAGCATTATCGGTTACAGGCTGAATAAAAATTAACGCTCATTTAACAGTGCTGCAGATAACCAGCTCTCCGGTACTCCCTCTTAGCATAACCCCGTAAGCAAGATAACTCTTATAGAAAATGATAACGGCAGACATTACATTCCGCAGACATTAATTACTTAAATCTTCTTTTCTAATCATAACATGACAGTTGAAGCTGAATTTTGTACCTGATATTGCAACGCATTACCAATACAACTAATCAAAATTCAGACAGATAACCTTCCGGGCTGTAAGCTTATTATGCCACATACAGACTCTCGCTGAGTGGTTAATGGTTTTGTTGAATCGTTTGCGTCACTACAGGCAAAGGAATAGTGCCGTTTCTTCCTGAGATTAAATATCACAGAATATATACAGAAAAATATTATGTTTTCAGCCGGATATAAAAATAATCCGAACTGACAGCAGGCTTCTCAGGAAGTTTATAGCAACAACTGAAAAAGTAATCTGTTGGCTGTTATCTGAGGACAAAAAAAACAACCACACGTCACCGCGGGTTGTCTTAAGTGATTGCTATCGGAGATCCTGCACACTGCCAGATAATTTATTTTTCTGACTGATATTGCTGGTTAAACGCTTTAAATATCGCCAGTGTTTCTTCACTGACATGATGTTCAATACCTTCAGCATCACGGTGGGCAGTATCCGGGCTGACGCCTAATGTCAGTAAAAAAGCTTCGACAATATGGTGCCGTTCCCTGCTTTGTTCTGCCAGAGTTTCCCCTTCTGCTGTCAGAAATACCCCGCGATAAGGTACCTGCTCTACCAGTCCGCTAGCCGCCAGTTTCTTCAGCATCTTAGCAACCGTCGGCTGAGAGACACCCAGCCTCGCTGCCATATCAACCTGCCTTGCTTCACCAAATTCATGAATCAGGTCGGATATCAGCTCAACATAATCATCAATTAATTCCCTGCGATGTGCTTCCCTGACCTGCCGAAACCCTTCGGCATGATCCTCGACATCTTTAATTGCCCCCGGCAGGGAACTGACATTATTTGCTCGACGGTTCATTAAACTTCCTCATTATAATCTTGCCAGTTCCGTGGGCAGAAACCGGCAATCTGTCCGGTATTGTAAACCAGCTGCACAGAAGCTCAAATTTTTCATCAATAGCCATGGCTAAATGATATAGCAAATGCTATATCTTACTGCAGACACAGAAGGTATGGTTATTGTTCGCCAGCCAGTGTGTCGTGCTGTACCAACCGGCAGTCTTAGGCAGAGGAGAAGCAGCCATGAAAAAATCAGTAACCTGCGGCATCTGTAAGCACCAGCTATCTTTGGCCTCTGTTAATCGTCACAGTTATCAGTGGCTGAAATGCATATATTTACGTTCGCCCTTCAGCCTGCGGTTATTGTTACTGAATATGTTGTTTCAGCAGTTTAAAAAAACCAGACAACAGACATTGCTGCCATTACCTGCCAGCCGTTTCCGTCACCTGCATCCTATTCCGGTAAAAATCCTGTAAATTTACGCTCAGAGAATGCTCTGCCGGTAAAGTTCAGACTGCCGATGCATACAATGGAACCGTTGCTGTTGTTTGCCCGTTAAGGTGCATGGTTCAGTAACCCGTTTGACTGCCAACGCAGGGAGGTTCCGGACAGAAGGTGCAACGGAAGATCTGTGCCTGGCACCATCATTTTTCAGAGCGGAGAGATACAGACTAACAGAATGTGCAGCAAGGCCATCACTGAAACAAAGGCATAAAAAAACGGCCGCGGGGGCCGTTTTTTCTACAGGACAGTCTAAGTAAACTTAGAAGCTGTAGCCGATACCAGTGATCCAGGTACCAACGTCGACGCTGCGGATACGGCTCTGCTCGTAACCAACGTCAACTGCAACGTTTTCGATTGGGTTAAACTGCAGGCCTGCACCATAAGAGAAACCAACATCGCTGCTATCTTTCTTGTTGTAAGCAGTCTGGTCGTTCAGCTGGTATTTACCGAAACCGATACCGACAACACCGTAGATGCTGACCCAGTCGTTCAGACGGTAAGCAGGACCACCAGTGAAGCCGTAGTACTGACCTTTCTGGTAATAACCATCAATAGTACGGTCTTTTTCAGTGTAGGTGAAAGATCCGATCCAACCCAGCGGGTTAGAACCATCTTCGTAGCGATATTTCAGGTTGAAACCATTAGCTTTGTTCAGTACGCCCTGGTAGTCACTCTGTGCGTAACCTGCGCTAACGGTGCTCTGTGCCATTGCAGAACCGGCAGATACTGCCAGTACGCAAGCTAATGCTGAAAGACATGCAATTTTTTTCATAATCACCTCAAATGTGAAACGACTTTTTCCTGACAACGGGGAAAATATAACAAAAACCAGCAAGAAACTCTGCCGATATTTTATTGTCTAACAGATTGTTTGGTGTAACAGAAAGTTACCAGTCAACTGTAATGCACTGATTTTATTTTAGATTACTCCTGTAATCTCTGCGTAATTTTTTTGTGCTCAGGACAAATCTTTAAGGATATTCTTAAAATAACAGGACATTTCTTTACATTTAAAAAGATTCACCGCTTAAAAAACAACCATCGATCGTATTAATTTTACCCGCCTGATGAGTTAATTTATACAATCAGCTAAACTCCGCCACAAATTAATCTTTCTGATGCCGGAATAGCACGAAATGTTCATTGCCGATAAAAAAAACGCCAGCCTGTGGTTTCCTGTGATGCTGTTACTGGTTGCCATGATCTCGTTACAGGGTGCGGCCTCACTGGCTAAGCACCTGTTTCCTATGGCCGGTGCCACCGGAGTTGCCGCTTTACGACTTGGCCTGTCCACCCTCATGTTATGGTGTATTTTCAAACCCTGGCGTTTGACCTTTACAAAAGAACAACGCAGACCGCTTATTTTCTACGGGCTGGCGCTGGGGGGAATGAATATGCTGTTCTATCTTGCCCTGCGAACCATCCCGCTTGGCATTGGTGTCGCCCTGGAATTCTTAGGGCCTCTGACTCTGGCACTGGCAAACTCACGCCGTATCCCTGACTTTATCTGGATTATTGTCACAGTTACCGGCCTGGGGCTACTGATGCCTCTGGGAGACAGCCTGTCAGATATCGATCCTCTTGGCGCAGTACTCGCCCTCTGTGCAGGTGCCTGCTGGGCAATCTATATTATATTTGGCAGAAAAGCCGGTGCAGAGCATGGCCCGGCAACCGTGGCTGTCGGTTCTCTGATCGCCTCAGTAGTATATGTACCGATTGGCGTAACATTTGCTGACAGTGGTATCTGGCATTGGGAAATCATCCCGCTGGCCCTGCTGGTGGCATTATTATCAAATGCCATCCCCTACTCTCTGGAAATGATGGCCCTGACGCGCCTGCCCGCGCGTTTATTCGGTACCCTGATGAGTATGGAACCCGTAGTCGCGGCAATATCAGGAATGATATTCCTTAGTGAAATGCTGACCCTGCCTCAGTGGCTGGGATTAACAGCCATTATTGTTGCTTCAGCAGGCTCCACCCTGACAATGCAACCGCCAAAAAATAAGATCCGCCGTATTAAAGTTAAATCCTCCTGAGCCTGTTTCCTTGCTGCATTATCCCCTCGCCACCCCCTGAGATATCAGGGGATTGGTAATCTCAATCACACCGATTGGTGTATCTGCCGTGCAAAATATGACACCGTTGCTATACTTATTTCCGTGTTAAAGAGATCTGTAATACAAGATCAACTGACAGAGGAAATCACTAAATGAGTACCGCAAAACTGGTAAAAACTAAGGCTTCTGATCTGATCTATACCCGCAATGATGTAGCCGAAAAAGATAAAAAGGCTGCCATTAAAGTTCTGAGCCGCGTGGTCGTTGAGTTAATTGATCTCTCGCTAATCACCAAACAGGCCCACTGGAATATGCGTGGCGCCAACTTTATCGCAGTCCACGAAATGCTGGATGGCTTCCGGACGGCAATTACTGACCATCAGGATACGGTTGCCGAACGTATCGTTCAGCTGGGCGGTGTGGCATTAGGAACCACTCAGGTGGTTAACGATGCATCTCCGCTGAAAGCCTATCCGTTGAATATTCATACAGTGCAGGAACACCTGGTCGCGCTGGCGGAACGTTACGGGCTGGTCGCTAACGATGTTCGTAAAGCCATCGATGAAGTTCCGGATGAAGACAGTGCAGATATCTTCACCGCCGCGTCGCGGGATCTGGATAAATTCCTGTGGTTTATTGAAGCGAATATTGAATAATCCGGCCACCGGTGATAACCGGCAGATATCCCTGCTTACGGCGGAGATATCTGCGTCTTCGGCTAACGGCGGCGTAATAATTTACGTCGCTGATCTTCCTGATGAAAACTCCACGCCAGTATCCGGCTTTGTTTCTGCCCCTGTCCCATTTCCAGGATTCTGATCTGTGCAGCACCACAACTCCGCAGTAAACTGGTCAGTGGCAACAGATTCTCTTTCTTCGATACCAGGCTAGTGAACCAGCCAGCCTGCCCGGCAAATATCACACTTTCATGGATCATCCGGGTAATAAAACCGCGTTCCCCCCCCGAGCACCATAATTCATTATGCTGTCCGGCAAAGTTGAGCGGGCTGCGTTTGTCGATACCCAGGTTACGGATTTTTCGCGCGCTGCCCTGCTGCGCATCTTCTGCTGAACTGTGGAACGGCGGATTACAAATGGTCAGATGGTAAAAATCAGTTTTACGCAAAATACCGTTAAATATCGCCGCCGGATTTTTCTGTAACCTGATACGTATTGCCTGCTGTAATCCGGGGTTTGCGGCCACAATCGCATTGGCTGCAGTGACGGAAGCCGGATGAATATCCGTACCGGTAAAACGCCAGCCATATTCCGCATAACCAATTAACGGATAAATACAATTGGCACCACAGCCAATGTCCAGAACATCAGCGGCCCCCTGCACCGGACCCTGTATATCCTCAGACAATAAGTCAGCAATATAATGCAGATAATCGGCCCGTCCGGGGACTGGCGGGCAAAGAAATCCGTCAGATAATTGCCAGTTCAGATCATAATACTGTTTCAGCAAGGCCTGATTTAATGCTCTGACCGCTTTTGGCTCGGAAAAATTAACTGACCGCCGGCCGTCAGGTGTGGTGATTAACCAGTCACTCAGATGCGGGTTGATGGCAGACAGGCGTTCAAGGTCATAACTACCCTGATAGCGATTCCGCGGATGCAATGATTGTTTGAGTATTGTTTTTTTCATAAATAGTCACAGGAAAAACCAGCGTGTAACTTACCCACCCTGGCATAAAAAATAAAGCCGCAATCTCTGATTAATATAAACAGTCAGGGAATATTCAGTATCCCAACGCCTGCAATTGTCTCAGTCCCTGAGCGACCGTTGCACAACGGCCGCTGGCAACCAGACAACAGGCAACCTGCAGCCGTAACGGCTGAGGCACCGGAATCGACTGTTCCAGCACGTCCTGCGTCCAGCGGGCTGTATCCGCTGCAGATTTTGAATCAGGCAGTCTGGCGGCCGCTTCAGGCTGCCGTTCAGTCAGTAGCAGTGGCTCACCGTCCCCGCCGGTGACCTGATAAATGGCCGGCCCGCGCTGCGGATTGGCGTAGACCTCCCCTTCACAGCCATTTAATAATAATGCAGGCGCGCCGGTCTGGCGGAAAAAGGTCGCGACTTTAGGAACATATTCCGGGTGAGATACTGCAGATAAGCGTAGTGCAGCATCATCGGCAAACGGACTGGCCAGTTTCGCCAGGGAATGGGCACTGTTACGTAAACCCAGCTGCCAGCGCAGGGCCAGTTGCCTGGCTAACGCCGGACACCATTGGTCGATGGTAATAAACGCCAGATGCCCCTGATTAAGCTGTTGTTGTGCCTGCGCAATACTCACCGGGAAAATACCCAGTGCGGCAAAAACGGCTTCACTGGTGATGCGGGTAGGATCATGATCAATCCCATGAACAAATACCGGGAAACCGATTTTCTGCAGTAATAATGCCAGCAGTGGTGTCAGGTTTCCCTGGCGACGAGCACCATTATAGCTGGGGATTACCACCGGTAACGGCAGACCCGCGGGAACCTGCAACTGTGGTAGTTTTTGCTGGAGTGCACGATAAAAGCCCAGCATTTCAGTGTCACTTTCCCCTTTAATACGTAGCGCGATTAATACCGCGCCCAGTGTCAGCGGATCAAGCTGGTCATCAAGCATCGCCTGGTACAACTGATAAGCTGTCTGCTGGTCCAGATCGCGCGCATGATTTTTTCCGCGCCCGATCTCTTTTACTATCCGGATAATATCCATGCTGATTTCCTGTCTGCAGGCCGTCGGCCCTGTCATTAATAGTCAGCCAGTGTATTAACGCCGGGTCCGGCGCTTTACGGTTTTCTTACCGGTGCTGGCGGTGGCTTTTTTACTGTTATCCGGCGGCGGAATCACCGGCTGTTCGATAGCAAATACCGGTAACGCTGAGAGTAAACGACTGCCATACGCTTTACTTAGCAGCCGGCGATCATAAATAATGACTTCGCCTGAACACTGATGGCTGCGTATTAGTCTTCCTACCTGCTGAATAAGGGTAAAGGATGCACTGGGCAGACTCTGAATTTCAAACGGATAACGTTTCTGGCTTTTCAGCCATTCACCTTCGGTGACTATGACCGGACTGTCGACAGGCGGAAATGAGATTTTGTGAATATGCACCTGAGTTAATAGTTCGCCTTTCAGATCCAGCCCCTCAGAAAATGATTGCAGCCCCACCAGCACACTCTGCTGTCCTGCTTTTACCCGCTGACGATGGATCGCAATTAACCTTGAGCGCGGCTGATCGCCCTGTACCAATAGCATCAGACGTAAATCGGCCACTTCAGCCAGAAAAAGCTGCAACGCCCGGCCACTGGAAAATAAAACCAGGCTCCCCGTATGTTTTTTTTCGGTTACCTGCTGACGAAAATAACGGGCCATCTCAGCAATATGCAACGCCTCCTGTGCAAGCTGCGGTTCATATTGCATTTCAGGGATCACCAGTTTCCCCTGCCGCACATGGTCAAAAGGTGAGTCCAGTGCGACAAAACGGTCCTCTGCTGCGTTATTCAGCCCGGACATCTCACTGAGACGCCGGAAGCTGTTCAGGGAACGTAACGTTGCGGATGTCAGGATCACGTGGGGGACTTTCCGCCATAACAATTTTTCCAGCTGATCGCTGACCCGGATCCCTGCACAATGAAACCATAAATGACGCTTACCTTCCTGCCAGTCAGTGGTCAGCCATTTGGAGACCGGTGCGCCCGAGAGCTGTTGCATACCCGCCAGCCACCATAGCTTACTCAGCGATTCGAACCAGCCGAGAAAGCGGTTAAGCTGTAACAGCCCGCGATGAATACGTACCATATTCTCTTTTCCGGTCATTTCTCCCAGCAGAGTGATCAGACCCTCACACAGCCCGCGTAATGCGTCACACAGTTTAAACAATCGCTGGCAGCATTGTTCGGTGTCTGCCGGTAACTTTCCCATCACAAAACGGTATTCACAGGCTGTCTGGCCCTGTTCCGGCAGCAGTGGCGATATACCCGCCACCAGTTCCACGATCAGTTGCTGCACCGTGGCACAATGCTCACCCAGCCGTTGCGGATTAGCCAGCGGCGGCGGCGACTTAAAGGTAAACCAGCTGCGGAGCGTTTCTATCAGTTTAGTAAACAAATCCAGTTGCAGGCCGGTACCGGCCGGGGAGATATCACTGCTCATCTCCAGGGCATCCCGCGCAACATCCGGCAAATGATGTCCTTCATCAATCACCAGCAGCATCTCTTTGGCCGGGGGCAACACCGTGTCAGTCTCGAGTGCAGCCATCACCAGTGCATGATTAGCCACAATGACTTCTGAATGTTCGATTTCCCGGCGGGCAAGAAAAAACGGACATTCCCGGTACCACTGACAGTGGTGCGCAAGACAACTGGTTTTATCCGTCGAAATTTTCTGCCACAGCTGATCATCAATTTGCTCACTGCAATGATCACGCAATCCATCCCATGCGCCACTGGCCAGGGACTTCTCCAGCCCGGACGCTATTTTCTCTTCCCGCTGTTGCTGTTCTCCTGAGACTTTTGCTATCTGACCGGCGGATTCATCCAGCCAGTACAGCAGATCTCCCTGAGTATCCTGCTGGTCACTTATAAAATAAAGATTACGCGGACACACATAACGACGGCGACCGAAAGCCGCGGTAAACGCCAGATCAGGAATGAATTTTTTGAGTAATGGTAAATCTTTATCAAAAATCTGATCCTGCAGTGCCACATTCGCGGTACTGATCACCAGTTTCTTTTCTGACGAACGGGCGATGGCAATACCGGGGATCAGATACGACAACGTTTTCCCCACCCCGGTCGGGGCTTCAATCGCCAGATGACGTCCGGCCTCACCCGACAAGGTTTTGGCGACCTCGGCAATCATCTGCCGCTGAGGCGGACGCGGGACAAAGTCCTCCACCTGCGCCTGCAGTTGCTTATACCATTCACCAATTTGTAATTTTATTGCGGGTGTCAGAACCATAACGACCGTCTGCTGGAAGAATCAGCCTGTATTTTTACACAGTATGCTGGCTGACGGCAGCCCTGAAAGAAAAATTGCGATAAAAAACGGATGACGGACAGAGAAAATCCTGTGATAGCGGGAAATACCCGCCGGATAAATACCGGCGGGACCGGTTCCCGATAAGGATAACGTTTATCACTGAACAGTTAACAGGTATTATCGGCCATCTGAATTAAGGAGCGGTATATAAATGAACTGGCAAAAAATCGGTATTACTTTCCTTTTTTTCCTGCTTGCCCTCGGCGGCGTGGGGGGCCTAATGCTGGTCGGGTATAGCATTATTATCGGTGCCTGACAGGCAGACATTACCGGAGAATATCGCAGCGGTATCAGGATATTAGCCGGTAGTGCCGGGCAGACTACTGTGTTGCCCTTGTTTCGAGAACCTGCTGCAGAGTGTGCCTGAACCAGGGCGTGAAGCGTTCAGCACTGGCGGCCATCTCCTGCTGCAACCTGCCGGGGCTGACGTAACGCCAGGCATCGGCTTCCTGAAGATTTAACTGTGGTAACTGCCGGGTGACTCCGAAAAATATATGCCCGTATTCATGCTCAGTAAGTCCGTTCTCCAGCAGAAGGTTATAACAGGTTTCAAAAACCGGCGTCAGCGCCATCCTGATCCCCATCTCTTCCTGTAAACGGCGTTCTGCCGCATGCTGCGTCGTTTCTCCGGGAAACGGGTGCCCGCAGCAGGTGTTACTCCACAGCCCGCCACAATGGTATTTATGTGCGGCACGGCGTTGTAACAACAGATCGCCCTCAGGCGTAAACAGATAGACGGTCACTGCCCTGTGCAATAAGCCTTTTTCATGCACTTCCAGTTTTTCCATCGTTCCGGTCGGTTTATCATCTTTATCAACAAGAATAACTTCGATCACTGACATAAAATTCCTTTATAGACTTGCCGGAATGATACACCGCCCGCGACTGCCGGGAAATTGTTTGCCTCAGGGCAGTCTGCCCACCCGTTGCATCGCCCGGTGCCATGCCCCCTGCTGTATGGACCAGCGCAATAGCCGTGCAATAGTCTCCATACTGTAACGTGTCATTGTCCGTTGCAAGCCTGAGCGTGGCGGACGTCCCGGCACACCGGTCCATGAAGGCAGTAAATCACCACCGGCGCGCAGCATAATACTCATTACCTGCCTGGCGGCGGCTGATGGCGGCGGGGCTGAAAATAAGAGTCTGCTCACTTCCAGGGTCCGTTGATCAATACGCAGCTGCGGACGCATAGCCTGCAGATATTCTTCAACCTGATTCACGGAGACGGGAATATCAGCCGC
Source organism: Tatumella sp. JGM94 (assembly GCF_018257595.1). Lineage (NCBI taxonomy): Bacteria > Pseudomonadati > Pseudomonadota > Gammaproteobacteria > Enterobacterales > Erwiniaceae > Tatumella > Tatumella sp. JGM94. Next base: position 89,696 of record NZ_JAERJN010000006.1, on the reverse strand, counting down.
CCCGAGTGCGGTGCCGGTTAAAGCGGCTTCAGCATAATAACGGTTCTGATCTGCCAGGCTGAGGCGCGGATTTTTATAACGTAAATGGGCCGCCAGAAAACTGGACATTTCGGCAACATGTACCCAGGTCAGTAACGCCGGATCACTGGCCTGATAAACCAGGCCGTCCGGTGTTCTTCCTTTTACCCGCAGGTGGATATTCTTCACTTTTTCGATTAAAAAACGGGCATCCTGCATGTTACCAAAACTGGTAACAGCAATAAACTGGCTGGTTCTCCGTAAACGGCCGAACATATCCTGACGAAAATCTGAGTGATCCCAGACACCTGCCAGGGCTGCGGGATGCTGCATTTGTAACAGCAAGGCGGCGATACCGCCACAGAGCATCGATGCAAAGTCACCATGTACCGCCCACACCATACTGTCGGGGCCAAATAACCCGGCATCTCCGGGCGGCTGGTTTAAATCAAATTCATTCAGGGACAGACCGTTCAGCCGGTAGACCTGGCGGGCAATTCTGTTACGTAACATATTCATCATTTACCGGGCAGCGCCGGCGGTCGGTGTACCGGCGCTGCCTGATTTTCCGGATTATTGATAAGTAAATTGTGTTTTCTGTGTCCGGACCGAGTCCAGACCGATCATCAGGTTAAACACTCCCGGTTCTGCCACATATTTCATCTGCGGGTCCAGGAATTTCAAATCATCTTCATTCACCCTGAAGGTAACCTTCTGTGATTCTCCGGCGTTAAGATCGATTCTCCGGAACCCTTTCAGCTCTTCCACCGGACGGCTGATACTGGCAACAGGATCATTCAGATACATCTGCACCACTGTCGCCCCTTGCCGTTTACCGGTGTTGGTGACTGTCACACTGGCCTGTAGTTCACCACCCTGCGAAAAGTGGCTGGCAGATAACGTCACCGGCGACAGCGTAAACCGGGTATAACTGAGTCCGTAGCCGAACGGATATAAAGGCCCGTTTATCGCATCATAATAATGGGAAGTATATTTATCCGGATGCAGGTAGTCATAAGGCCGTCCGGTGGGCAGATGATTATAATATAAAGGAAGTTGTCCGACCGAACGCGGGAAAGTGACCGGGAGTTTACCGGACGGATTTTTGTCGCCAAACAGAATATCGGCAATCGCATTCCCGCCTTCGGTGCCACTGAACCAGGTTTCCAGGATAGCATCGGCCTGCTCAGCCTGCTGGCTGATATCCAGCGGACGTCCGTTCATCAGTACTATCACCAGAGGTTTGCCGGTGGCTTTCAGAGCATCAAGTAAACGGCGCTGGGCTTCAGGAATACGGATATCGCTGCGGCTGGAAGCCTCATGGGCCATTCCCTGTGATTCACCAACTGCGGCAACAATCACATCCGCTTTACGGGCAATAGCCACGGCCTGATCACGCAGTTGTTGCGGCGATTGCCTGTCTACCGTTACCGACGGTTGATAACTGTTCAGAAACTTTTGTACTAACGGATTATCGGTAATGTTTGCGCCTTTGGCATACAGCAGTGTCCCCTGTCCCTGTAACGCATTACGCATTCCCTGTAACAGGGTCACCGACTGTCCGGCAACCCCGGCGGCCGACCAGCTGCCCATAATATCGCGCTGACTGTCAGCCAGCGGCCCTACCAGTGCAATGGTCTCCTGTTTTTTCAGGGGCAAAACATCGAGCCGGTTTTTCAGCAGTACCATGGTTTTATCAGCCACTTCCCGCGCCTGCCGGCGGTGTAAACGGTTTTCAGCATTGGTATCCGCCGGGTCACTGCCGGCAGGCCCCAGGTGGCTGTAGGGATCACGGAACAGTCCCATCGCGTATTTCACATTCAGTACATGACGGGTGGCATCATTAATTTCGTCCATCGTCACCGCACCGCTTTTCACCAGTTCGGGCAAATACTGGCTGTAATACTGGTCACTCATACTCATATCAATGCCGGATTTCAGGGCAATACGCACCGCATCACGGGGATCGGCAGCCACCCCATGTTTAATGAGCTCTTTTATCGCACCATGGTCACTGATAGTAATCCCTTTAAATTTCCATTGGTCACGTAAAATATCTTTCAGTAACCATGCATTTGCGGTCGCAGGTACACCATTGATCGAATTAAGGGCAACCATCACCCCGCCACTGCCTGCATCTAAGGCCGCTTTATAGGGTGGCATATACTCGCCGAACATACGTTGCGGGCTCATATCCACTGAGTTGTATTCCCGCCCCCCTTCCACTGCGCCATAGAGTGCAAAATGTTTTACGCTGGTCATCAGGGAGTATCGGTCAGCAGGACTTTTCCCCTGCATCGATTCTACCATTGCACGCCCCATCATGGCGCTCAGCAATGTATCTTCTCCAAACCCCTCTGACATACGTCCCCAGCGTGGTTCATGGCTGACATCCACCATCGGTGCCCAGGTCATATTCAGGCCATCATCAGCCGCTTCATATGCCGAAATACGGCCGACGGTTTTCACCGCATCAATATCCCAGCTGGCTGCCAGGCCTAACGGAATCGGGAAAATTGTCCGCTGGCCATGTACTACATCATAGGCAAAAAATAACGGAATTTTCAGCCGGCTCAACTGCATCACCTGGTCCTGCATTGCCCGGATATCCTGACGGGTCACCGTATTAAAAATAGCCCCGACCTGTCCGTGACGGATCATTTCACGGATGGCCGGTTTGGGATTATCCGGACCGACACTGATTAAACGCAACTGACCAATTTTTTCATCCAGGGTCATTTTATCCAGTAACTGTGTGACATAGGCATCCCGGGCCTGTTCACCACCAAACGCCGGGGCTTGCGGCTCTGCCCCGAAGGCAGCAGGCACAGCAATCGTTATTGCCAGTAACGGGTATATCCATTTCATCAGCATATTCTCAGAGGCAAGGAGATAAAGACCGGTACAACCCGCGGCACAGGCCGCGGGTTATGTCAGAAAAGCATAGCATGCACATTACCGGCCGGGCCCCGTGCCCGGCCGGGGTAAGGATTAGTGTTGCCGGGCCGCAGCGGTATTTTCTGCCGGTATCGCGGGCTTCTGTTCAATCACCATGGTCTGGGGTGAAGATAACGCCACCCCCTGATCCCGGAGTCGTACCAGAATTTCAAACAGTAATTCGCTCTTAACCGAAGAAATCTGCCGCTGTGTGGCAACATTACCGGTGACACTGAGCAAAATCCCTTGCGCTGAAAGATCTTTAAAACTCACCGAAGGGGCCGGAGTTTCCAGAATACGTTCATTGTCACGGTAAACACCCAGTAAAATTTCTTTTACCTGTACCGGATCAATATCCAGCGGAAATGTCACAGGTATGGTAACCACCCCCTGAGCATTGCCCATAGTTGCGTTACGGACGTTCTGGGAGATCAACTGAGAGTTAGGGACAATCACCGTCGATTTATCCGTCAGCTGAATTTCGGTAGCCCTGACATTAATCCGCCGGATATCCCCTTCATAACCGCCTATACCCACTAAATCACCGACTTTTACCGGCCGTTCAGTCAGCAGAATCAGTCCGGAGATAAAGTTTTTCACAATTTCCTGCAAGCCAAAACCGATCCCGACTGACAGAGCACTGACAATCCATGCCAGTTTATTCCACTGTACCCCCATCACCGATAACGCCAGCAGGATCACCAGCACATAACCCACATTACTGAACAGGGTAATAATTGATACCCGCATCCCTTTATCCATGGCGGTTTTGGGTAAAAACTCCTCATCCAGCCAGCGTCTTATGGTCCGTAAAAGATAAATACCAACCAGTAACGGGATTAATGCTGTCACTAACTGCGACGGCACAATATTCAGTTTTTCCAGTCCCTTGCCGCCCCAGAACCCGATGGCTTTTTGCAGCATTTCTGCCGGAGATGACGAGGTAATAGTGCCATTAAATAAAGCGAGGATCAGGATAAGTACCAGGCAGGATTTTAATAATGCCGCCAGCAGCGTGGAAATCTGATACAGGTAACGCTCATCAATATTCAGGGCACGCTGTACCCGCCTGCCACAGGCATTACTGGTTGAAAAAATCGCTTCGCAGCTGTCACTTGCCAGCCGGCTCAGCAGGTAAAATGCACTGAACAGGATACCGACCCATACCACTTCATAACTGACGAAGCGGCCAAAGGTGACATAACCAATAGCCAGTGACAGCAGAATAGTCATCCCGGTAATAAGTAACGCCAGCTCAATCAGGCTGAAAACGACAGAGCGCTCCTGTTCAGATGAATCATCCTGATGTACACGGCGACGTACTTGACTGATGCGCATAACGATAATGACTGCGAATACACCAATCAGTAATGCTGTCAGACCGTTGCCGAACACGGTGGTATTGACACTGGTCCCGATAATGTAGTTAAAAGACTCCAGTGCCTGAAAAACAAATACCAGTGAAGCGATAATGGTCGGAAAAGGTTTCATCGCCAGCGCGATCCGGTTACTGATATTCGCCAGCCGCCAGGAAGGCCGTCGCGTGGATAAAAACGCTCTGCCCAGCCCGGCAATCAGCCCGCTGGTAATACTTAACTGTACCAGCCGTGCGACATACTCCTGTACATCGCTGTCAACCGCTTCACTACGGGTGAAGGCCAGCGCCAGGAAATTGAAGGATAATACCACTGATACTAAGGTGGTTAGTGCAATGGCTGTTGCCAGAAAACTGCGTCTTAAACGCCCTTCGGGAAGTTTATGAATGCTGACCCATGCCACAAACTCTTCCATATAGCGCCGGCCGGCAACCATCACCAGAACAGCCGCCAGTAACCAGCAGACAGTGCCGACTCTCCATGCCGGTTGCCAGGAAATGGCTATCGTACTCACCAGTTCTTCACCGAAACCACCGATTTTCTCACGATCAAAATGGTTACTGTTGTACAGGGGCTGCCAGAAACCGGCGGAAAAGATACTGCCTGAATTCAGGGCCAGCTGAGTTTTAAGCTGATCACGGCGCAGATTAAGGATCTGAGCCGACAGTGTTATCCCCCCGTTTTTTAAACCGTCGGCCTGGGAGATCTGAGCATCCAGCTCTGCTTTCTGTGCTTCCAGCATCCGGCGTTTATTGGCGACATCGGCTGTTTCTTTGACACCGCTGTCCGGTGCCGGTGCTGTACCCAGCACCGCGAGCTGAGCAACTGTTTTCTGTCGCAGGGGTAACAGACTCTGCCCCAGAGTATCGGCATTCTGTGATAATTCCTGAGCCATGTCATTCAGCTGACTCAGGGTAACATCGGTACTGTTAGCGGATACCTGCCCCTTAATTTTATCCAGAATCGCCTGCATATTTGCCAGTTCTTTACTGGCATTTACCCGGGGTGCAGGGGCGGCAGTACTCTCGGAATTGCTGTCGGCAGCCTCTGCCTGCACGGCAAACGAAACCTGAAAACTCAACAGCAATAAAAACAGTCTGAGGGTGATCGATAAAATACGCATGATGACGTTGTATCCAGAGTATCAGAACAGGGTAGTCACAAAGTCTGTGGTTAGTCTCTGTGTTGTAGAGTGTTATTCATCTGGCGGCTATAAGAATGACACTAAAAATAATTCCCGGGAAATCCGCTAAACGGTTTCCCCGGAAATCTGCAGCTGCAGCCTACTACAGACCCTTTTCTTTTTTATAGGCCAGCGCTGCTGCGGGTACCGGTGCGGCTTTGCCGGTTTCCAGCCAGCTACGAATACGGGTCGCATCGGCAAAGTGTGTATACTTACCAAAGGCATCCAGCACCACAAGCGCAACCGGACGCCCGTTAATGGTGGTTCTCATCGCCAGGCAATGTCCGGCCTGATCCGTATATCCGGTTTTGGTCAGGCGGATATTCCACTTATCATTGTAGACCAGGTGATTGGTATTACGGAAAGGCAGGGCATAGGACGGATGGCTGAAAATAGCAGTTTCCTGCCTGGTTTTACTTAGTTCACCGATTAACGGATACTTTTCGGTGGCTTTAAGTAACTTCACCAGGTCACTGGCAGTAGAGACATTTTGTAATGACAATCCGGTCGGTTCGATGTAACGGGTATTCAGCATTCCCAGTGAACGCGCTTTAGTGTTCATGGCACGGATAAATGCCTGATACCCCCCGGGGTAATGCGCTGCCAGGCTGGCTGCCGCCCGGTTCTCAGAAGACATTAAAGCCAGCAATATCATATTACGCCGGCTAATTTCACTGTTAAGTTTTACCCGGGAAAATACACCGCGCATCTCCGGCGTATGGCTGATATCCACATTAATGACTTCATTCAGTGACTGATGCGCATCTAACACCACCATCACTGTCATTAATTTAGTCAGGGACGCGATTGGCCGGACCCGGTCAGGATGACTGGAAAACAGGACGTTATTGGTATTCAGGTCAACAACTAAAGCGCTGCCCGAGGCTATTTGTGGCTGAACTACCGTACGGACATCCGGAGCACTTCGTTCTGCATAAGCCGGCAGTACCACGGCGCTCAGAGGGGAACAAAGTGCAAAAAACAGTAAAGAATGGCGAAATTTTAGGGACATTTTATCAAAGATACCTGGATGTATTTTATTGCTGTGCAGACACAGGCCGCGGGACAACTGCTGATGATACCCCGCTGGCGGCAGCATCATACGCTGTTCACCGGGAAAATACCCAAATCCCTCCCGGCCGGGATAACGCAGATTTTGTAAGAAAGTCTGACAGAACCACTGGTCTCTGCGGATTAACTCTCAGAGTTACGGCATCGCACCAAAGCCGAATGACGTGTAAACTAAAACGCAATTGACCAGGAGGATCCCCGACGTTGCATATTGATATTAACTCACTGATTTCCCATTACGGCTATCTTGCCCTGTTAATTGGATGTATGGCCGAAGGTGAGACATTTGTATTACTGGGCGGCATTGCTGCCAACAAAGGTCTGTTACATTTTGCCGGGGTGGTGGCGGCGGCCATGGCAGGCGGTATTATTGGTGATCAGTTATTATACTGGCTGGGGCGTCGCTACGGTAGCCGATTACTGGCAAAGTTCAGTAATCATCAGGATAAAGTAACCCGCGCCAGCCAGCTGATCCACCGTTATCCGAGCCTGTTTGTGATTGGTGTACGCTTTATGTATGGTTTTCGCATTATCGGACCCATTATCATCGGTTCCAGCCAGTTATCGCCGCGGCGGTTCCTGATTTTTAATATTATCGGTGCGTTTATCTGGGCGTTGTTGTTTGTCAGCCTCGGTTATTTTGCCGGTAAACTGATTACGCCATGGTTTGATAAGCTGGATGAATATCTGAAACCGCTGTTCTGGGTTGCAGGCATTGGGGTGGTGTTGTACATCATCTGGAAAGGAATACGCTTTTTGCAACAGCGACGGCATCAGCAATAACCGGTACCTGTCCGGGAAATATTTTCCGGCGCAACATGTCAGTATCCGGTTTTCCTGTTAGCCACTATAATGTGCAACCGGTCGCTGTCTGACCCGGCACAATAAGATTAACAAGCCCATATTCAGGCACTCACATATTGTATAATTATGAAAAATAGCATCCGCGCGTTCGCTTCACTGGCACTGGCTTTGGTGGCATATAGCCACTCAGCATTCGCTGTGCTTTATCCATTACCACCGGCCAACAGCAGTCTGATCGGTGAAAATATTCAGATAACCCTCCCGCAGGATAATCGCTTACCTTTAGAAGCCTTTGCCTCCCAGTATCAGATGGGACTGAGTAATATGCTGGAAGCAAACCCCGGGGTGGATGTTTACTTGCCTAAAGGCGGTTCTGATCTGGTGATCCCTCAGCAGCTTCTGCTGCCGGACGCACCCCGTGAAGGTATCGTGATTAACAGCGCAGAAATGCGACTCTACTATTACCCGAAAGGGACTCACAGTGTAGTGGTACTGCCAATCGGTATTGGCCAGCTGGGCAAAGATACTCCGCTGAACTGGGTAACCAGTGTCCAGCATAAACGCCCTAATCCGACCTGGACTCCGACCAAAGCAATGCATGCTGAATACCTGGCAAATGGTCAGAACATTCCGGATGTGTTCCCTTCGGGTCCCGATAATCCGATGGGTCTTTATGCTTTATATATCGGGCGTCTGTACGCGATCCATGGTACTAATGCCGACTTTGGTATTGGTTTACGTGTCAGCCATGGCTGTGTCCGCCTGCGTGCTGATGATATTAAATGGTTGTTTGAAAATGTACCGGTCGGTACCCGCGTACAGTTTATTGACCAGCCAGTGAAAGCGGCGATCGAACCTGATGGTTCACGCTATATCGAGGTTCATAACCCGCTGTCCACCACTGAACAGCAGTTTACCTCTAACCAGGAAGTCCCTTTAACGATTACTCCTCAGGTCAGTAAGATTCTGAGTGATGCCAGCGTAAATCAGAATGTATTAAACGCTGCACTGAAAGCGCGTAGTGGTATGCCGGTAAAAATTAACGGGGTTGAAAATAATATCGATACCACGCCTCATCCGGTGTCCGAAAACCCGTCAGCACTGCCGCAGGAACAACCTATGACGCCGATGTCGTCAGAAGGTGCCAATATCATTCAGACGGACGCCTCGCCACAGGCTGCGGCGCAATAAATTTCCATATTTTCCTGCCAATAACCGCCCTCCGGGGCGGTTTTTATATCGGTGAGGGGCGAAAATTACCTATCAGTCCCACACATCATCCGGTCTGCTGAGAAGTCGCGGGCTGCATCAGTAAACGAACCATCATTAATCCCCCGCCGATGACAACGAATGCCGCCGCCAGATACACCGAACGTACCCCGGCATGGTTCATCAGTAATCCGGCCACCGGTCCGGTGATCCCCAGCCCGAAATCAAGAAAAGCCGAATAGGTTCCCAGAGCAGAGCCCTGGCTTTGCTGTTCTACCTGTTTTACGGCCTCTACCCCCAACGCAGGGAAAATTAAAGAGAAACCACAGCCCGTAAGGAAAGCACCTATATCTGCCGCCAGCACGGAGTCAGCATGCCACAACAGAAACAGGCCAGCGGCTTCTGCAATAAATGACACCAGAGAAACTTTAATTCCGCCAAAACGGGTAATTACATTTCCCGGAACCAGCCGAATCCCGGCAAAACCAAGGCTGTACAGAGTCAGGGTCATAGCCGCTCCGGCCCAGCCACGGCTGCTGAAATAAAGAGTAATAAAGGTCGCAATAACACCGAAACCAACAGTGCCGAGCGCCAGCGCCAGTCCGAACACCCACACGCGGCGAAAAACCTGACAGAATGCAACCCGCTGCCCCGGGGTAACCACCACCGCCGGTTTGCTGAACGCCAGAAAAAATCCCGCCCCGCCCATCAATGCCACCAGCCCTGCAAAACCACTGATCCCCGCCATCTGATTCAGAAAAACGCCCAACGGTGCACCAATCGCCATTGCCATATAGGTTGCCACCCCGTTCCATGAAATCACTCTGGCCGTATGCAGCGGTCCGGCCAGATTCATTCCCCATAAGGTCGAACCGGTACTGCTAAAGCTTTCACCAAATCCGAGGCAAACACGCCCTGCAGCCAGTAGTGACAGACTCAGGAGCGGATAAGAACTCAGGCATCCGGCAATCATTGTCAGCACACCACTCATACCGCACAGCACCAGCCCGAGCATGACCACTTTTTTGGGTCCCAGGCTATCGGCCAGCCGGCCACTCTGCGGACGGCTGATCAGGGTCGAGAAATATTGCAGACTGATGATCACCCCGGCAATAAAGGAACTAAAGCCCAGTTGGTGGTGAACAAAACCGGGCAGTACCGCCAGCGGCAAACCAACAGACAGATAGCAGAAGAAGGTGAAAATAATGACCGACAGGATGCGTTTATTTAACTGAGCACGACTCAGGACTGCAGATTCAGACATGATTAACAGAAAACCCGGAGACAATGATTGAGTGCACATTATCATAGCTGACAATGTACACAACACCGATTTATTACAAGGTGTTAACAGCTATTCGTTCAATAGCAGCAGCAATCTCTGGCGATGTTTTCAAAGCACGGACTTCCGTAAAAACACCGGTCGCCTGCGGATACGCTTTGCGTAAATATCCCAGCCATTGTTTGATACGTGCAACATGGTATAACCCGGTATCACCTTGTTTTTCCAGCCCGCAATAGTTATTCAGTAGCCGGACAACCTGTGGCCAGGGCATCGGTGGTTCATTATATTTAATCACCCGGCTAAGGTTCGGCACATTCAGCGCCCCCCGTCCGACCATCACCGCATCACATCCGGTGACGGCACAGCAAGCCATAGCACTCTGATGATCCCAGATTTCTCCGTTCGCAATCACTGGTACGGATAAGCGCTGCCTTATTTCTCCGATAGCCGGCCAGTTAATCGCATCCGCGCGGTAACCGTCTTCCTTCGTCCGGCCATGTATCACTATTTCTGAAGCTCCGGCGCTGGCAACAGCATCGGCAATTTCGTGACTCCGGGTGACGGAATCCCAGCCAAGCCGGACTTTAACTGTCACCGGCAGGTGCCGGGGTACGGCTTCGCGCATCGCTTTAGTCGCCTGGTAAATCAGAGCAGGATCTTTCAGCAGCGTAGCCCCGCCGCCACTGCCATTCACCAGCTTCGACGGACAACCACAATTAAGATCAACCCCGTAAGAACCCAGTTCAACCGCACGGGCTGCGTTCTCCGCCAGCCAGCCGGGGTGCTGACCCAGTAACTGGACCCTCACCCGGGTACCTGATGATGTACGGCTGGCATTGTGCAGTTCAGGACACAGACGATAAAAAGATTTTGCAGGCAATAGCTGGTCTGTCACACGAAGAAACTCTGTGATACAGAGATCATAGTCGTTAACGTCAGAGAGCAAATGCCTGACCAGTGAGTCAAGCACTCCTTCCATCGGTGCCAGTAATACCCGCATTTTCTCAGGTTCGCTCTGTTTTCTTCGGTCCGGAGGTGCGGCGCGGGCGTGGATTACCGTTACCGTTACTATTGCCATTACCGGTACGGGGCGAGCGTGCCCCCTGACCACGGCCGGCACCCTGGCCGCCCTGACGACGGTCACCACGACCGCCCTGCCGGCCATTCTGGATTAGCTCAGCTTTAATCGACGGATCCGGCTCATAGCCCGGAATAGCCAGACGAGGAATTTCACGTTTCAGCAACCGTTCAATATCGCGCAGCAGTTTATGCTCATCGACACAGACCAGTGATAATGCCGCACCGGTTGATGCCGCTCGGCCGGTACGGCCGATACGGTGAACATAATCTTCCGCGACATTCGGTAACTCGTAGTTAACCACGTGTGGCAGTTCTTCGATATCAATACCACGGGCCGCAATGTCGGTCGCAACCAGTACACGAATATCTCCGGTTTTAAAATCTGCCAGAGCACGGGTACGTGCGCCCTGGCTTTTATTTCCGTGGATTGCCGCAGCAGTAATACCGTCTTTATTCAGCTGTTCTGCCAGGTGGTTAGCACCGTGTTTGGTGCGGGTGAAAACCAGCACCTGTTGCCAGTTATCACGACCAATCAGGTAAGACAGCAGTTCCCGCTTCCGCTTTTTGTCGACAAAATGCACTTGCTGACTGACCTGCTCTGAAGCCGTATTCCGGCGAACCACTTCGATCAGTGACGGACGATCGAGCAGCTTTTCGGCCAGTGCTTTAATCTCATCAGAGAAAGTGGCAGAGAATAATAAATTCTGACGACGCGCCGGTAATTTCGCCAGCACCTTACGGATATCATGAATAAAGCCCATATCCAGCATACGGTCAGCTTCATCCAGGACCAGAATTTCTACTGACGAAAGGTCAACAGCATTCTGGTGCGCCAGATCCAGTAAACGGCCAGGGGTTGCCACCAGAACATCAACTCCGCCCCGCAGTTTCATCATTTGCGGGTTGATACTGACACCACCAAATACCACCAGCGAACGCAGGTTAAGGTAACGGCTGTACTCACGGACATTTTCCCCGACCTGGGCCGCCAGCTCACGGGTCGGTGTCAGGATCAGTGCACGGACAGGACGACGGCCTTTAATCACCGCCGGCTGACTGGCAGATAAACGCTGAAGTAACGGCAAGGTAAATCCGGCGGTCTTACCGGTACCGGTCTGGGCGCTGGCCAGCAGGTCACCACCCGCCAGTACCACAGGGATTGCCTGTTTCTGAATAGGGGTAGGTTCGCTGTAGCCTTGTTCGCTGACAGCACGCAAAATATCGGCACTAAGACCGAGAGATTCAAAAGACATGGAAAATTTACTCCGGGACGCCCTGACCGTAAGACAACGGTGCAGTTTTCAGGGGGTTATGTCATGTGACTCAGAGATAAGTCAGGGGCAAAAACTACGATGCATGATGGCGACAGTTTAACAGAGTTAATAGCTCTGTGCGAGTGCCCCGGCTTATCAATAGTGGCTGATTTGTCACGGATCATATGCTTAACGCATTACTGACCCTGATAACAATGACGTGTAAGACTAACTACTTTTTTTTTCAACCCGGCGTACCGGTTCTTTTGCCAGCAGGGAAATCAATGCCGGGCCGATCAGCATCACCACCCCCAGTGCACCGACCAGTAACGGGTTAGAAATAACACGGGAAAGCAGGAACAGTGACAGCATTGCCGCACCAAAATAGTAAGTCGTGCTGGCTTCCTCAAGATAATCACCAACCACCCGCAGACGTGTCACTCTCTGAGTGATAATCATCGCCGCGAGTAATACCACATAGGCTGCGACCAGGCTGCCGCTGACGGACACTAATAACTGATGTTTCCAGCCCCAGACCAGCAAGGCAATAACACTCAGATGCATCGCAATATGGAAGCAGGTTTGTCCGGTTATAATCTGAACACGGTTAGACCATTTCATTTTTTTCTCCTGGCAGACTGTGATGTCGCCCATACAAACCGACATAGCGGCAGGATTAATCAGACTAATCCAGTTTAAAAAAAAGCACCTGTTATTTTTCATTTCCTGATGTCCAATTGTGATCAGAACAGCAGTTTCTTGTTTGGGTCAGGTAACTCAGCGCCGGTATTATGCCATAAAAATCACTTTTATTTCATTTTTTGCAATTCAGGCAGCCTGTCAGCAGTCAGTTATGCGCCTCAGACGCCCGATTTTAGTGAGATAATGCAGAATATAATTATTGCCGTCTGACAGTAAATTCGGTCCATCAGCGGGACTGATAACGGACTGTAGCAAAAGGTTAATACGCGGGGTCGGGCAGCAGGATACAGGGACGCATATGACAAAAAAACAGAGGCCGGATCGGCCTCTGTGTATTGATCGCGGGTGAGATGATTAACGGCGGTTACCGAAAATACGCAACAGCATCAGGAACAGGTTAATAAAATCAAGATACAGGGTCAGTGCACCGACGATACTGTAACGGCGCAGGTTTTCTTTATCATTGATATCAATAGTTTCACCGATATTTTTTAGCTTCTGGGTGTCATACGCCGTCAGCCCGACGAATACCACCACACCGATATAGGTGATTGCCCACATCAGCGCCGGACTTTTCAGCCAGAAGTTAACCAGAGACGCTATCAGAATACCGATCAACGCCATAAACATCAGGCTGCCAAGACGACTTAAATCACGTTTAGTGGTATAGCCATACAACGTCATTGCCCCGAACATCCCGGCAGTCACAAAGAATGTACTGGCGATAGATGAATAGGTATAAACCAGAAAAATACTGGCCATTGTCAGTCCGGTCAGCGCCGAATACAGCATAAACAATGAAGTCGCCAGCGCGCTGCTCATTTTATGTACCATCCCGGACAGTACAAACACGACTGCCAGCTGGACAATAATCAGACCAAAAAAAGTTAACTGGCTGGAAAAGACAAATTCCATAACCCGCGGGGTTCTGGCCGCAAACCAGCTGATAAATGCCGTCAGTAATAATCCACAGGTCATCCAGCCATAAACCTGCGCCATGTAGGTTTGTAAACCGGAACCCGCCCGTTGTAATGCTGAGTGGTCCTGCCTTTGGTATCGCTCCATGCTCCGCCTCCTGAAACGGTTAAACGTATAGAGTAAGTGTGGCACACATTGGTAGTCCTGTGCCAGTCAGCTATTTTTGCCGCGCCAGACATTGCTGATAACGGGTGTTCACCCGTTCGGCAAACCATGCGGTGGTCAGATTACGGGTGATCTTCGGGCTGTGTAATGCAATACCCGGCAACCGTTGCCGGGGCAAAGCTGAACCATGCTGCTTATCCGCCAGCAGGAAGACCTGCTTCCAGACCTGACTCTGCTCAAATGCTTCTGTTTTACTAAGGGCTAACTGCCGGCGGATATCTCCGGCACTGATCCCCAGTCGTGACTGCAAACTGAGCACTGCCTGCTCTGTTGCCCCGGCAGCATCACTGTTATAGCGAATCAGGTCACCGTCTGTGGCCAGCTTACGTCCGCTAAGCTGCATTACAGCTGCCTGAAAAGCTGCATTACGGCTGGCATACCAGCCTGCATTAAAATCAGCAAACCGGTAAATCATCGCCGGATAACTGGCCGGGTAACCCAGTAAATGCAGGGTACCGAAGTACACTCCGCCACGCCGGGTGAACACTTCCTGTCGTACGGAATGCTCTGTCGGCCACGGATAACCGTCGTTATGCGCTTCAGCAAAAGCGATACTGACCTGCATAGGCCCCCCCGTATGCACCGGATTAAAATGCCCGAATAACCGTTGTCCCAGTGGCACTCTGTCTGCCAGATCATCAAAAATAGCACTGAGTTGTTTTTCGCTGCGCACCGTACTCAGGCGTGCTGCATAACTGCGGCCATCCGATGACGGAATTTTTAACGCGGTATCCACAACAAACCGGGGAATATATAACGCCCCCGCGCGGCGATAAATTTCGTTAAGGGCGATCCCGGGCAGGTCTGCTACCGGGGCATCTGCATTAAATCCCGACTCCTGGCCGGTTATCCCTATTACAGCACAGATATTTTGTCGTGAGACAGGCAGTGACTGATGGCGGAGGGCCTGATAAATATCCTCTGACCAGCCTTGTTTATCGCTGACTGATGCCGGCAGTAATCGCCGGATATCTGCCTGCTGTGCCGCCGCTTGTTGTGGCGTCACCTTCGTCAGTGGCTGGCTGCAGCCAGCCAGTAACATCAGCAGAACTAACAGTCCTCTGCGAGAGCATCCGCGGATAACGCCAGAGAAAGCGTTAACACAGTACTGCCGCTGATCACGGGCAGTGTGATTCACTGTCAGCACGAGTCTGACCAGCGCCCTGCCGCCTGGTGATCACTCTGTTTTGCCTCCAGCCAGCGCTCTCCCTGTGGTGTGGTTTCCCGCTTCCAGAACGGCGCTGTAGTTTTCAGAAGATCCATAATGTATTCCGCCGCAGCAAAAGCACTGCTGCGGTGTGCCGAGCTGACACCGACCAGCACAATATGCTGCCCCGGGGCCAGACTACCAACACGATGAATAATCACAATGCGCTGTAATGACCAGCGTTCGCGGGCTTGCTCCGCGATCGTCGCCAGCACTTTTTCGGTCATCGACGGATAATGCTCCAGCGTCAGTGTTGCGACGCTGTCCCCTGAGTTATGGTTACGCACTTTACCGGTAAAAGTGACCACTGCGCCGTCCTGATCATCACCAGACAGCCATTCATGGGCTTCTGCCAGAGAAAATGGTGCTTCGCCCACCCTGATGTGTGTATGAATCATGGTCCGTTAACCTCCGGTGACCGGCGGAAAGAAAGCAACTTCGTCGCCATCCTGTAACGGGTGGCTGAACGGCACCAGGGTCTGATTAACGGCCACCAGCAGCTTCCCCTGCTCCAGCGCCATGGCCCAGCGGCTGTCCTTAAGGCTCAGAGCCAGACGCAGTGACTCAGCATCTGAGTATTCAGCAGCGACAGTCACGCCGTCAGTGCCTGCCAGTTCCCGGACCCGGGCAAATAACAATACGTTAATCATGATTATCCGCCCTGAAATTACCCGACTTACCGCCGGATTTACTGACCAGCCTCAGCCTGTCAATAACAATGTCTTTCTGCACTGCCTTGCACATATCATAGATGGTCAGTGCGGCCACCGAGGCGGCAGTCAGCGCTTCCATTTCCACACCTGTTTTTCCCGTCAGCCGGCACAGTGTTTCAATATGTACCTGCTGATGCTGCTCGCACAGGGTCAGTGAAACTTCAACTTTACTCAGCATTAGCGGATGACAAAGGGGGATAAGCTCCCAGGTGCGTTTGGCCGCCTGAATACCTGCAATCCGCGCAGTTGCGAATACATCCCCTTTGTGGTGACTGCCATCAGCAATCATTTGTAATGTCTGCTGATTTATACTGACAAATACCTCAGCACGGGCTTCCCGGACGGTCTCCTGCTTGGCAGAAACATCGACCATATGTGCCTCTCCGGCACTGTTTATATGTGTGAGTCGCGACATATCACTGGTTCTTCAATTGTGAGACAAAATTACAGGGCGCCGTAGTGGCATCAATTTGTGACGCGATAATACGCTCCCACGCCTGACGGCAGGCTGCCGTTGAGCCGGGCACAGCAAAAATCAGCGTCCGGTTGGCCATACCCGCCACTGCGCGCGATTGCAGGGTCGCTGAACCAATCTCTTCATAGGAGATCATCCGGAACAATTCGCCGAATCCATCAATAGTCCGGTCAAACAGGGGCAGTAATGCCTGCGGGGTGCTGTTTTTAGCATGGAAACCGGTACCTCCATTGACAATGACCACCTGCACCTGTTCACCGGCAATCCAGCGTGAAACCACAGCCCGGAGGTGATAGCAGTTATCCTGACAGATCACCTGTTCCGTGACCCGGTGGCCGGCTGCGGTAACCGCTTCACGAAAGTAATCACCGGAGCTATCGCTGTGTTGATCTCTGTTGTCTGACACTGTAAGCAGTGCCACGCTAAGCGGAATAAATTCCCGCGGGGATTTGCTCATGCTGGTCTCTCCTGACTATCCGCCAATAAACGAAAGGTTTTGGGTATGGCCGGTATTTCCCTGTTGCAGAAAGTGGGTTTGCTTCTTCTGCCCGAGGCTTTGTGTAATCCGTGCCAGCAGCTCATCCTGTTGCTGGTCACTGACCAGTAAATCCCGCAGTGGTATCCCGTTTTCACCAAACAGACATAAGTGCAGGTTACCTGTCGCCGACACCCGCAGCCGGTTACAGCTCAGGCAAAAATCTTTTTCATAGGGCATAATCAAACCGACCCCTCCCTGGTAATCCGGGTGTGAAAATACCTGCGCCGGGCCATCATCTTTTGCTCTTTGCTGCAGTTGCCAGCCACGTTCAATTAATTGCTGGCGAATGACCTGACCCGAAATGTGATGTTTCCTGAACAGGTCACTGCCGTCACCGGTTTCCATCAATTCGATAAAGCGTAACTGCACAGGGCGGTCACGGATCCAGTCAAGAAATGTCTGCAAATGCTGGCTGTTAACGTCCCGCATTAATACTGTATTGACCTTAACCATCTCAAACCCGGCCTCAAAAGCCGCATCAATCCCCGCCATGACCTGGCGAAATTTATCCTGGCCGGTAATGGCATAAAACTGGCGGGCATCAAGGCTGTCAATACTGACATTGACGGCGGTCAGGCCCGCATCACGCCAATGGCGGATATCACGTTGCAGACGGTAGCCATTAGTTGTGGTGGCAATCTTACGCAGGTGCGGGTTTTCTCTGACGGCGGCAATAATATCCGTGAAGTCACGCCGTAAGGAAGGCTCGCCGCCCGTAAGCCGAATTTTTTCGGTGCCGGCTGCGGCAAAGGCGCGGGTCACCCGGCGGATTTCATCCGTGGATAAAAAGCCTTTATTGCGGACACTGTGTGGACGGTAACCATCCGGCAGGCAGTATGTGCAGCGAAAATTACACACATCCGTCACTGACAGACGCAGATAGTAAAACCGCCGATCAAACGTATCAATCAACTGAGACACAGAAACACCTTTCCGAAGTCGGGAGATGCGGTCATTTCTTCCCGCACCCTGGCAGTAATAACTGCGGCCCGGACACCTTATTACCCGTGATAACGTAGGTGATACGGGCTTAGAGTGTAGATTATCAGTACAGATAATCGCCCGAACGAATTTTAGCGCGAAACCTCTCCATAAGTCACGCTATTGGCCTCCGCTGTGGCGGTTAATGTTCATTTACCGCTACAGATTAATCCTCTGTTAAACAGGCTTTTATTAAGAGAGAATAACTGTTTCTCTGCTGGTTGTTTGGCAGATATTTGTCACCCCGGGCTAACAGCTAACCAAAGGATAATTATGAATCGCACACTGGCAGATTTAGATCGCGTTGTGGCCATTGGCGGGGGGCATGGTTTAGGCCGCGTGATGTCATCCCTCTCCTCTCTCGGGTCACGGCTAACCGGAATTGTCACCACCACGGATAACGGGGGTTCCACCGGCAGGATCCGTCGCTCGGAAGGCGGAATTGCCTGGGGTGATATGCGCAATTGTCTGAATCAGTTAATTACTGAACCCGGCATCGCCTCTGCCATGTTCGAATACCGCTTTAGTGGTAACGGTGAACTGGCCGGACATAATCTGGGGAACCTGATGCTGAAAGCGCTGGATAATCTGAGTGTCAGACCGCTGGAGGCGATTAATCTTATCCGTAATGTGCTGAAAGTGGATGCTTTTCTGATCCCGATGTCAGAGCAACCGGTTGACCTGGTCGCTACCGATAGTCGGGGAAATGCTGTATATGGTGAAACTGCCATTGATGCAATGGATGAACTGCCCTGTTCCCTGACGCTCTTTCCGCAGGTAACCGCGACACGTGAAGCGACAGAGGCTATCGCTGAAGCTGATTTGATCTTAATCGGCCCCGGCAGTTTTTATACCAGCCTGATGCCGGTACTGCTGATGGAACAGATGGCGACCGCCCTGCGACGTACCCCGGCCAAAATGATTTTTATTGGTAATCTGGGGAAAGAACACAGTCCTGCGGGTTCTCTGACGGTCAGCGATAAACTACAGAAAATGGAGCAGGTGATTGGCCGCAGGGTGATTGATGCCGTTATTGTCAGTCCTGCCGCTGATATCAGCCAGCTGGGGGGGCGCAGAATTATTCAGCATCCCCTTGAAGCCGGTGATATCAGATACCGTCATGACCGGCATTTGCTGCATATTGCCCTGGAAAAGGCCGTACAGAGTCTGGGATAGTCCGCCGCCCCACGGATACTCAGGAGGCGGCGATAAACAGTGCCCGGACCTCATGTAATTCATCACGTAGCCGCGCAGCTTCTTCAAACTCAAGATCCATGGCATGCTTCTGCATTCTGGCCTCCAATTCGGCAATTTTTTTCTGCATTGCCTGCGGGGTTAATGCTGCATACTGGCCAGCCGCTTCTGCGGCCCGTTGCCTGGTCTGATTTTTGTCCTGAGACTTCCCTTTCGTACGGCCAATTCCCTGCCCCAGTTCAAGGATGTCAGTCACTTTCTTATTTAACCGGGTCGGTACAATCCCGTGTTGCTGGTTCCAGGCTTGTTGTTTCTCCCTGCGGCGCTCAGTTTCTTCAATAGCACGTGCCATGGAAGGCGTAATACGATCGCCGTACAGAATAGCCTTACCACTGATATTACGAGCCGCACGGCCAATCGTCTGAATCAGAGAACGTTCAGAACGCAGGAAACCTTCTTTATCTGCATCCAGAATAGCCACCAGCGAAACTTCCGGCATATCCAGCCCTTCCCGTAACAGGTTTATGCCCACCAGTACGTCAAATTCGCCTAACCGTAAATCGCGGATAATCTCCATCCTCTCGACCGTATCAATGTCGGAATGCAGATAACGTACCCGCTCACCATGCTCCTCAAGATATTCGGTCAGATCTTCCGCCATCCGTTTGGTCAGAGTGGTCACCAGTACCCGCTCATTAATTTCGACCCGCTGACGAATTTCAGATAATAAATCATCTACCTGTGTCGCCACCGGACGCACTTCAATCAGCGGATCCAGCAGCCCCGTTGGCCGGACGACCTGGTCAATCACTTCATCGCCGGATTTGTCCAGTTCATATGCCCCCGGGGTCGCAGAAACATAAATCGTCTGGGGTGCCAGAGCTTCAAATTCTTCAAATTTCAGCGGGCGGTTATCCAGCGCCGAAGGTAAACGGAAACCATACTCGACCAGGTTTTCTTTACGCGCCCGATCCCCCCGGTACATTCCGCCTATTTGCGGAATAGTGACGTGTGATTCATCGACCACCAGCAGGCCGTCGGCGGGCAGATAATCGAACAGGGTTGGCGGTGGCTCTCCCGGCCCGCGGCCCGAGAGATAACGTGAATAGTTTTCGATACCCGAGCAGTAACCCAGCTCATTCATCATTTCTAAATCGAACTGAGTACGCTGCGTAATCCTTTGTTCTTCGAGTAATTTATTATTTTCCAGCAATACACGGCGGCGATCGGCCAGTTCCAGTTTTATCTCTTCCATCGACTGCACAATACGTTCACGTGGCGTGACATAGTGAGTTTTAGGGTAAACCGTATAGCGGGGAACCGTCTGTGCCACCTGACCGGTTAAAGGATCAAAGATCGACAGTCGTTCGACTTCATCATCAAACAGTTCGACCCGCAGAGCAATTTCATCAGATTCGGCAGGGAAAATATCAATCACCTCGCCACGCACGCGGAATGTTCCGCGCTGAAAAGCCTGGTCATTACGGGTATATTGCAGCTCAGCCAGTCGGCGCAGAATACTGCGCTGGTCAATGATCATTCCCCGGCTAAGGTGCAGCATCATTTTCAGATATAAATCCGGATCACCCAGACCATAGATCGCCGAAACGGAAGCGACCACAATGACATCGCGGCGTTCCAGTAAAGCTTTGGTTGCCGACAGACGCATTTGCTCAATATGCTCGTTGACCGAGGCATCTTTCTCGATAAAGGTATCCGAGCTCGGCACATAGGCTTCGGGCTGGTAATAATCATAGTAAGACACAAAGTATTCGACAGCATTATCAGGGAAAAAGGCTTTCATCTCACCGTATAACTGGGCCGCCAGGGTTTTATTGGGGGCCAGTACCATCGTTGGCCGGTTCAGGTCAGCAATCACATTAGCCACCGTAAAGGTTTTTCCGGAGCCGGTCACCCCGAGCAATGTCTGGTGTGCTAATCCGTCTTCCAGCCCTTCCTCCAGACGGCGGATGGCCTCAGGCTGATCACCTGACGGTTTGAATTCCGAATGGAGTGTGAAAACTTTGCTCATCGTAGGGTCACCTGTCGCATCTGTTCTGGCGGGGGATCTATTCTAACCACTGAACGAAAATTTGCCAGTGTCATACTGGGTATACAGCCAGTACGGATACATATCACAATGTGACTTAAGGAATTTTAACGAGAAATAATTTTTATTTCTCCGCGCGATTGTCTCCGTGGCCAGTGTTATCCACCGACTGCCTGCCGACTTTATCGTTTGTCAAGTTAATGTAATAAACCACTGCCATAATCGGCCGTCTGACTGTCCGCAGGCTTGCTTTTAATTAACTAATTGAATATATACAGTTAATATCAAAAGTCCGATTTACAGCCAGTCTGTTGCCAGACCGCATATTTCCTTGCTTCAGCCCTGTTTTAAGATGCTAATGCACATAGTTATCCACAGGAATAGTGGATAACTGTTTTTAGCCCTGATAGCATCGGCTGTGTATAAATTATTAATCCCTTTTCAGCCAGATTAAAAAAAATTTTTTTTGGCTTTTTTTACCCCTTATGTCAGTTTTCAAATCATTGCCGCAGCACGGCTTTACGTTATTTTTCACTACGGTCAAGTACCTCTCCTCAGATTTTCTGCCTTTTTAGCGGTCAGGATGCACCCTAAAGCATTCCGCCCGGCACCGGTAAAGTGCAACAGCGCCTGCCGATAGCCACTGGCTGTGCATAACTGGCCCTGACAGACCCGATATAACCGGTTTTTCTCAGGCTACATCATTGTGGCCTGATAATTGCTTTATTCAGAGGGTGCTGTCGTCCGGGGAGAGACGGCATAAGCGTCGCCGGGCAGTCTGCGGGCCGCCAGGCGTAACCTATACAGAGGAGTGCAACAGATGCTGAGTTTACGTGCAATCAATCAGTTTTATGGTCCGAATCATATTCTCCGGGATGTCGACATGGACCTGATGCCCGGCTCATGCACTGCTGTGCTGGGCCAGCCGGGGATGGGAAAAACGACGCTGGTCAATTGTATTATGGGATATTTGCCGATCAATAGCGGTACCATTACCTGGCAGGAACGTAATGCTCCGCCACGCGACCTTCAGCAACAACCGTCAGAACAACGGGCAGGTATGGGAATCGGTTACGTTCCCCAGGGGCGGCATATCTTTTCTCAGATGAGTGTTGAAGATAACCTGATGATCGCCTTAAAGGCCGCAAAAAGCAGCCCGCCTTACGCAATCCCGCAAATAATCTTTGATCTTTTCCCGCATCTGTATGACCTGCGTCATCAGCGCAGTGGTGATTTAACTATCGATCAGCAGCAACAATTGGCACTGGCCCGGGCGCTGGTACTGGAACCCAAATTACTGATTCTGGATGAACCGACCGGAGGAATGTCCTGCTGGCTGGAAGAAGATATGGGTAACCTGCTACGCTGCCTGAATCATGAGTTCGGGATGACCATCCTGTTGCTGGAACAGCGGGTTTCCTTTATCCGCAGTGTGGCCGACTATTTTCTACTGCTGCATTGCGGCCGCAGCGTCGCTAACGGCCGTGTTACTCAGCTGGATGAAGGCATGATCAATAAATGGCTCAGCGTGAACTGACGGCAGCGGGTAAATCAACATATTGTCCGCAGCAGGACAGTTGCTGTCTGCTGGTCAGTTGCGGGATTTCGCCGAGCAGTGGTGCCGGCAGTCGCTGAATCAGGGTTTCCATATATGGCTGATGACGCTCCTGAGGTGGCTGTACACAGTTAGCTATCCAGCCGGAAAGCGTCAGGCCGGCAGCCCGGATTGCGGCAGCACTCAGAAGCGCATGATTAATACAGCCCAGTTTCATTCCTACCACCAGCACTACCGGCAATTGTTCTGCAACCACCCAGTCAGAAAACAAAAAATCGTCTGCCAGTGGTGTAAACCATCCGCCAGCCCCTTCTACGCCAATCCAGTCGGCTTTCGTTTCCAGATGACGCAGCCCTGCTGACATCGCCTGCGCGCTAATCGGCTGTCGTTGTGCCGCACTGACAATATGCGGCGATGTGGCCTCAGCAAAGACCAGCGGATTAACTTCATGATAATCCAGACCAGGTAAACTGTTTTGTTGCAGTAACAGCCCATCGCTGTTACGTAATCCCTGCGGTGTCATTTCCGAGCCGGAGGCTACCGGCTTATAACCCGCCGCGCGCCAGCCCTGCGTTGCCGCCGCCTGCAACAATGCGGTTGTCGCCACCGTTTTTCCGGCTTCTGTATCTGTTCCGGTGATAAACCAGCGATGATTCATTCTGTCACTCCATACACTATCTGATAACTTAATCGGTAGCCTTCTGTCTCTTTAGGCCAGCCCGCATCAAGCAGCGCCAGCCGCTGACGGGTAAGGGGCAGACTCTTCGTCCGCTGGTGCAGATGACCGGCCCCCACCCCTTTCAGTGACCAGAGCGCCGCACGAGCAGACGGAAAGTGCAGGGTTACGGGCTCATGGATCAGCCTGATACCATACCCGCAGACGGCCTGCGTAATCTGCTGCACTGTGAGGAACGAGTTAGTATGTGCAGTACCGTCTACGGACTGCCACGCCTGATCCACTTCCGGTAATGACCCTGCCGCAACTGTGGAAAATCGCAGCTGACCTGCCGGTCTCAGAGCAGAACGCAGCTGATATACTGCCTGCCGCAGCTGGTTGCTCCATTGCAGGGCCAGATTGCTCCAGATAACATCAAAGCTACCGGCGCGAAAAGGTAACGCGTCCAGATCAGCCTGTAGATAATCTGCGGCACTCTGTTGCTGACGGGCATAACGAAGCATCTCTGTCGAAATATCCAGTGCCGTGACCCGATACCCCGCGGCGCTGAAACAACGGCTATACCAGCCACTGCCGCAGCCCGCATCCAGTAAGTCGCCTGCTGCCGGCATGCCGGCTATTTCCCGTAAACGGTCACCGGTAATACGCTGCAGCGCTGCATAATCATCATAAGTTGCTGCCGCACGGCCAAAAGCTTTACCTATTGCTGATTTATCAACACCCGGCCCTGCGGTCTGTTCAGGATTGCAATGCATATAAGTGCTCCGCCAGTTGTTCAATCTGCTGCGGATCATGGGCTGCCGAAAGGGTGATACGCAGCCTTGCTGCGCCGGCAGGTACCGTTGGCGGACGGATCGCATTGATCCAAAACCCACGCTGACGCAGTGCTGCGGCCAGATCGACGGCTGACTGATTTTCTCCGATCATCAATGGCTGGATCGCTGTCTCTGAGGGGAGCAGTGACCAGCGCAGACCTGTCATCTGTTGACGGAATAAACGGATGTTGTGCTGTAATTTTTCTCTGCGTTGATCAGCAACGTCGATCAGGTGTAATGACGCATGAATAGCCACCGCCTGTGCCGGAGGCATCGCCGTGCTGTAAATCAGGTGTTTTGCCGACTGACACAAATAGTCGGCCACGTCTGCAGAGCAGAGTATGGCGGCTCCGGCAACACCGAATGCCTTACCGAAGGTGACCACCAGAATATCAGGCGTAATCCCCTGTTGCTGGCAACTGCCCCTGCCCTGTGGCCCGCAGACCCCGATACCGTGCGCATCATCGACCACCAGCCAGCTGCCTGAGGCATCTGCCTGCTGACGGAGCTCCCTCAATGGCGCACGGTCACCGTCCATACTGAACACCCCTTCGGTAATAATCAGGGTTTCGCCGTCACAGGTACGGGAAAGTAACCGTTGCAGGCTCTGCGGGCTGTTATGCTGAAAACGGCATAACGTCGCCGGACTCAGGGCCGCTGCTTCGAGTAATGATGCGTGCATCAGTTTATCGGCCAGCAACCGATCCTGTTTACCGGCCAGAGCAAAAACTAAGGCCTGGTTGGCCGCGAATCCGGAACCGAACAGCAATGCCCGGGAAAACCCCAGCCGCTGCGCCAGGGCCTCTTCCAGCTCCCGGTGTGCCGGGGTATAGCCCGTCACATGGCCGGAGGCACCGGCACCGGCTCCCCAGCGGTTAAGCCCCTGCTGCCAGGCATCAATAATCCGCGGGTGCCGGCTCAGTCCCAGATAATCATTGGAAGAGAAATGGTGATACTGCCGGCCTTCTGCCGACAGTGTTGCATTTGCCGCGGGAGTAACCGGCTGCATCTGACGCCACAACCCGGACTCACGCTGTAACCGCAGTGCTCCGGTGATTTTTTGCTGCCAGCTCATTGTACCGCCGCGTTATAGAACAACGCCGTATCACTCTCCTGTAATACCTGATGTAATTGCTGCTCACGGCCACGATCGCCCTGTTCCGTATAAGTCTGTTCGGGGTTAAGCCCCAGTTTACGGAACAGACGCAGGTCATTATCTTCTTCAGGGTTTGGTGTGGTCAGCAGCTTGCAGCCATAGAAAATAGAGTTAGCTCCGGCCATAAAACACATCGCCTGGGTCTGTTCATTCATCTGTTCACGCCCGGCGGATAGACGGACGTAAGAGGCAGGCATCATTATCCTGGCCACAGCTATCGTCCGGATAAAATCAAACGGACAGACATCTTCGTTATCTGCCAGTGGCGTACCTTTGACCTTCACCAGCATATTGATCGGAACACTCTCCGGAGGAACCGGCAGATTGGCCAGCTGAACCAGCAGTCCGGCACGATCGGTAACCGTTTCGCCCAGACCGACAATTCCTCCGGAACAGACTTTCATGCCCGCATCCCTGACCGCACCAAGAGTATCCAGCCGTTCCTGATAAGTACGGGTTGTCACGATACTGCCGTAAAATTCGGGGGAAGTGTCGAGATTATGGTTATAAAAATCCAGTCCGGCACTGGCCAGTCGTTCAGCCTGTTGCGCTGACAGGGTGCCGAGCGTCATACAGGTTTCCATCCCCATTTCTTTAACACCGGCAATCATTTTCTCCAGGTAAGGCATATCCCTGTCATGGGGATTTTTCCATGCCGCGCCCATGCAAAAACGGCCTGATCCGGCCTGGCGGGCCTTGCGTGCTGAAGCCAGAACTTCTTCAACTTCCATTAAGCGCTCTGACTCGAGGCCGGTTTTATAACGGGCACTTTGCGGACAATACTTACAATCTTCCGGGCAGGCGCCGGTTTTAATCGATAATAAGGTACTGACCTGGACTTTTTGCGGATCGAAATGACGGCGATGCACTTGCTGTGCTTCAAAAAGCAGTTCCAGTAACGGTTTCTCAAACAAAGCTTCGGCCTGAGAAAGGGTCCAGCGTTGTGACATGACATGCTCCGGGTAATTAACAAAGACAGTTTTTATACGTATACTTGTAAACTAAATCTTTTTAATTTGGTTTACAAGTTTATGTTAACTGCCGACGACCTTGCGTTCGACCGCCAGCATATCTGGCATCCCTACACCTCAATGATCGATCCTTTGCCCTGTTATCCGGTGGTCACCGCCGACCGCTGTACCCTGACTCTGGCTGACGGAACACAACTGACAGAGGGCATGTCTTCCTGGTGGGCTGCTATTCATGGCTATAACCACCCGCGGCTTAACCAGGCAATGGTCAGACAAATCAGCCATATGTCACATGTGATGTTTGGCGGTATTACCCACCCTGCAGCAGTCAGCTTATGCCGCAAACTGGTGGATATGAGCCCGGAAGGATTAGATAAGGTCTTTCTCGCCGATTCAGGATCTGTGGCGGTTGAAGTTGCGATGAAAATGGCCATTCAGTATTACAGCGGCGATACCCGCCCGCGCCGGAAATTCCTTACCATCCGTCAGGGTTATCACGGGGACACTTTTGCAGCGATGTCAGTCTGCGATCCTGAAAACTCGATGCATGCTTTATGGAAAGGCTATCTGCCCGAACATATGTTTGTCGCCGCCCCGGCCACCGGTTTCGATCACCCCTGGCAGGAAGAGGACATTGCCGAAATGCAGCAAATGCTGGCTGCACATCATCAGCAACTGGCAGCGGTGATCCTCGAGCCCATTGTTCAGGGAGCCGGAGGTATGCGCTTCTATCACCCGAACTATCTGCGGCGTGTCAGACAGTTATGCGATCAATTTGGCGTACTGCTGATCGCCGATGAAATCGCTACCGGTTTCGGCCGGACAGGACGGTTATTTGCCTGTCAGCACGCAGAAATTTCCCCGGATATCATGTGCCTTGGAAAAGGATTAACCGGGGGAACGATGACCCTGTCGGCCACCCTCGCAACCAGTGCGGTTGCGGAAAAAATCAGCAACAGCCCTGCCGGTTGTTTTATGCATGGCCCCACCTTTATGGGGAATCCGTTAGCCTGTGCGGTGGCCTGTGAAAGCCTCAGCATACTGGCAGAAGGACACTGGCAACGGCAGGTGAAAGAGATTGAACAGCTGTTAACTGAGCAGCTTCAGCCCCTCAAAGACTGCCCCCGGGTCGCGGATGTGCGGGTATTAGGCGCTATCGGGGTGATCGAGTGCCATCACCCGGTCAGGATGGCCGAAATACAGCAATTTTTTGTCAGTCAGGGCGTCTGGATCCGCCCGTTCGGCCGGCTGATTTATCTGATGCCGCCTTATATTATCCGCCCCGAAGAGTTATCCCGGTTAACCACGGCCATCAGTCTTGCGGTCAGACAGGACAATTTATTCGCCATGCCGGACTGACAGAACAGCGCCGGACCCGATGACTGTATGGTAGTCTGGTCCGGCAGGCTACTTTACAGAACGGAGAGATAAGATGCGTTTATTCAGTAAGGATTTAACTGACGGGCAGACCATGCCGCAACGCCATGTGTTTAATGGTATGGGCTATCAGGGCGGGAATCTGTCACCCCAGTTATACTGGGAAGATGCCCCTGCAGCGACCCGGAGTTTTGTGATTACCTGTTTTGACCCTGATGCACCGACCGGCAGTGGCTGGTGGCACTGGGTGGTGGTCAATATTCCCGCCGGGAATTCAGAAATAGAACAGGGCGCAGGTTCAGGCATCGCCCCATTACCTACAGGAGCGTTACAGACCCGGACCGATTTTGGTTCTTCTGTCTATGGCGGCGCTGCACCTCCGCAGGGTGAGAAACATCGCTATGTGTTTACCGTGCATGCTCTGGATAGTGATCTGATTGAGGTCGACAGTCATGCCAGCGGGGCAATGGTTGGTTTTAATGTGCACTTCCATTCACTGGCCAGTGCCAGCCTGACGGTCACTTTTAACTGACCGCTGCCGGCAGAGCCCCTCAGACAGAGTCTCTGCCGGTGCCCGTTTATTTCTGCGGGCTAAGCTGGTGGACTGTTACCCACATAGGCCCCTGGCCTACCGCATAACGTCCTGTTTCTGTCAATAAGCCGTCCTGTGCACCGATAGTATAGACCCCGATATGGTGAGACTTCTGTCCGGCAGCGATCAGGAATTTCCCCTGTTTATCAATATTGAATCCGCGCGGCTGTATCTCTGTCGGGCAGATATCGCGTACTGTCAGATGATCACCACTGTCACTGACCGAGAAGACTGTGATAGTGCTGCTGGTACGATCACAGGCATACAAGAAACGCCCTTCCGGAGTCAGATGAATATCCGCCGCCCAGCGGGTACCGGTAAAATCATCTGCCATCATATCCAGTGTCTGAATCGTCTCAGCACCGTGGGTGTTCAGTTGTAACACACTCACCGTACTGTCCAGCTCATTGACCAGATAGGCATACTGTCCGGCGGGATGAAACACCATATGACGTGGTCCGGCACCCGGCCGGGTATCCACCTGACCACAGGCCGGTTCGCTTAAGGTGCCGTTACTGTTCCAGCGAAAAGCACATACCCGGTCCTGTTTCAGTGCCGGAGTAAACAGCAGATCATCACTGCTGAGATTGGTGGAATGGCAGCCATCCAGCCCTTCAATGACCTGACTGACAGGCTGCGGCAGACCCTGAGCATCCAGCGGTGTGACCGTAACCAGCCCGTCATGATAGAAACCACTGAACAGAGCCGTCCCCTGATGGTCAGTCGATAAATGTGTCGGACTGCCCGGCAATGCAGCTTCCCCTGCGCGGGTTAAGCTGCCATCGGCAGCAATAGAAAATGCAATCACACGAAAATCAGGGCGCACACCGGCGTACAACACCGGTTTATGCGGATTGACGACCATCGGCTGTACCTGTCCATCAACATCAATCACCTGTAATAACGTCAGCGCCCCGGTCTCAGAGAGCTGCCAGACATGAATTTGCTGACTTTCGGGACTGGCGATATAAACAACTTGTTGCATGTATTCTCCTTACCTGGAATCGGTGATTTTTCGGGATTTGCTCCACTGTATCGCAATATACCGCCGCAAAAAATGATTTATTCATGCGGGGTTTTTTGGTGGCTGCCAGGGAATCAGGATAGACTGCAGGCACCACTCCACCTTCAGGTAAAAGATCTTATGCGTTATCGTGTTATTGCTCTTGATCTGGACGGCACCCTGCTGACGTCTGAAAAAACGATATTACCCGAGTCGATTGATGCTCTGTCACAAGCCCGCCAGGCGGGGGCCGAAGTGGTGATTGTCACCGGACGACACCACAGTGCGATCCATCCGTTTTATCAGGCTCTGCAGTTAACTGCACCTGCAATCTGTTGTAATGGTACCTATCTGTATGATTATCAAAAGAAACGTGTACTGGATAATGACCCGATGTCTGTCGCCCAGGCTGAACTGGTCATTCAGCGGCTGGAGGAAGACGGTATTAAAGGCCTGTTATATGCTGACGATGCGATGCTATACCAGCACCCTACTCCGCATGTTATCCGTACCAGCGCCTGGGGCGAAAGCCTGCCGGCAGCACAGCGTCCGCTCTTCACCCGGGTTGATGACCTGACCAGCGCAGCCCGACGGTCAGATAAATTGTGGAAATTTGCCCTGTCTCACGACAATCTCCCTCAGTTACGGGATTTCGCGTTACGTATCGCCGATGAAGCACAGGTTACCTGCGAGTGGTCCTGGGCAGATCAGGTGGATATTTCACGTCAGGGGAACAGTAAAGGTAAGCGGCTGGCAGAATGGCTGGCAACCCGCAACTTATCTATGCAGGATGTCATTGCCTTCGGTGACAATTACAACGATTTAAGTATGCTGGAACACGCCGGACTGGGGGTTGCGATGGGGAATGCCGATCAGCAAATTAAAGACCGTGCAGGCTGGGTAACAGGCGATAATAACCGGCCATCGATTGCTGAGACTATTTATCAGAAAGTTCTCTGAATAAAAAATGACCTGCCTCGCCGGGCAGGTCACAGAAGCCGTTACGGATGGGTACTCTGGCCGGATGTCTGATCATCCTTACCCCGGGTCCCGGAAATAAGATTGAATAGTTCTCCCAGTCCGTAAATCAAACCCAGCATAATTGCCATTACCAAAGGTACCATTATAATGGCCATCAACAGGCTTTCGAGCAGTTCGAGCATATCAACCTCAGTCTGTTCACAAAAAGGATATTTTACGGGGAGTACTGCGTAAAGCCCATTGCTTTTTGTGCTTTTACGTTTTCTTACCTGAAGTCCGGTATGCGCCGGTACCTGCTTCTGCCTGGCGGCTGCCGATCCCCCCTGAACAGAGGAACGATTATGCAGGCTGATATTTCTTTAACTCTCCACCTCAGTAATACGCTGTTTGCTGACCCGCGCCGGATAACATTACTGGACGCTGTCCGGCAAACGGGTTCTATCAGCCACGGGGCTAAACTGACCGGAATCAGCTACAAAACGGCCTGGGATGCCATTAATGAAATGAATGCTCTGGCTGACGTTCCGGTGGTAATAAGTAATGCCGGGGGGAAAGGCGGCGGTGGCGCCCGGCTGACCGCCCACGGCCTGCGATTACTCCAGTTGTATCAGTTGCTGGAGCAAATACAGCAGAAGATATTTAATAATTTACAGAAAGAAACCTTACCGCTGAACAGCCTGCTGGCTGCTATTGCCCGTTCTTCATTACAGACCAGCGCCCGTAACCAGTTATTTGGTACCGTTAGCGCAATCCGCCATGCAGGGCCGATTGATATTGTCAGTGTCTTACTCAGTGACCGGCAAACCTGCATCGAAGTATCTGTTACCCGTGACAGCAGTCATCGTCTGCAACTGGTGATAGATAAAGAAGTACTGGTTCTGATTAAAGCCTCATGGCTACAGATACATACCGGCCCGGTCACCGAAGGAAACCGGTTCTCAGCCACAGTCAGTAATATTACTTCCGGTACCGAAGGTGATGAGGTCTTAATGCAGCTGGATAACGGTGAAGCACTTTGCGCTACATTACCCTCATCTGCCCATGATTTTTATACCGGTCAGCAGGTGCAGGTCAGTTTCAGGCCGGAAAATGCATTGCTGGCCTGCCTCAGTTAATTATCACCGGCCATCACTGTCATTCCGCTTATGTTTGACAAGTTTTTACCCGGAAGTTACAACAAGGTAAAACAATGCATAAAACGGAATAAAACATGACATCATTGCAAATATCGCAAGGCACGTTCCGCCAGGGGAAACACCGGGCGCTGTATATTGAACAGTTAATGCTGCAGGCCGGTGAGAGCTGGGCATTTGTCGGCACGAATGGCAGCGGGAAATCGTCACTTGCTAAAGCAGTCACCGGAGAACTGCCTGTTGCTGAAGGTCAGTTTTGTCAGCAATTTGAACGTGCTGTACGTCTGTCACTGGAACAGCTGTCGCAGCTGACCGCCAAAGAGTGGCAACGCAGTAATACGGACCTGTACAGCGAAGATGAGTGTGAAAACGGACGCTTAACCCGCGATATTATTATGGATGAGGTGGATGATGAAGCACGTTGCCGGCAACTGAGTCAGCAGTTTGCTATCCGCCACCTGCTGGACAGACCGTTTAAATTTCTTTCCACCGGTGAAACACGTAAAGCATTACTCTGCAAAACGCTGATGTCAGCGCCGGATTTATTAGTACTCGACGAGCCTTTTGATGGCCTGGATGTGGAATCCAGGCAAATCCTCACCCGCCAGTTACAAGCGCTGCATCAGCAAGGCACCTCACTGGTACTGGTACTGAATCGCTTTGAAGATATTCCTGAGTTTATCGATCATGTCGGGGTACTGGCCGAAGGCACACTCAGCCATAGCGGGCCACGCAAGGACATTCTGCAACAGGCACTGATCATGCAACTGGCCCACAGCGAGAAAATCACCACCCTGGAATTACCCGCTACAGATGATCCGGCCACACAGCGACGCTGTCCGGCAGATCAGTCACCGGTGATTTTACGTAATGGTAAAGTCTCATGGGACGATAAACTGATTATTAACGGGCTGAACTGGCAAGTAGAACCGGGCCAGCACTGGCAAATCACCGGGCCTAATGGTGCCGGAAAATCCACTCTGCTCAGTCTGATTACCGGAGACCATCCTCAGGGATACAGTAATGACCTGACCCTGTTTGGTATCCGCCGTGGCAGTGGTGAAACAATCTGGGATATTAAGCAACATATTGGTTATGTCAGCAGTAGTCTGCACCTTGAATACCGTGTCAGCGCAACGGTGCGTACCGTCATTTTATCCGGATTTTTCGATTCAGTCGGCCTGTATCAGTCCGTATCTGATCGTCAGAATCAGCTGGCCAGCGAGTGGCTGGCGCTACTGGGGATGGATAATACACTGGCCAATGCGCCGTTCCATAGCCTGTCCTGGGGACAACAGCGGCTGGTGCTGATTGTCCGTGCACTGGTGAAACACCCGCGAATACTCATCCTGGATGAGCCGTTACAGGGGCTGGATGCCATCAACCGGCAACTGATCCGCCAGTTTGTGACCATTCTGATCCGCGAGGGGCATACCCAGTTATTATTTGTCTCCCACCATGCCGAAGATGCACCTGAATGTATTACCCACCGTCTGAGTTTTGTCCCTGATGGATCCGGGGGTTACACTTATCAGCAATCCCCCCTTCCTCCGCACTGATCTTATACCACACAGGGCGGGACAGCTCCTCTCTGCCCTGTTTTACAGGGCTACTGGCTGGCTGAATCGCCACATATAAATCTGCTGCTTTCCGCTATTTCCCTATTGTGTAAACGTTTCCATTCATCCACACTGATCACAATATTGATAGTTTCTCTATGTTAACGTCAGGGCATTTCGCCTTACCTGACTCATGATACTCAGGATAATATTATGTCCGTATTTAATCCGGTCGATCATCCGCATCGACGTTATAATCCGCTCACTGACCAATGGGTTTTAGTCTCTCCGCACCGCGCCAAACGTCCCTGGCAGGGTGCGCAGGAAACCCCGGCATTACCTGCACTGCCCGCGCATGATCCGGACTGTTTTCTTTGTGCCGGTAACCTGCGCATTACCGGGGATAAAAACCCCGATTACACCGGTTGCTGGGTATTTACCAACGACTTTGCCGCGCTGATGACCGATACACCGCCGGCACCCGAAAACGACGACCCGTTAATGCGTTATGAAGCGGCCCGCGGTACCAGCCGGGTGATCTGTTTTTCTCCGGATCACAGTAAAACCCTGCCGGAGTTATCCGTCAGTGCCTTGCTGCAGATTGTGACTGTCTGGCAGGAACAAACTGAAGTCCTGGGTAAAGAATATCCCTGGGTTCAGGTCTTCGAAAACAAAGGGGCAGCTATGGGCTGTTCTAATCCTCATCCCCACGGACAAATCTGGGCTAACAATTTTTTACCTAATGAGGCCCTGCGTGAAGACAAAAATCAGCGGCAGTATTATCAGCAGCACGGAACCCCGATGCTGCTTGATTATGCCAACAGAGAAATGGCCGACGGTCAGCGGACCGTTGCCGAGACCAGCCACTGGATTGCGGTCATCCCCTGGTGGGCGGCCTGGCCGTTTGAAACCCTGCTGTTGCCTAAATCCCCGGTGTTACGCCTCAGCGAACTGAACAGTGAACAAAGTCAGGATCTGGCGGTGATACTGAAGAAACTGACCAGCCGTTATGACAACCTGTTCCATTGTTCTTTCCCCTACTCAATGGGCTGGCACGGTGCACCTTTTAACGGGGAATCGAATCTGCACTGGCAGCTGCATGCGCATTTTTACCCGCCATTATTACGTTCGGCTACTGTGCGTAAATTTATGGTGGGCTATGAAATGCTGGCAGAAACACAACGTGATTTAACCCCCGAACAGGCCGCAGAGAAAATGCGCGCCGTAAGTGATATCCACTTCAATGAGGCGCGCTGACATGCTACTACAGCAACAGAACCGGACCCTGTTTAATGACCTTTTCGGTTATCCCGCCACCCATAGTTTTCAGGCCCCGGGACGGGTCAACCTTATCGGCGAACATACTGATTATAACCAGGGCTTTGTTTTACCTTGTGCGATTGATTACCAGACGGTCATCAGTTGTGCGAAACGCGATGATAATCTGATCAGGGTAATTGCCGCTGACTATGACTATGACAATGCCAGTGACCAGTTTTCCCTGGATGAGCCGGTACTCAGTGTCCGATCCCCGTTGTGGGCCAACTATGTTCGTGGTGTCGTTAAACACTTACATCAGCGTAATCCTGCTTTTGGCGGCATGGATTTAGTGATTAGCGGTAATGTGCCGCAGGGTGCCGGTCTGAGTTCTTCTGCTTCTCTGGAGGTCGCTGTCGGGACGATGATCCAGCAACTTTGGCAGCTGGACCTTGACCCGGCTACGCTGGCACTGATCGGCCAGCAGGCAGAGAACCAGTTTGTCGGTTGTAACTGCGGTATTATGGATCAGATGATCTCAGCACTGGGTGAAAAAGACCATGCGCTGCTGCTGGATTGCCGGTCACTGGAAACCCGGCCAGTGCCGATGCCACACAATGCCGCGGTGGTGATTATTAACTCCAATTTTAAACGTTCACTGGTCGGCAGTGAATACAATACCCGCAGAGAGCAGTGTGATACTGGCGCCCGGCTGTTTAATAAGCCCTCTTTGCGGGATGTCTCACTGTCAGAGTTCAGTGCGATGGTCACTGATATTGATCCGCTGGTGGCCAGACGCGTCCGCCATATTCTGACCGAGAATCAGCGAACGACTGATGCTGCCGATGCCCTGAGTCGTGGCGATTTAGTGGCTATCGGACATCTGATGGCTGAATCCCATGCTTCCATGCGCGATGACTTTGACATTACGGTACCGCAGATTGATCTGCTGGTAGATATTGTGAAATCAGTCATTGGTGAGCGGGGAGGCGTCCGCATGACCGGGGGCGGATTTGGTGGCTGCATTGTGGCACTTATCCCTGTAGGATTGGTTGAAGATGTCCGTCAGGCCGTTTCTGAACAATACCAGCCGCAGACGGGTATTAAAGAAACCTTTTATGTTTGCCATGCATCACAGGGGGCAGGAATATGTCACACAGCAACCAGTCAATAGCACCGGATGGTCAGCCCTGGCGGATGACCGTGTTACGTAATGCCAACGGTATGGATGTCACTTTTATGGACTGGGGAGCGACCTGGCTCTCCGCCAGAGTACCGCTGGAAGATGGCTCAGTGCGGGAAGCGGTGCTGGGGTGTGCCACCCCGGCCGACTATCTGAACCAGTCTGCCTATCTCGGTGCCTGTATCGGCCGTTATGCTAACCGGATTAGTCAGGCGTTGCTGACACGCAGCGGATGTCAGCTGCAGGCTAACCAGCCCCCGCATCAACTGCATGGCGGGCCGCAGGGCTTTAGCTGCCGCCGCTGGCTGATCGTCAGCCAGACACCCGATGAAGTTATCTATCGCCTGAATTCCCCGGATGGGGATCAGGGTTTTCCCGGTAACCTGACGGCGGAAGTCCGCTATCAGCTTAAAGAGGATAATAGTCTGGTCATCAGTTACCAGGCTGAAACGGATCAGCCCTGTCCGGTAGCATTAACTAATCATGCTTATTTTAACCTTGATGCGAATCAAGGTGATGCACGTCAGCATCGGTTACAAATAAACGCTGATCGTTATTTACCGGTAACTGCTGAGGGTATTCCTGACGGAGATTTACAGCCAGTCGCCGGTAGCGGATTTGATTTCCGCCAGGCAAAATCAGTTGCCGATGATTTTCTGACCGATGCTGACCAGAAAAAAACGTCCGGTTATGATCATGCATTTTTGCTGAACACCCTGAGCGGTAACTCTCAGCCAGCCGCCCGTTTATGGTCAGCCGATGGCAAACTCCGGATGTCCGTGTTTACCGATGCACCGGCGTTACAACTTTATACAGGGAATTTTTTAGCCGGTACTCCGGCGCGACAGGGAGTCTATGAAAATTATCAGGGGATTGCTTTAGAAACCGGTTTTCTGCCGGACTCACCCAATCATCCGGAATGGCCTCAGCCAGATTGCTGGCTGGCAGCAGGTGAAAAAATGCACACACAAACCTGTTACCGGTTTAATGCTGTCTGATTTGCGGTGAAATATCCTGCAGAGAGTCTTCGCCGGACTTACGCAGGCTGCAGTTTTCAGCTATGTTAACCTGTATCCTGCCCGGATGAAGACTCCGGCATTGGCATAGTTTCCATTATCATAGAACTTTTCGAGCATTAAGGAGTTAAGCGATGGCAGTAACCAAGCTTGTTCTGGTACGTCACGGCGAAAGCCAGTGGAATCAGGAAAACCGCTTTACCGGCTGGTACGATGTTGACTTGTCCGAGAAAGGCCGCGGAGAAGCAAAAGCCGCAGGAAAGTTACTGAAAGATGAAGGCTTTAATTTTGACTTTGCCTACACGTCGGTACTGAAACGTGCCATCCATACCCTGTGGAGCGTGCTGGATGAACTGGACCAGGCATGGCTGCCTGTTGAGAAGTCCTGGCGTCTGAATGAACGTCATTACGGTGCTCTGCAGGGCCTGAACAAAGCAGAAACGGCTGAAAAATACGGTGACGAACAGGTTAAACAATGGCGTCGTGGTTTTGCGGTCACTCCGCCGGAACTGGATCGCAGTGATGAGCGTTTCCCCGGTCATGACCCTCGTTATGCATCATTAACTGCAGAGCAATTACCAACCACCGAAAGTCTGGCCCTGACTATTGAGCGTGTTATCCCGTTCTGGCAGCAGTCTATCCTGCCACGTATTAAGACCGGTGAAAAAGTTATTATCGCTGCACACGGTAATTCCTTGCGTGCACTGATCAAATACCTGGATGACCTGTCCGAAGATGAAATTCTCGAACTGAATATCCCTACCGGCGTGCCACTGGTTTACGAGTTTGATGAAAACTTTAAACCACTGAAACGTTACTATCTGGGAAATGCTGATGAAGTCGCGGCTAAAGCTGCTGCGGTAGCTAACCAGGGTAAAGCCAAATAATCCGTTACGGGGATATCTGCCTGTAATCCGCGGCCGGTGAAGACTTTCACCGGCCGTTTTTTTATCCGTGCATCACAGCGCTCGTCTGGCACGTACCGCTGTGGCCAGCTGATGTAATACCTGTTCCGTTGCTTCCCAGCCGATGCAGGCATCGGTGACACTTTTACCATAAACCAGTGGCTGTCCTGCTTCCGGGTTCTGATTACCCTCTTCCAGATTACTTTCTATCATCGCTCCGATAATGTCCCGGTCCCCGCCAGCAATCTGCCCGGCAACATCCGCAGCCACGTCAAGCTGACGGCGGAATTGTTTAAGGCTATTGGCATGGCTGAAATCAATCATAATCTGTGGCTTAAGCCCGGCACCGGTCAGTCCCTGACGAACGGATTCAACATCTTCAGCACTGTAGTTAGGGACTTTTCCGCCGCGCAGAATGATATGACAATCCTGATTCCCGCGGGTTTCGACAATCGCGGAATGGCCATATTTAGTCACCGACAGGAAACAGTGTCCTGCTGCTGCGGCATTAATCGCATCAATTGCCACTTTAATGGTGCCATCAGTGCCATTTTTAAAACCTACCGGACAGGAAAGGCCTGAAGCCAGCTCACGGTGCACCTGAGATTCGGTGGTACGGGCCCCGATAGCGCCCCAACTCATCAAGTCAGCCAGATACTGGGGGGTGATCATATCCAGGAACTCTCCGGCTGCCGGCAGCCCGCTGTGGTTAATATCCCGTAATAGTTGCCGGGCAATTTTCAGCCCGTCATTGATCCGGAAACTGCCATCCATACCGGGATCATTAATCAGACCTTTCCAGCCGACGGTGGTGCGGGGCTTTTCGAAATAAACCCGCATCACAATTTCCAGATCATCGCCCAGTTGCTGACGAAGCTTAAGCAGTCGCCCGGCATAGTCCAGCGCGGCCTGTGGATCATGGATAGAGCATGGACCAATCACTACTAACAGACGATCGTCCTGTCCCTGTAAAATTTTTTGGATCGCCTCACGGCAACGAAATACTGTTGCAGCCGCTTCCTCGCTGGCCGGGAACGCCTCCAACAGTGCCACCGGAGGTAACAGTTCTTTGATATCCCTGATCCTTACGTCGTCGTTCTGATAGTTCATAGTGGTTCCATTAGAAGTGAGTCGAAATCATGGCCTTTACTCTAGCCTGCCGCGCCATCGGAGTAAATCGGCTTTATCCGTGCGGCAGAGAGAAATAAGTGTGGCTGCTGTGAATATCCGGTGGCAGCTGTGAATTTTTACCTGCTGAAATATATACAATATATTCTCCCCTGTTCCGGGCTTATGCCATACTGAACAGGCACGATTTAACAGTTTTTTATACAATGCTGTTCAGTATTACCGGAACAGCCTTTCAGGATTAACATCACTTTATGACTCACTCGCACAACCACAACACTGCCAGTGTCAATCGCTCACGTTTACTGGCAGCTTTTATTGTGACGGTTATTTTTATGCTGGCTGAAGTTATCGGCGGCTGGATGTCGGGTTCGCTGGCGCTGCTTGCAGATGCCGGCCATATGCTGACAGATGCCGCTGCATTACTTCTGGCATTACTGGCAACACATTTTTCAGGCCGTCAAACCGACCGTAACTACAGTTTCGGAATGCTGCGGCTCACCACGTTATCCGCGTTCGTCAATGCACTGGCTTTACTGCTGATTATTGTTTTTATCGTCGCTGAGGCAATAGCCCGCGTCTTTTCGCCGCAACCGGTAGCTGGCGGCCTGATGCTGGGGATCGCTATCGCCGGGCTACTGGCGAATATTCTGTGCTTCTTTTTGCTGCGGCAGGGGAACGGCGAGCAGAATATGAATGTGCGGGCTGCGGCACTGCATGTGCTGGGAGATTTGCTGGGATCCGCGGGGGCGATTATTGCTGCCTTGCTGATCATCCGGACCGGCTGGACACCTTTTGACCCGATTCTGTCAGTAGTGGTGTGTTTACCGGTTCTGAACAGTGCCTGCAGGCTGTTACGCGAAAGTGTACGTGAATTGCTGGAACGTACTCCCGCAGACGTTGATACGGATAAACTGGCCCGTCAGCTTACCTTACAGATTGCCGGAGTACGCAATGTGCACCATATCCATTGCTGGCAGGTTGGTGAAAAGAAAGTGCTGACCCTGCATGTGCAGATAATTTCTGACTATCAGCAGGATCAGTTACTGCAACGTATTCATCTCTGGCTGAATGAGCATTATTCCATATCCCATGCCACAGTACAGCTTGAATACCAGCTGTGCCCGCAGACTGAATGCAGGCTCAGCCACGAAGAACATCCCCATGACAACCCTGCGGCGGCTGGTAATCGTCACCAGCGGCATTCACACCACCATTAATCGGTTACCGGCGGCCGGGGAAGCAGCCCCGTAGCGCCGGATTTTCAGGACAATTACCGTAAACCGCTGGCTTCCAGTTGCAGTAATTGTTGTTTTACCGTTGTTCCGCCGGCAAAACCGGTCAGGCTGCCATCAGCACCAATCACCCGGTGGCAGGGGATAATGATTGATAACGGATTTCTGCCATTCGCCCCGCCTACCGCCCGAACGGCTTTTGGCCTGCCGATACGGGCAGCGATATCCCGATAACTGCGGGTTTCACCGTAGGGAATTTCTGCCAGTGCCTGCCAGACCTGCCGCTGGAACAAGGTCCCTTCTGGCTGTAAAGGTAAATCAAAGCATTTCCTGTCACCGGCAAAATATTCCGTTAACTGTTCTGCCGCCTGTAACAGCACCGGATGTTCCTCAGATAACAGCTCCGGTCTGGCCCTGATACGCGCCGGGGGCTCATTTTCCCAGGCAACCGCAGCCAGTCCCTGCTCACCGGCGATTAATGTCAGCTCCCCGACCTGCGTCGGTAATAATTTATAGAAGTACATGCTTATCATTTCCGGAGATACAGAGGGTGCATCGATTATGCCACGGAACAGCAAACTTATTGCCGTTTTTCGGACATAGGGGTATTTTTTATTGATCGCCGAAAACCGCCAGTAAGTACAGCGGGCGGCCAGGCAAAGGGCTCAGAGGATAACCTGACCCTGCGGCAGGCTTTCATCCGCGGCGGGATAATCAGAGAGCTGAAACGAAAAAAGCACCCTTACGGATGCTTTTCTCTGGAAACTGGTGGGTCGTGCAGGATTCGAACCTGCGACCAATTGATTAAAAGTCAACTGCTCTACCAACTGAGCTAACGACCCTGACGGGAATTTTTTGCGATAGCATTCTTAATGAATGGTGGGTCGTGCAGGATTCGAACCTGCGACCAATTGATTAAAAGTCAACTGCTCTACCAACTGAGCTAACGACCCCTCTTTTACCATTGCCGAATGCAATTTGTTTATCACCCGGCAACGGCGGCATATATTACTGATTTAACTGGGTAGCGCAACTCTTATTTAAAAAAAACTAACTGACTGCTTACCTTTCAGCCTGTAAGACCAGAAATGAAACGATTTCTGGTCAAATCATCGGTAATTAGCCTTCCGCCAGCTTTTTTTGTGCAGCTTTGGCAGATGCTGTTGCGGGATAAAGTTTTACCACTTGCTGGAAAACAGCCCTGGCTTTATCAGTATCTTTTTTATCCTGCATAACCACACCCACTTTAAATAATGCCTCAGGTGCTTTTGGTGATTTAGGATAATTTTTTACTACGGTCGCAAAATAATAGGCAGAATCATCAAGCTGACCTTTATTGTAGTAAAGCTGGCCCAGCCAGTAATTTGCATTAGGCTGATAAGTAGAATCCGGATATTTTTTCACCCACGCCTGCATTGCAGTGATCGCCTGATCAAACTTTTTCTGCTTCAGGATCAAATCAACAGCTGCATTATACTCGCTGTTTGCATCACCTGACTGGGTACCTGACGCGGCTTCTGTCGCCGGTGTGTTAGCGGTACTGGCAGCCCCATTGGTTGCCGCGGCAGCCGTTGCAGACGCAGAATTATTACTACTCAGCGCATCAATTTGCTGATAAAGCTGCTTTTGCTGCTCAGTAACCTGGCTAAGCTGATAGGTGTTTTGCTGAATCTGACCACGCAATGAGTCAATATCATTCTGGGTGTCACTGAGTTGCTGTTGCAGTTGTTGCAGTAACTGTGCCTGTGCATTCGAAATACGTTCAAGGGTGGTGACCCGGTCATCTACCGAGCCAGAGCCAACGCTACTGATTGACGCCTGAGCATGAGCGGCCGGAACGGCCGCTACAGCAATCAGTAACGACAGACTCAGGGTATGAAGTCTGAAGTTACTAATCATATTCTTCTCTTAGTAAACCAGTACGGCACGACGGTTTTTAGCCCAGGCGGCTTCGTCATGACCCAGTACTGCAGGTTTTTCTTTACCGTAAGATACGATAGACATTTGATCTTCGGCGACGCCTTTACCTTGCAGATACATTTTCACTGCATTAGCACGACGTTCACCCAGTGCAATATTGTATTCCGGTGTACCACGTTCATCCGCATGACCTTCGATAGTCACTTTGTATGAAGGGTTGCTGCGCAGGAAGTTAGCATGCTGATCCAGCATCTGAGCGTAGTCAGGCAGGATGTCATACTTATCCAGACCGAAGTAAACAATATTGTTCTGCTGCAGCTGCTGCATTTGCAGACGTGCCTGCTCATCAGAAGACATATTGCCGCTATTAGCGCCATTACCGTATGCACTGTCTGCACCGGTAGTTGCACCGCTATCATTATCATTTTTATGTGAGCTACAAGCTGCTACAGCCAGAACAGGCAGAGCAAGCATTAACCCTTTCAGCAGTTTATTCAGTTGCATTTCAAAATCCTATTATAGTTTGCCATACATATTTACACATGCATCACAGATACGGAGACCAGGCAGGTGATGACACCTGTCCGTCAGTCGCCGGAAGACGCGCTTTGAAACGCCCGTCGGTCGAAACCAACTGCAA
Organism: Tatumella sp. JGM94; assembly: GCF_018257595.1. Classification (NCBI taxonomy): domain Bacteria; kingdom Pseudomonadati; phylum Pseudomonadota; class Gammaproteobacteria; order Enterobacterales; family Erwiniaceae; genus Tatumella; species Tatumella sp. JGM94. The sequence goes on along the minus strand of NZ_JAERJN010000006.1, from coordinate 47,375 downwards.
GACGGACCCGTAACCCTGAGTAGAGCTATAGATAACCATTGTGCCGTTAGGTGCAAGACTTGGCGTCTCATCCAGGTACGTGTCCGTTAATGTTTGAACGGCTCCCGTTTCCAGATCCTGTTTAGTGACGTGCTGAGCACCGTTTGCGGTACTGATCATCACCATAAATTTCCCATTCGGGGCCACATCCGCATCCTGGTTCTGGTTGCCTTGCCAGGTAATACGTTGTGGTGTACCACCATTAATACCGATTTTATAAATTTGCGGACGTCCCGCCTGATCCGAAGTATACGCCAGAGACTGGCTGTCCGGGAACCATGTCGGTTCTGTACTGTTATATCGCGCATTTGTCAGCTGGCGAATCTGCCCCGACGCCAGATCCATCAGATAAAGATTCAGGCTGCCGGTCTTGGATAAAGCAAATGCCAGTTTGGTCCCGTCCGGAGAAAAGGCCGGTGCACCATTGTGTCGTGGGAAATCAGCGATAGTACGTATCGCACTGTTCGCCAGGGTCTGGACCACCAGTGCAGAACGGCCGGTTTCAAACGTAACATAGGCCAGTTTACTGCCATCCGGTGACCATGCCGGGGACATTAATGGTTGCGGTGAACGATGCACGACAAACTGGTTGTAGCCATCATAATCGGCAACACGCAGTTCCCATGGATACTGGCCACCATTGGTCTGAACGATATAAGCGATACGGGTACGGAATGCTCCTTTGATACCTGTCAGTTTCTGAAATACTTCGTCACTGGCAGTATGGGCCGCATAACGCAACCATTGTTTGGTCACTTTGTACGAGTTCTGAGAAAGTACGGTGCCCGGAGCCCCGGCGGTATCCACCAGCTGATACGATACCTGATAGCTGCCATCTGCATTCCCCTGAACCTGACCGACCACAACAGCATCAATCCCCAACGCAGACCATGCTGCAGGCTGAACCTCTTGTGCAGTTGTCGGTTGCTGAGGCAGGCGACTACGATCTAATGGATTGAACTTTCCACTGTTGCGTAAATCAGCTGCCACGATACCACCGATGTCCTCTGGCGCTGCACCTGTTCCCACCCACTGAAAAGGAACTACGCCTATCGGACGAGCCGTATTGACCCCCTGGGTGATTTCGATGCGTACTTCAGCCTGTGAGACTACGGTCCATAACAATAAAAAAAGACCCAAGGTTATACGAAATGCATGCTTCATCTTTTCTCCCTTATCTGAACTCAGTGTTCATGATAATTCGTATAAATTCCGATAAATTGTCTGATAAAAGAACGACTATCTTTGACAGCATAGTCGTTCTTTTATTCCGCGACACAGTTAAGGCTTAAATACCAGTGTTGCATCTTTTACCGCCTGCCAGACATCCTGACTTGGTGGTTTCGGAATACGTGCCAGTTTAGCCGCCGTAATCGCCGCCTGGCATAACGCCGTATCGCCTCCCGCCGACACCGCAGAAATCAGCGTCCCGTCTGGCATCAGTTTTATCCGGACATTACAGGTTTGCCCTGTATAGTTATCAGAGTCATAGAACTTGCTCTGAATAGCACCCTGTACCTGACCGATATAACTTTCAATCGCCGCACCTGATGCTCCGGATTTCTTCTGTGTTCCCTGACCAGCTGCAGAGGTCCCTGCATTTTTTCCTGCTTTGGGCGCATTTTTCCCTGACGCCAGCCCCCCCAGTAAATTATCAACTTCACTGCTTTGTCTGGCTGCCGCGGCGGCTTTGGCTTTCGCTTCTGCCGCTGCTTTCTGTTTCGCTTCCGCTGCTGCCTTCGCTTTCGCTTCTGCTTCAGCCTTCTGCTTCGCTTCCGCTACTGCCTTCGCTTTCGCTTCTGCCTCAGCCTTCTGCTTCGCTTCCGCTACTGCCTTCGCTTTCGCTTCTGCCTCAGCCTTCTGCTTCGCTTCCGCTGCTGCCTTCGCTTTCGCTTCTGCCTCAGCTTTCTGCTTCGCTTCCGCTACTGCCTTCGCTTTGGCTTCTGCCGCAGCAGCTTTCGCCTGCTGATCTGCCTGTGCTTTAGCTTCTGCCGCAGCAGCTTTCGCCTGCTGATCTGCCTGTGCTTTGGCTTCTGCCGCAGCGGCTTTCGCCTGCTGTTCTGCCTGTGCTTTGGCTTCTGCCGCAGCGGCTTTCGCCTGCTGATCTGCCTGTGCTTTGGCTTCTGCTGCAGCGGCTTTCGCCTGCTGATCTGCCTGTGCTTTGGCTTCTGCATCAGCATCGGCTTGCTTATCAGACTGTTGCTGTGCCTGTTTTGCGGCAGCCTGCTGCTGAGACTGCTGGGCATTATCGCGGTTGTATTGTTCAACGACAGCGCCAGGATCTACCATGACCGCATCAATGTCGCTTCCCCCGCCACCACCGCTGGGTTCAATATTTTCGTCAAACGAGCTAAGGATAAGCACCCCGACCACCAGAACATGCAAGGCGACGGATATCATCATTGAGCGCTTTAACTTATCGTTTTGTTCGGTTGCCTTCGACACTATTGGTTCCCAAAAACAGATGATAATTAAATCGGTTTGGTCATCAGACCGACAGACTTAACACCTGCCTGATGAAGTAAATTCAGTGCTTTAATTATTTCATCGTAAGGCACATCTTTTGCCCCGCCGATCAAAAATATACTTTTCGGATTCGCTTCCAGACAGTGCTGCGCCTCACTGATAATCTGTTCCGGCGGCAGTTGTTCTAACCGTTGATGATCTTCAACAATAGTATATTGTCCGACACCTGAGACTTCTAAAATCACCGGTGGGTTATCATCAGCAGACACTGTTTTAGAATCGGTAGCATCCGGCAGATCCACATTGACACTCTGGGTAATAATCGGTGCTGTTGCCATAAAAATCAGTAACAACACCAGCAATACATCCAGCAGCGGTACAATATTTATCTCTGACTTCAGGTCACGACGAGCGCGACCACGCGTTCTGGCCATGAGTCAACCTCTGCTTACTTAGGGCTTTCGCTGGTAAATGCCTGGCGATGCAGGATTGCGGTAAACTCTTCGGTGAAGTTATCGTAACCCTGTTCCAGCTTATTCACCCGCTGGTTCAGACGGTTATAAGCCATAACCGCAGGTATTGCCGCAAATAAACCAATTGCTGTCGCAATCAGTGCTTCCGCAATGCCGGGCGCAACCATTTGTAAAGTCGCCTGCTTCACTGCACCCAGAGCGATAAAGGCGTGCATAATCCCCCACACGGTACCAAACAGACCGATATACGGGCTGATAGATCCCACCGTACCGAGGAAAGGAATATGGTTTTCAAGATTTTCCAGTTCACGGTTCATCGAAATACGCATCGCACGGCTGGCACCTTCAACAACAGCTTCCGGCGCATGTACATTGGCACGGTGCAGCCGGGCAAACTCTTTAAATCCTGCGTAGAAAATCTGCTCTGAACCATTCAGTTCCTCACGGCGCCCCTGACTTTCCTGGTATAAACGGGATAAGTCGACACCTGACCAGAACTTATCTTCGAAGGCTTCGGCTTCACGGTTTGCCGCATTTAAAATACGGGTACGCTGAATAATGATGGCCCAGGATACGATGGAAAAACCAATCAAAATCAACATAATGAATTTGACCAGAAGGCTTGCCTTCAGGAACAAATCAAGGATGTTCATATCAGTCACTGCTTGAACTCCGCGACAATGGACTTAGGAAGCGCAATCGGCTTCATACGATGAGTGTTGATACAGGCAATAAGAACTTCAGCTTCATTAATCAGCCTGCCCTCTGAATTTAGCATGCGTTGACGAAAAGTCATGGTTGCCCGCCCCATATCGCTGACTTCACTCTCAATGTGCAGTAAGTCATCAAGCCGGGCTGCCGCAATGTAATCGACCGTCATACGCCGTACCACAAAAGCGGTCTGCTGCTCTAACAGCGTTTGCTGCGTAAAGCCGCACTGACGCAACATTTCGGTTCGTGCCCGTTCATAAAAAGCAATGTAGCTGGCGTGGTACACCACACCTCCGGCATCAGTGTCTTCGTAATAGACCCTGACCGGCCAACGAAACAGTAAGTTACTCACCCTGTATCCCGGTATTAAGTTAAACCAGCATACTATACGCAACTGAAATCGGCTTTGGAATGGGACAATACTGACCTGTGAAAATAATTATTTCCGCGGAAACACCCCTCGCCTCTGAGGGGGATAAATATGACAAACTCTTAAGATTTTTTACTCTCTGCGTACAGTCACAGCAGAAAAATTTGCATATACGGTAATAATTTCATCTCCTCTCGCAGGATAACCTGCGGGAGAAAATGATTTATTGGGATTGATCGTCAGAAAAAAGGAGGGAAATACGGATTCAGGCGCTGTAGAAGCAAATGATCGCAGACAATAAAATAATCCAGGCAAAAAGAGGATTAAACACTATCTGCCAGAGCATTGTACGGAGACGAAAACCACTGCCGTGTATCACACTGCTACACACCGCCCAGATGAGTAATATCCCCCACCACAGACTCAGCGTTTTTGAGGACAGTGAAAAACGGGTGGGATCCCAGAGAACACAACCTGCAACCAGCAAACCGGCGATCAGTGAAAGGCCCCGTAAAGGGGCCTTACCGGTCAGGTCATAAATCCTGCTGACCATCCGCTGCATCAGGCCTGTTCATCCTGATTATCTTTACTGCCATTCTCTAATGCCAGTGCAGTCATGATCCCGAAGGAACAAGCCAACAGCGTGCCAAGAATCCAGGCAAAATACCACATGGTTGACCTCTCTTTTAATACAGTGAATGGGTATTACGGTCGATATCATCTTTAGTGATCCGTCCGTACATTTTGTAATAACACCAGGCGGTATATGCCAGGATCAAAGGCACAAAGATAATCGCCGCAAACGTCATAGTGGTCAGAGTCAGCTTGCTGGAGGTCGCATCCCACATGGTCAGGCTCATACCAGGGTTAGTGTCCGATGGCATGATGAACGGGAACATAGCAATACCGGCAGTCATAATAACGCAGGCAATGGTCAGGGAAGAGAATACAAATGCCCAGGCGCCTTTGTTGAGACGGGTAGTGAGTATTGTCAGCAACGGCAGTACTGCCCCCAGCACCGGGAACAACCATAACACCGGCGACTGTTTAAAGTTTACCAGCCATGCACCACTTTCACGGATAACATCTTTACCAAGAGGATCCGAGGCGGCGTGACGATCGATTACACTTTTCACTACATAGCCATCAATACCATAAGCAATCCAGATGCCCGCCACAACAAAGCATACCAGCATCACCAGTGCTGTAACCTGCGTCATACTGCGGCTGCGCAGATACAATTCACCGGCAGTACGCATCTGCAGATAGGCCGCTCCCTGAGTCAGGATCATCGTCAGACTGACAATGCCGGCTAACAGGGCAAACGGATTCAGCAGCATAAAGAAATTACCCGTATAAAACAGGCGCAGATACTCATCCATGTGGAAAGGAACACCCTGCAGCAGGTTACCAAATGCCACACCTATTACCAGCGGCGGAACAAAGCTGCCGATGAAAATCCCCCAGTCCCACATTCCTCTCCAGCGGCTGTCAGCCAGTTTTGAACGATAATCAAAACCGATCGGCCGGAAGAACAATGAGGCCAGCACCAGAATCATCGCAATATAAAATCCGGAAAAGGCGGCCGCATAAACGGTCGGCCAGGCGGCAAACAGCGCACCACCGGCAGTAATCAGCCAGACCTGGTTACCGTCCCAATGGGGGGCAATACTGTTAATCATTATCCGGCGTTCAGTATCTGTTTTTCCGATAATCCGGCAGAGCATCCCTACCCCCATATCGAAACCATCGGTCACTGCAAACCCGATAAACAGAACCCCGATCAGCAGCCACCAGACAAAGCGCAATACTTCATAATCAAACATGTGTGCTCTCCTGAATTATCGTGCCGACTGAGTGGTTGCTGGCAATTGTTCATGATGATAGCGACCTGTTTTCAGACTGCTGGGTCCGAGACGAGCAAACTTGAACATCAGGTACATCTCTGCAATCAGGAACAACGTGTATAAACCACAAATCAGGCCCATGGAAAACAGCAGGTCGCCTGCTGTCAGGGAAGAGTTTGCCACAGCAGTCGGTAATACCTCACCGATAGCCCATGGCTGACGACCATATTCGGCCACAAACCAGCCTGACTCAACCGCGATCCAGGGTAACGGAATACCGAGTAATGCAGCTTTGAGTAACCAGCGGCATTTGCCAATCCGGTTACGCAGCACACTCCAGAAAGAAAGCGCAATAATCGCCAGCAGCAGCACTCCGCAAAGCACCATGATGCGGAAGGCAAAATAGAGCGGTGCTACTTCAGGGATAGAGTCTTTGGTCGCCTTCGCAATCTGAGCTTCTGTCGCATTGGTCACATCCGGTGTGTAACGTTTCAGCAGCAATCCATAACCCAGATCTTTTTTGGTTTGGTCGAATGCGGTACGTACCGCCGGATCCTGGTTGCCGTTGCGCAACTCATTCAGCAATCCATAGGCTTTCATCCCGTTACGAATACGAATTTCATGCTGCGCCAGTAAGTCTTTTAACCCGAGAACCGGGGTATCAAGAGAGCGCGTGGCAATTAATCCGAGCAGATAAGGGATTTGAATCGAGTAGTTATTTTTTTCAGTCTTCTGGTCCGGAATAGCAAACAGAGTGAATGAAGCGGGTGCCGGCTGAGTTTCCCATTCAGCTTCTATCGCAGCCAGCTTGGTTTTCTGTACATCCCCCATCTCGTAGCCTGATTCATCGCCAAGCAGAATAACGGACAACACGGCAGCCATACCAAAACTGGCAGCGATAGCAAACGAGCGTTTGGCAAATGCAGTATCCCGGCCTTTCAGTAAGTAGTACGCGCTGATACCCAGAATAAACATCGCCCCGGTGGTATAACCTGCGGCAACCGTATGAACAAATTTAACCTGCGCTACCGGATTAAGGACTAATTCGGAGAAACTGACCATCTCCATACGCATGGTTTCATAGTTAAATTCAGAGGCTACCGGATTTTGCATCCAGCCATTGGCCACCAGGATCCATAAGGCGGACATATTGGAACCCAGGGCAACCAGCCAGGTGACCGAAAGATGCTGAACCTTGCCCAGACGATCCCAGCCGAAAAAGAACAGACCGACAAAGGTGGACTCAAGGAAAAATGCCATCAGACCTTCGATGGCCAGCGGCGCTCCGAAAATATCTCCGACATAGTGGGAATAGTATGACCAGTTAGTCCCGAACTGAAACTCCATTGTCAGGCCGGTAGCGACCCCGAGGGCAAAGTTAATACCAAATAATTTCCCCCAGAACTTAGTCATATCTTTATAAATTTGTTTACCGCTCAGCACATATACGGTTTCCATAATTGCCAGCAGAAACGCCATACCGAGCGTCAGTGGCACAAACAGAAAGTGGTACATTGCAGTCAAGGCAAACTGTAGACGAGACAGTTCGACGATATCTAACATCCTGACTCCTTGCTCTTTTTAATAAAAATTCTCTTCAGATAACATTGGGTTGCTTCCGGACTTCAGAGAATAAGCCGTTAACGGTACCGGTAAATTGTACTTCGTTGTGTTGACAGAAAATTGACCGATTATTGATAATCAAACGTTTGTATCCGCTAATCAGGGTCTGATACCTGTCATTCCTCTGACTATCACTGTACTGTCAGGACTCACACCAGTGATCTTTATCAACTTTTTAATAACAGGAAAAACAACAGAAAAAACCCAAATTGACGTAAGACAATTTAATCTAAAATCCTTATTTATATCCAGCAGATAAAATAGATATAAGCCATGATTTATTGATCTAAGTCGTTATTTGTCGATAAACTTTTTGATATGTAAATGACCCTGTAACGATATCAATAGATATCCGTGATTACAGGCAGAGACAGAACGATGAACAATACAAGATTATTAAAAACCAGACTTCATGTCAGTTAACCCATGCATTTATAACATGCATTAAAGTAAGCGTAGTACATGATAGTGAATCAGGATATGTATTATTTACAGTTTAATGATATTTAAATAACAAAATAAATCATAATAAAAAGAATAATTGTATTTATCCCATTATTACAGCGTGTTAGTCGTTGAAGATTGTTTGTCATTCACTGACCTCTGCTATAGGGGAAAAAAAACCACCGCCGGCTGGCAGTGGTTTAATCAGAGCCGAAGGAGATCAGCGGGCAGGTAATACCGATTTCACAGCCTCACCGATCTCTGCGAGGCTGTGAACCGTTTTAACTCCGGCAGCTTCAAGAGCTGCAAATTTCTCATCTGCAGTCCCTTTCCCCCCGGCAATAATCGCGCCGGCATGCCCCATACGTTTACCTTTTGGTGCAGTCACACCGGCAATGTAGCTGACGACCGGTTTGGTCACATGCTGACTGATATAAGCGGCTGCTTCCTCTTCTGCACTCCCGCCAATTTCACCAATCATCACAATCGCCTCGGTCTGCGGATCCTGTTCAAACAATGCCAGAATATCAATAAAGTTTGAGCCTGGAATCGGGTCTCCGCCAATACCCACGCAGGTTGACTGTCCATAGCCAATATCTGTGGTTTGCTTAACAGCTTCATAAGTCAGTGTCCCTGAACGAGAGACAATCCCGATGCGACCCGGCAGATGGATATGACCTGGCATAATACCGATTTTACATTCTCCCGGAGTAATCACCCCCGGGCAGTTCGGGCCAATCATCCGCACACCGGCTTCATCTAGTTTGACTTTAACCGTCAGCATATCCAGCGTCGGGATACCTTCAGTGATAGTAATAATCAGTTTAATCCCGGCATCGATAGCTTCAAGGATACTGTCTTTGCAGAACGGTGCCGGCACATAAATAACCGAGGCTGTCGCTCCGGTATGCTCTACCGCTTCACGTACGGTATTGAATACCGGCAGGCCAAGGTGCGTGGTCCCGCCTTTACCCGGCGTGACTCCGCCCACCATTTGCGTACCATAAGCAATCGCCTGTTCAGAGTGAAATGTCCCCTGCCCGCCAGTAAATCCCTGGCAAATAACTTTGGTATTTTTGTCGATAAGAATTGACATTATTTGCCCTCCGCTGCAGCCACTACACGCTGAGCCGCGTCAGTGAGACTGGTTGCTGCAATAATATTTAAACCACTTTCGGCCAGTTTTTTCGCCCCTTTCTCCGCATTATTGCCTTCCAGACGGACCACTACCGGGACATTAACGCCGACTTCTTCAACCGCACCGATAATACCGTCGGCGATCAAATCGCAGCGGACAATACCACCGAAAATATTCACAAAAACCGCACTGACCGCATCATCCGACAAAATAATTTTAAATGCTTCGGTAACGCGTTCTTTAGTCGCACCACCGCCCACATCAAGGAAGTTCGCCGGCTGACCGCCGTGGTGCTTAACAATATCCATGGTTCCCATCGCCAGGCCGGCACCATTGACCATGCAACCAATATTGCCTTCCAGAGCTACGTAATTCAGCTCCCATTGTGCAGCACTGGCTTCACGGGCATCTTCCTGGCTTGGGTCATGCATTTCCCGCAGTTCAGGCTGACGGAATAACGCATTACTATCAATACTCAGTTTACCGTCCAGACACACCAGTTCCCCCGCGGTAGTTATCACCAGCGGGTTGATTTCCACCAGCGCCAGGTCCCGTTCAAGGAAGAGAGTTGCCAGTCCCATAAAAATTTTCGCAAACTGGCTCACCTGCCGGCCTTGCAGGCCAAGTTTAAATGCCAGTTCACGGCCCTGGTACGGCATCGGTCCGGTCAATGGATCAATGGCCATTTTGTGGATCAGATGAGGCGTTTCTTCCGCGACTTTCTCTATTTCCACACCACCTTCCGTCGAAGCCATAAAGACCACACGGCGGCTGCTGCGATCAACGACCGCACCCAGATATAATTCTTTATCAATATCAGTCGCCGCTTCGACCAGAATCTGATTGACTGGCTGACCATCAGCATCTGTCTGATAGGTAACCAGTTTGTTACCCAGCCACTGTTCAGCAAACGCACCAATGTCTTCTTTATTGTGCACAACCTTCACACCACCGGCTTTACCGCGACCACCGGCATGGACCTGACATTTCACGACCCAGGGCCCGGCTCCGATCTTCGATGCGGCTTCTTCCGCTTCACGCGGGGTTGTACAGGCATACCCTGTAGGGGCAGGTAAGCCGTACCGGGCAAACAGTTGTTTTGCCTGATATTCATGTAGATTCATGATGTTCTATCCATTCAGTTCTGAAAAGAATAAAAAACAGGCGCCCCTCAGGAACGCCCGGCTAAAAATCAGACATCCAGTAACAAGCGGGCCGGATCTTCCAGCAGCTCTTTAATCGCGACCAGATAACCCACGGATTCACGGCCATCGATCAAACGATGATCATAAGACAATGCCAGGTACATCATCGGCAGGATTACTACCTGACCATTGACGGCCATTGGTCGATCTTTTATCGCATGCATACCGAGGATCGCGCTCTGTGGCGGGTTAATGATCGGCGTCGACATCAGAGAGCCAAAGACTCCGCCATTGGTAATCGTGAAATTACCGCCCGTCAGTTCTTCAACCGTCAGTTTTCCGTCACGGCCTTTAATCGCCAGCTCTTTAATTTTCTTCTCGATCGCGGCCATGCTCAGGGCATCGACATCACGCAGCACCGGGGTGACCAGACCGCGCGGGGTAGACACGGCAATGCTGACATCAAAGTAGTTATGGTAGACCACATCATCACCATCGATGGAAGCATTGACTTCCGGATAGCGTTTCAGTGCCTCCACAACCGCTTTAAGGTAAAAAGACATAAACCCGAGCCGTACGCCGTGACGTTTTTCGAACGCTTCACCATACTGTTTACGGAGATCCATAATCGGTTGCATGTTCACTTCGTTAAACGTTGTCAGCATGGCAGTGCTGTTTTTCGCTTCCAGCAAACGTTCGGCCACCCGCTTACGTAACCGGGTCATCGGTACCCGTTTTTCACTGCGGTTGCTCAGTGCCGGTTGCTCTGCTGTTACTGTTGCTGCGGCAGCAGGCAGAGGGGCGGTCTTCTGTCCGGCCAGATATTTTTCAACATCTTCACGGGTCAGACGCCCGCCTACCCCGCTGCCTTTAATCTGAGAAGCATCCAGTGAATGTTCAGCAATTAAACGGCGGATAGCCGGGCTAAGAGCATCACTGGATTCTTCTTCCAGCGAAGCCGTCTGTCGTTGTGCCGGGGTCGATTCTTTGGCTTCGGTTTTCACCGCCGATTCTTTGCCGCTGCTGTTACCTTCTTTCAGACGGCCTAATAACTGGCGCGAAGTTACCGTCGCCCCTTCATCTTCCAGTACCGCCTCAAGCACCCCGTCAGCAAACGCCGGCACTTCCAGGATCACTTTATCGGTTTCAATTTCGACCAGCACTTCATCGCGCCGGACGCTGTCACCCGGTTTTTTATGCCAGGTAGCCACAGTGGCGTCGGCAACAGACTCCGGCAAATCGGGAACGAGAATATCTAAGCTACTCATTATCTTTCCTTATAATCAATCAACGTTCAGCGCATCATTTACCAGCGCTTGCTGCTGCTGCTGGTGAACAGACATATACCCGACAGCAGGCGAGGCGGATGCCGGACGCCCTGCATAGCGCAATGACGCTCCCTGCGGTACAACTTCACGGAAATTATGCTGACTGGAATACCATGCACCCTGATTCAGTGGCTCTTCCTGACACCAGATAAAATCGGTCACATGTGAATAAGACTGCAGGATCTCCTGCACAGCCTGATGCGGGAAAGGATACAGCTGTTCAATACGGATGAGAGCCACATCCTGCTGCTCATTTTTACGGCGCTGCTCAAGTAAATCGTAATAGACTTTGCCGGCACACATCACTACGCGGCGAATATTTGCCGGATTCAGCGGATCAATTTCACCGATCGCCGGCATAAACTGTCCGTCTGCCAGCTCCCCGAGCCCGGAAACGGCCAGCGGATGACGTAACAGGGATTTAGGGGACATCACAATCAGTGGCCGGCGCATACCGCGCAGGGCCTGGCGACGTAACATATGATAGACCTGCGCCGGCGTGGAAGGGACACAGACCTGCATATTCTGCTCTGCACAGAGTTGCAGATAACGTTCCAGCCGGGCGGATGAGTGTTCCGGCCCCTGCCCTTCATAGCCATGCGGTAATAACATGACCAGGCCACACATCCGTCCCCACTTTTGCTCACCGGAGCTGATAAACTGGTCAATAACCACCTGAGCACCATTGGCGAAGTCACCAAACTGGGCTTCCCAGATAGTCAGGGTACGTGGCTCTGCGGTTGCATAGCCATATTCAAAAGCCAGTACCGCTTCTTCAGACAATACGGAATCCCAGACTTTGAATTTTCCCTGCCCGTGGTGGATATGCTGTAACGGCGTGTAGGTTGAGCCGTTAATCTGATTATGGATCACCGCATGCCGATGGAAAAACGTTCCCCGTCCGGTATCTTCTCCCGACAGACGAATAGGCACACCTTCATCCACCAGCGTGGCATAGGCCAGGTTTTCCGCCCCGCCCCAGTCGAATGGCCGGGTGCCTTCGGCCATTTCCTGACGGTCACGATAAATTTTCAGTACCCGTGACTGTGCTTCAATACCTTCAGGTATCTGGCTGATACGCCGGGCCAGCTCCTGCAACCGTTTCATCTCAACGGTTGCAGGGTAGCTTTCGTCCCAGTCATGGTTCAGGTACGGAGACCAGGTGTAAGAATTGAGAGTCATCGGACGCCATTCGTCTACCACACATTCACCTGAATCCAGGGCATCCCGGTACAGGTTCATCATTTCTGTGGCATCCGCGCTGCTGATCACCCCTTCATCCTGCAATCGATCTGCATAAATTTTACGGGGCGTCGGATGTTTTTTGATTTTTTTATACATAAGCGGCTGGGTTGCACTTGGCTCATCCGCTTCGTTATGACCATGGCGGCGATAGCATACCAGGTCAATAAAGACGTCACGTTTAAAGGTATTACGATAATCCAGCGCCAGCCGTGTCACAAATGCCACGGCTTCCGCATCGTCCGCATTCACGTGAAAAATGGGTGCCAGCACCATTTTTCCGATATCAGTACAATAAGGTGTTGAACGTGCATCCTGAGGATTAGAGGTGGTGAAGCCCACCTGATTGTTGATAACAATACGAACCGTTCCGCCCACTTCATAACCACGGGCCTGGGACATATTCAGGGTTTCCTGCACGACCCCCTGACCGGTAACCGCAGCGTCACCGTGAATTGTAATTGGCAAAACCTGGTCAATCGACGGCTGTGACAGACGATCTAAACGGGCACGCACCGACCCCATCACTACCGGACTGACAATTTCCAGATGAGACGGGTTAAAGGCCAGTGCCAGATGCACCAGCCCGCCTTCGGTTTCAATATCTGAAGAAAACCCCATGTGGTATTTCACATCACCGGTGCCCAGCAATTCTTTGTGTTTACCGGCAAACTCATCAAACAGATGCTGGGTTTTCTTACCCAGTACATTGATCAGTACATTCAGACGCCCGCGGTGTGCCATACCCAGTACCACTTCACGGGTACCATGTTTTCCCGAATGTCGGATCATTTCACGCAACATCGGGATTAATGCATCTCCGCCTTCCAGAGAAAAACGTTTCGCCCCCGGGAATTTTGCCCCGAGATATTTCTCAATTCCCTCGGCTGCAGTCAGTTCCTGCAGAAATTTTTTCCGCTCGCCGCTCGTAAAGCTGGCACGTCCGGCCACCGATTCAATACGCTGCTGAATCCAGCGCTTTTCTTCGGTGTTATTAATATGCATATATTCCGCACCAATCGAGCCGCAGTATGTCTGCTTCAGTGCTTCATAAAGATCCGCCAGCTTCATGGTGTCTTTGCCAATGGCAAATGACCCCACATTAAAAGTTTCCCCGAAATCTTCGGCCATCAGACCATGAAATGCCGGGTCAAGATCCGGTACCGGATCCTGTTTCCAGAGCCCTAACGGGTCAAGGCTGGCTTGCTGATGGCCCCGAAAACGAAAAGCATTGATCAGCTGCAATACTTTTACCTGCCGGGAATTCGCTTCAGGATCCGTGACCGATGAGGTATACCGGGTGGAATCTTTAGCCAGACGGCGAAAGTAATCACGGGTCGTTGAATGAAATTGTTCCGGACGAAGGTTATCAGCAGGGAATTGTTCAAACAGTTCCCGCCAGACAGGTTCTACAGAATCAGGACTTGTAAGGTAATCCTCGTATAACTGTTCTATATAAGACTGGTTCGCTCCGGCCAGCCAGGAAGAATCCAGCCAGGGTTTCATTGCATTGTTCTGCATGGTGATCCCTTGTGCATTATCATGCTTTTCGTAGTTATTGTTGCCGTTTTCACGGGTGTTCCGGGACAATGCGTCGGCCGATGAGTGCTATTCCACAGTAAATTCTGCCTGCCTGATACTGCCATCCTGCAGGCGTTAAACGGGGAATGATTTTTTACCCTGCATCACTACTGTCCGCAATCATCATCACCTTGTTTTATATCATTAAACAGGGTGTTGTGGACATGCAAGATTGCCTTCAGCAGTCACACTGTCTCCCAGGTTCAACGGAGCGAACATCATGGTGCTGTCTTTGCCCGCAAGGGAACCTTTGTAAACCCTTTCGTCTGTCGCACCGGGAAAAGGTTTACCAGGGTTTCCGTCAATTGCCGGGAAGCAATGCTTCCCGGCGTATCTATATCAGGCCCCTCGTTGCAGCAGCATAGATTTAATGTGACCAATCGCGCGGGTAGGATTCAGCCCCTTCGGACAAACATTCACACAATTCATAATACTGTGGCAGCGGAAAACACTGAACGCGTCATCAAGTGCATCCAGACGTGCATCTGTTTCTGTATCACGACTATCAATCAGGAAACGATAAGCCGCCAGCAAACCCGCCGGGCCGACAAATTTATCCGGGTTCCACCAGAAAGACGGACAGGACGTTGAACAGCAGGCACACAGAATACATTCATACAGGCCATCAAGATGGGCACGCTGATCAGGAGACTGCAGATTTTCCCTGGCTGGCGGGTTACGGTCATTATTTTGCAGGAAAGGTTTAATCTTTTCGTACTGGGCATAAAACTGCCCCATGTCCACGACCAGATCACGGATCACCGGCAGCCCGGGTAACGGACGGATGACAATTTTACCTTTGCCTCTCAGGGCTGAGAGCGGGGTAATACAGGCCAGACCGTTTTTCCCGTTCATATTCAGACCGTCAGAACCACATACCCCTTCACGACAGGAACGGCGAAATGACAAGCTGGGGTCCTGTTCTTTAAGCAGAATTAATGCATCCAGCAGCATCATATCACTGCCTTCTTCTGCATTAAGGGTGTAATCCTGCATCCGCGGGGCATCATCAACCTCAGGATTATACCGGTACAGCGAAAATTCCAGTTTCATTTATCTTTCTCCACCGGTTAATAAGTACGCACTTTCGGCGGGAACGCCGGACGTAACTTAGGCTGCATATTGACTTCACGCCGCGTCATACTTTCAGTCTGAGGTAAATACAGACTGTGGCATAACCAGTTCGCATCATCCCTGTCAGGGAAATCGAAACGGCTGTGCGCGCCGCGGCTTTCGGTACGGTAATTTGCGGCAACTGCGGTGGCATAAGCCGTTTCCATCAGATTATCCAGCTCCAGACATTCAACACGCTGGGTGTTGAAGTCCGGGGAGCGATCATCAAGCCGCGCATCCTGCAGCCGGGCACGGATATGCTTTAATTCTTCCAGCCCTTTGGCCATTGCATCCCCCTCGCGGAATACGGAGAAGTTATGCTGCATACAGGTCTGGAGCGCTTTCCGGATTTCCGCCGGGTCTTCACCCGTAGTGTTATTATCCCAGCGCTGATAGCGGGCCAGCGCAGCATTAATATCGTCTTCTGTCGCATCAGCCAGTGGCCCCTGCTGCTGAATAGATTCCAGCAGGTGCAAGCCCGCAGCACGACCAAACACTACCAGGTCAAGCAGCGAGTTGCCTCCCAGCCGGTTAGCGCCATGCACTGATACGCAGGCGATTTCACCGACAGCAAACAAGCCCGGAACGACCTGATCATTACCATGTTCATCAACCGTCAGCGCCTGACCCGTCACTTTGGTCGGGATCCCGCCCATCATATAATGGCAGGTCGGGATCACCGGGATCGGCTCTTTCACCGGATCCGCATGGGCAAATGTCCGGGAGAGTTCAAGGATCCCCGGTAAACGTGATTCCAGGACGTCTTTACCTAAATGGTCAAGTTTGAGTTTAAGGTGAGGTCCCCACGGACCATCACAACCACGGCCTTCACGGATTTCGATCATCATAGAACGGGCCACCACATCACGTCCGGCAAGATCTTTGGCGTTCGGTGCATAGCGTTCCATAAAGCGTTCACCGTGTTTATTCAGCAAATATCCGCCTTCACCACGACAGCCTTCCGTGACTAACACCCCGGCACCGGCAATACCTGTCGGGTGAAACTGCCACATTTCCATATCCTGTACCGGCACTCCGGCCCGCAGGGCCATTCCCACACCATCACCGGTATTAATATGCGCGTTGGTTGTTGACTGATAAATACGCCCCGCCCCGCCGGTCGCCAGAATGGTCGCTTTGGCTTTGAAATAAACCACTTCTCCGGTTTCGATACAGAGCGCAGTACAACCGACAATTGCACCTTGCTGATTTTTCACCAGGTCCAGGGCATACCATTCAGAAAAGATGGTGGTTTTATTTTTCAGGTTCTGCTGATAAAGGGTATGTAACAACGCATGGCCGGTACGGTCAGCCGCTGCGGCAGTACGCGCTGCCTGTTCCCCGCCGAAATTTTTCGACTGCCCGCCAAAAGGACGCTGATAGACCCTGCCATCATCCAGACGGGAGAATGGTAATCCCATATGTTCCAGTTCCAGAATCGCTTCCGGCCCGGTTTTACACATATATTCGATAGCATCCTGATCACCGATATAATCGGACCCTTTAACAGTGTCATACATATGCCATTCCCAGTTATCTTCATGGGTATTACCCAGGGCAACGGTAATCCCCCCCTGAGCAGAAACCGTATGGGAACGGGTTGGAAATACTTTTGATAACAGAGCACAACTTTGCCCTGACTGTGAAATCTGTAGTGCTGCACGCATACCTGCGCCACCTGCACCAATGACCACTGCATCAAATTCTCTGACCGGCAAACTCATTTACACACCCCACACGATAATCGTTCCGTAAATCGCATACGTAAGTAACGCCAGGATCACCAGCCCCTGCACTACCAGCCGTAATGCTACATTTTTGACATAATCGGTCAGTACCTGCCACATACCGATCCAGCCATGAATCAGAAGCGAAAATAACGCCAGCAGAGTAAATACACGGGTAAATGTTGCGGCAAAAAAACCGCGCCAGACATCAAAAGTGACATGACCGGTAAAAACAAAGAAACCGAGTATATAGAGGACATACAGGGCGATGACAATCGCAGCACCACGCAACAATAACCAGTCATGGATACCATTACGGCCGAGTGCAGAAACGTTAGTTACCATACAAGAACCCCCGCCAGAACCGACAGCACAACAGTGATTGTAAAAGTAATCTGTGCAGAACGTTTACCGGCTGCCAGAGTTTCTTCGAGGAAGCCAAAATCCATCAGCATATGACGAATACCACCCGCGATATGATAAGCCAGCGCCGTCAGAATGCCCCACAGAATGAATCTGACGACCAGGCCATTGAGCATGGCTGATGCGTGTTGAAAGCCTTCGGGGGAAGAGAGAGACAATCCAAGTAACCACAGCAGAATTCCGATAGCGACAAAGGTAATCACGCCGGAGATACGGTGGAGAATTGATGCTATTGCAGTCAAGGGAAACTTGATTGTCGAGAGATCCAGGTTGACAGGTCTTTGTTTTTTCAAGGTTTTGCCCACACAGCTTTTATTATTTTAGCTTCCTCCGGTCCTGCTGGAACGTGAAAATCGTTATCATGCTGATTTTCCCGCCACTCTGACAGTAACATCCAGTGTTAAATGACGCGTAAAAACGCTGGGTGACTCCTGACGACAGGGTATTCCGGAGACCTTTACAAAGTATAAGATGATCACAATCTGATTACAATTACCCTACATATTGTTTGGATAAAATTGGGCAGAACAGTGATCACTATCACGATACAGACAATTTTTCCGACACCTCCGCTGTTGTTCACATTAAATAAACATTTATTTCACATCCTGAGTGTAAAGCCGTTATCATAGCCGCGCATGGTTCGGGATAGACATTCCGATATACCTGCGATATATAACTGACAGGAAGCAAATCGCTTAGATAATCATTACCGAACTATTTCAACGCCGGTAGCAGGCGAAAAATTATATCCGGACGTGTTTGCTGCCACAGGTTGTTTTAGCAAAATACCTGAGCAGTAAACAACAAGCGGTGCGTTTTTTTAAGCAAATATTGCGCATAATTTGGCGTTCCTGATGGTTGCAGTGAGACGCTAAAGGAGACCAGAATGACAGACAAGAAAGTGACGTTAACTTTTGAGGGTGAAACGTCTTTAGAGCTCAATGTCCTTAAAGCCAGTTTGGGTCAGGATGTCGTAGATGTCCGGGCACTGGGCAACCGCGGCCTGTACACTTTTGACCCGGGGTTTACCTCCACCGCGTCCTGCGAATCGAAAATCACGTATATTGATGGTGAGGAAGGTATCCTGTTACATCGCGGTTACCCAATCTCACAATTAGCGACACATTCCACCTATCTGGAAGTCTGTTATATTTTGCTGTACGGCGAGGCCCCGACACCGGAGCAGTACCAACAGTTTAAAACCACCGTCACCCGTCATACGATGATCCATGAACAAATTACCCGTCTGTTCCATGGCTTTCGCCGCGACTCCCATCCGATGGCAGTGATGTGCGGTGTGACCGGTGCCCTGGCTGCGTTTTATCATGACTCTCTGGATGTGAATAATCAGCGCCACCGGGATATCGCCGCTTATCGTCTGCTGTCGAAAATGCCGACGGTTGCCGCCATGTGCTATAAGTATTCCCTCGGACAGCCCTTTATTTATCCGCGTAACGACCTCTCCTATGCCGGGAATTTCCTGCATATGATGTTTGCCACCCCTTGTGAAGAGTATGTGGTCAACCCGGTACTTGAAAAGGCTATGGACAGGATCCTGATCCTGCATGCGGATCACGAACAGAATGCTTCAACATCGACGGTACGCACCGCCGGCTCTTCGGGTGCTAACCCATTCGCCTGTATCGCTGCGGGTATTGCTTCTCTGTGGGGACCTGCTCACGGGGGAGCCAACGAAGCAACGTTACGGATGCTGGAGGAAATACAGACGGTCGAGCATATTCCGGAGTTTATCCGCCGCGCGAAAGATAAAAACGATTCTTTCCGCTTAATGGGCTTCGGTCACCGGGTATATAAAAACTATGATCCCCGTGCCACGGTAATGCGCGAAACCTGCCATGAAGTATTGAAAGAGCTGGACATGAAAGACGACCTGCTGGAAGTCGCTATGGAACTGGAACATATTGCACTCAACGACCCGTATTTTATTGAGCGTAAATTGTATCCGAACGTCGATTTCTATTCCGGTCTGATCCTGAAAGCCATGGGGATACCGACTTCCATGTTTACGGTTATTTTCGCAATGGCAAGAACCGTCGGCTGGATATCCCACTGGATAGAAATGCATGAAGAAGGTATGAAAATTGCCCGTCCGCGCCAGCTGTATACCGGGTACAGTGAACGGGAATTTCATTCCCGCCTGCAGAAATAACCTGCTGAAGGTGCCTGCGGCACCTTCTTTTATCTCCCCCGTGACAACACAGACTTAGCCGGTGAAGAGTTGCTGTAATACTTTTTTCATCGGCGCTTTATCCGCCCGGCGATCAAACCAGTAAGCCAGATTAAGCGCTCCCTGATTTACCAGCATATTCAGCCCGTTAAGTGTCTGACAGCCTTGATCTGCGGCCTTACGTAATAAAGCTGTCTGCGGCGGGTTAGGGATAACATCAGCGACAAACTGGGTGGGTTTCAGGCTCTCAATATCAATATCCGGTAATGCTTCAGCATCATCCAGACCGACTGACGTCGCATTCACCACAATATCCTGTCCGGCATCAATGGCGATACCCGCTGTCCAGTGTACAAATCTGGCCCTGGCCGGGGTATGCTGCGTAATCAGTTCAGCCAGCGCCTGTCCTTTCTGCTGGTCACGGTTAATAATCGTAATCTCACTGGCGCCTGCCAGCGCTGATTCAACCGCAATCGCCCGGGCTGCGCCACCGGCTCCCAGTAATGTCAGCTTTTTTCCACGCGGGTCAATGTGTTCTTTCAATGCCTCGACAAATCCCTTGCCATCCGTATTCTCGCCGGTCAGTTTACCGTCACGGATAATCACACAATTGACTGCACCAATAACCCTGGCTGAGGTTCCCAGCTCATCAATATAATCAATAATGGTTTGTTTGTTGGGTATTGAACAATTAAATCCGCGCCAGCCCATCGCTTTAGCACCCGCCACTGCCATTGCCAGCTGTTGCTGTCCGACATCACAGTTAATATAACGCGCATTAATGCCCTGGTGGCGATAAACCGCTTCCATCATAGCCACCGTCGGGTTTTCACTACAGGGAGAGGAGAAAGAGCCGGTAAGATCACTCAGGAAATTTTGTTGTTCTGCCATGATATGCTCCTTTACAGGGTAGGTCTTTTAAGGGTCAGACAGAATTCTCTGCGGGTCAACCTGGTCAGGTTAATATTATGAATCATAATATTACATAACTCTCCGCCGCTGCCGCAGACATCCTTGTCCGCATCGGGCATCCCTGCCGACAGGCACTATTCTGCGGAAACAGTGATATCCTGTTGCCGGAAAGCGTCTTTGAGTTCGCGGGCGAATACCAACGCGTGTTCACCATCACCATGCAGGCAGACCGTCTCAGCGCTGACGTTAACATATTCGCCACTGACAGCCTGTACACGCCCTTGCTGAATCATCATCAGGGTCTGCCCGATAGCCTGAGAAGCATCGGCCAGCAAATCCCCCGGCTGCCCGCGGGGCACCAGTCGTCCGGATGCGGTATAACCACGATCAGCAAACACTTCTTCACGGGTTGTCAGCCCGTAATGCCGGCCGGCGGCAATCAGCTCACTGTTTGCCAGTCCGACCAGTACCAGCGCAGGATCGGCCGCCACCACGGCGCGGGCAATGGCATCCGCCAGTTGCCGATCATTCGCAGCCTGGTTATACAACATGCCATGAGGTTTCACATGAAATAACCCGACACCTTCGCTGGCGGCTATCGCCTGCAGCGCACCGATCTGATACAACTGCTGGGCATAAATCTCTGCCGGAGGTAAAGACATGGCTGTCCGGCCAAAGTTTTGGCGATCAGGAAAAGACGGGTGCGCACCAATCTTTACCTGATACTGTTTTGCCCAGCGTACCGACTGCAACATCATCGGTGCATCTCCGGCATGAAAACCGCAAGCAATATTGGCGGAACTCACCAGTTGCAGTAATTGCTGGTCATAATCACCGCCTTCCCCCAGGTCTGCATTTAAATCAATTTTCATGACGCCAGAAGCCCCCATTTAATCATATCCAGTGCATGCTGCTGCTGTTGCTTCGCCTGCCTGGCTTGCTCTAATGTACAGTGAATAAAGTGAACAGGTTCACCGGGCTTCAGCTGCGCAAGATGGTACAAATCTGCAGATATAACAACCCCGATACGCGGATATCCTCCGGTCGTCTGGGCATCAGCCATCAGTACCACCGGTTGTCCGCCATTGGTGACCTGCACCGTCCCCGGGACCACCGCATGAGACAACAACTCACGTGATGTATCCCGCGATAACGTCCGGCCCTGCAGACGGTATCCCATGCGGTTACTTTGGGGAGATAATACCCAGCCGGTACGCCAGAATGCCTGCTGAGCCTCGCGGCTGAACTCATGATATTCCGGCCCCGGCAACACCCGGATACGGTTACCCCACAATAATTGTCTGACACCGACACTTCGGGAAAAGTGATGTGTCGGCAGATTCAGCGGTAACATATCGCCGTCACGCAGATACCTGCCCTGCCAGCCGCCAAAACCCGCTTTCAAATCGGTACTGCACGACGCCATCACCTGCGGAATATCGAACCCGCCATCCACGGCCAGATAGCTGCGCACACCCCGGGTTGCCCTGCTTAACGTCAGTATTTGCCCCCGTTTCGCCGGGATCCGCCAGCCAGTCCAGACCGTTTTACCGTCCAGATCAGCGTCACATCCTGCCCCCGTAAGAGCGAACCAGCTGTCACGTTCAAAACGAAACTGGCACTGACCGAGTGTTATTTCTAAAACAGCACAGTCAGGGCTGTTACCCGCCAGCAGATTGGCAGTTTCCATTGCCGGATGATCCATAACCCCGGCAAGGCTGATCCCTGACTGCCGATAACCGGGCCGGCCGGCATCCTGAAGAGAGGTCGCCATACCGGCACGAAGAATAGTTAACATTGCCCCTCCTTTTGCGGAACAAAACGTACTCTGTCGCCCGGCGCCAGCAGTGCCGGAGGGGTTCGTTGTGCTAAAAACAACGGCGTCAGGGTACGGCCAATAAGCTGCCAGCCACCCGGGGCAGCTAACGGATAAATACCGGTCTGGCTGCCACCAATGCCGACACTGCCCGCAGGTACAGAGACCCGCGGCTCAGCACGGCGCGGACAATGGATCGCCGGGTCCAGCCCGCCAAGATAAGGAAACCCCGGCTGAAAACCAATACAATAAACGGTGTATAGCACCGCGCTGTGCCGTTCCACGACCTGCGACGCCGTCAGCTGACATTGCCTGGCAACCGCTGCAAGATCCGGTCCGGCATCTCCCCCATACACCACCGGAATCTCGATGGTGCGGGAAACCGACTCATCGGCATCACTTTCATCCCACCAACTGCGCAGCTGTCGCAGGGCGGCCAGCGGATCAGCAGGAATCTCACGGAGCATAACCGTCAGGTTATTCATGCCAGGCACCACTTCCTGAACCTGTTCCAGCGCAGATAACCGCCGGGTTAACCCGCGGATTTTTTGCTGTGAGTCCAGCAATAATGGTGCCGACAACTCCAGAACTAACGCCTGTTCACCCAGCATGTAACATCTTAGTTGCTGCACAACCTGCCTCCACTTATCCCCTGTCAACAACTCCCGCGTTATATTACCGGCTGCCGGATAAACGGGGAGTCATTCCGTTAATAACCTTATCCGCAACCGGAGGATTTATGTCAATAATTTTAATATCCGGGATGCTTTTAAGGTTGTTTATCTCTGACAAAACACACCTTTTTTACGGAGGTTATGCAGAAAAAAGCAGTGAAAAACGGGGATAAGATGAGATATGGCGGAAACCTTTAGCCGTTTCCGCCGCATAGCCGGGCGGGTGTGATACCTCAGGCAGGGTTATCAATATCAACAAATGTGACGTCCAGCCCGTGGGTTTCAGTCAGCCACTCTCCCAGGGCTTTAACCCCGCCACGCTCGGTGGCATGATGGCCGGCAGCAAAGAAATGCAGACCGCACTCACGGGCCACATGGATAGTCTTTTCGGAAACTTCACCGCTGATAAAGGCATCAACCCCATACTCTGCCGCGTCATCAATAAAGCCCTGTCCGCCACCTGTACACCAGGCCAGAGTACGGATCGTCTGAGGAGCATTATCAGCACAATGCAGCGGCGCACGGCCCAGTTTTTGGCCGATCAGTTCAGCAAATGCTTCCCCTTCCATCGGAACAGCCAGACGCCCGCAAGGGACTAAAGGGGCAATTTCACCTTCAGGGATAATGCCCAGCAGTTTTGCCAGTTGTGCGTTATTACCCAGTTCAGGGTGGGCATCTAATGGCAGATGCCAGCCATACAGATTAATGTCATTCAGTAATAACGTCCGTAGTCGCTGACGCTTCATCCCTTTAATCAGCGGCGATTCGTTTTTCCAGAAATAGCCATGGTGCACAATTAATGCGTCCGCTTGTAAACGCACAGCTTCATCGAGCAGCGCCTGGCAGGCAGTTACTCCGGTCACCACCTTACGGACCTGCTGACGGCCTTCAACCTGCATCCCATTCGGCGCATAATCGCTGAAGCTCTGGCTGTTAAGCTGCTGATTAATTAATTCTTCAAGCATGGTGTTTTTCATGGATAACCTTATTCCTGTACTGAATTTCCGCCTTTACGGGCAGTTTCGAATGCCTGCAGCGTAGTCTGCCGTGCCTGCTTATGATCGACAATCGGTAACGGATAAGCCAGCGTTACACGGTTCTTTTTTGCCCACTCATGGGGGTCATGGATAGCTTTTCCCGGTATTCCCGCCAGTTCAGGCAGCCAGCGGCGGATAAAATCGCCCTGCGGGTCAAAACGTTCTCCCTGTAAACGCGGATTAAAAATACGGAAATAAGGCGCAGCATCGGTACCCGTCGACGCTGCCCACTGCCAGCCACCATTATTCGCCGCCAGATCGCCATCAAGTAGTTGTGACATAAAATAGCGTTCACCTTGCCGCCAGTCGATAAGCAAATCTTTTACCAGAAAACTGGCAACGATCATTCTCAGGCGATTATGCATCCAGCCCGTTTCCTGTAATTGCCGCATCGCGGCATCCACTATCGGAAACCCGGTGCTGCCCTGTTGCCAGGCAGTAAACTGCACATCATTCTGCTGCCAGCGGATATTTCGCGTCCAGTCCGTAAACGGCTGATGCCGGCATAATTGCGGATACGCGACCAGTAAATGGCGATAAAATTCACGCCAGAAAATTTCATTCAGCCAGCTGCCTTCATCGCCGCCGGACAGCGCCCGGGGATGATCATGGACAATACGTCGCAGACACTGACGGGCGGAAATTTGTCCGGTCGTCAGATAAGGGGACAACCCGCTGGTTGCCGGTTGCTCAGGAAAATCACGCAGCCGGTGGTAATCCCGGATTTTATCCTGACTGAAACTGCGTAAACGTTGTAATGCAGCCCGGTGGCCCGGCGGGAATAATTTCCGGTCATATTGCTGGCTGTCCGGGCTGAGGCACGGAATCTCATCTCCGGCCAGATCAGCCGGGTATTCTCTGACTGCCGGTGACGGATAGCATTCGGGAAGCTCTGTATTAAGCACCTTCAGCAAGGCTTTACTGAACGGGGTATAAACATTGTACATTGTCCCTTTACCGGTCAGCACACTGCCCGGCGGCAACAGGGTCCCGTCATGAAATCCTTCACAGATAATACCGCTGGCGGAGAGCTGCTGTTCTGCCAGCCGGTCCCGTCGTTGTTCATTGAGTTCATACTGGTAATTATAAAACAGCTGAGTTGCCTGATGCTTTATACAGAGCGTTGTCAGACAGGAGACACTGTCGGTAAAACTGTCAGCAGAGGCATATAATAACGGGATACGGAGTGCCGATAATTCTTCACTCAGCAGTTTCAGCCCGTCGCGGATAAATTCCAGCTGACGACCAGAAACATCATGCTGCTGCCATTGCCCCGGGGTGGCAATATACAGAGCAATGACCCTTGCCTGAGGATCCTGGCAGGCGGCATAAAGTGCAGGATTATCATGCAGTCGTAAA
Organism: Tatumella sp. JGM94; assembly: GCF_018257595.1. Taxonomy (NCBI): domain Bacteria; kingdom Pseudomonadati; phylum Pseudomonadota; class Gammaproteobacteria; order Enterobacterales; family Erwiniaceae; genus Tatumella; species Tatumella sp. JGM94. The sequence continues at coordinate 21,716 of NZ_JAERJN010000006.1, read as the reverse complement.
TCTGCACGCAGCCAGACAATATGTGTTTTCACTTATCCTCCTGTAATTCAGTACATTTCCGCGCCGAAGGCAGATAAGGAAACAGATAGCGTTGCGATTCAAGCCAGGGATGAGGGTATTCCGCCAGTAACTGACGTAATTCCGTGACCGGTACGGAAAGAGGGAGTAACCCGCAACGATAGTGTTCAATAGTTTCCGTCAGGTGCTGGCGCCGGGCGCTACTCAGGTAAGGCCTGAAATATCCCTGAATATGCATCAGGACATTGGTATGGTTGGCACGGCTGTCAGGTAATAACATGATTGCCATCATCCTGCTGCGATACTCTGCGGCAAAATCTTTCAGGGACGACCATTCAGATATCCCTGCCACCAGCGGCCCCAGCTGACGATATAACGGCTGTGAGTGTGCCAGTAACAACGATTTATACCGGCTATGGAACTGAATCAGCTGATGCGCACTGAGCCGCGACTCACACAATGCATCGAACTCGGCACGGGCGCTGACTGCCTGAATAAACAGCCGCCGTTGTTCAGGATCCTGAAGTCCGTCCTCACTGCAGACCGGCATATCGACCAGCTGCCGTTGCAAATGTTGCGGAGAAAATAGCGCATCACCGGACTCAGTAACATTGCGGCTGACAATGATGCCGCTGACCGGTAATTCAGGGTAATAAGCCTTGGGCTGCGTATTGCTCCGGGCCACATCACAGTCCTGAAGCATGCCGGACAACTCAGTCAGCGGCAGCTGTAGCAGTTGCCATTCGGCGGGCAATGCCATCAGCAGGTGCTCAGTCACCGGGGCATAATCAGAACCGGCCAGCAGGCCAGCGACGACTAAAGGAGGCATAAACTTGTACCTTGTTAGAATTTTGTACAAGTTTACAATATCGTCCCGCGCCACGTAAAGGTCCTCTTGCCTGGCGGGGATGCGCGGGGGATGGCACTGTTATTGCTTCTGCCTGGCTCAAAACTCCGGGCCGCCAGGATAAAAAAAGGCGCTGATATCAGCGCCTTTGTTACTATGGATAGCCGTCAGGCATTTTTCAGCACTTCGCTGACAATCTGTACGGCTTCTTTTTCAATTTTCTCGCGATGTTCTGCGCCGAGGAAACTCTCACAATAGATTTTGTAAGCATCTTCGGTCCCTGACGGACGTGCAGCAAACCAGCCGTTCGCGGTCATCACTTTCAGACCACCGATAGAGGCACCATTACCCGGAGCGTCAGTCAGACGGGCAATGATCGGATCGCCCGCCAGTGTCTCTGCGCTGACCATTTCAGGAGACAGCTTAGATAACGCCGCCTTCTGTGATGTACTGGCCGCAGCCTGCAGACGGTTATAACTCGGCGACCCAAATTTCTCCGCCAGGTTATCATAGTGCTGTTGCGGATTAAGTCCTGTCACAGCGGTAATTTCTGCCGCCAGCAGGCACATAATAATACCGTCTTTATCCGTGGACCATGGCGTGCCATCAAAACGCAGGAATGAAGCACCGGCGCTCTCTTCTCCACCGAACCCAAGGCTGCCATCAAACAGACCATCCACGAACCATTTGAAACCCACCGGGACTTCGACCAGTTTACGACCGAGATCCTGCACTACCCGGTCAATCATGGCACTGGACACCAGGGTTTTACCCACAGCAACTTCCGGTGACCATTGTTTACGGTGACGGAACAGATAATTAATTGCGACCGCCAGATAGTGGTTAGGATTCATTAATCCGGCTGGCGTCACGATACCATGCCGGTCATAGTCCGGATCGTTGGCAAAAGCTAAATCAAACTTATCACGCAGCGCCAGTAAGCCCGCCATTGCACATTCGGATGAACAATCCATACGGATTGCGCCATCTTTATCGAGATGCATAAAACGGAAGGTCTGATCGATAGCATCATTTACCAGCGTAATATTCAGCTGATAATGTTCTGCAATACGTGGCCAGTAGGCAATGCCTGAACCGCCCAGCGGATCAACACCGATGGTCAGATTAGCGTTTCTGATGGCATCAAAATCAATAATCTCTGCCAGCCCTTCAATATACGGCTGTACCAGATCCTGCTCATGAATCAGACCGCTGGCGGCAGCCTGTGCCGGGGTGTAACGTTTTATATCCCGTAATTCATCTTTTATCAGCTGGTTAGCACGTGCTTCAACCACTTTCGTGACATTGGTATCCGCAGGTCCGCCATTGGGCGGATTATATTTGATCCCCCCGTCTTCAGGCGGATTATGAGAAGGCGTTATGACAATACCGTCAGCCAGCGAAGCGCCACGTTTATTATGTTCGAGGATTGCGTTAGAGATAGCCGGTGTCGGTGTATAGCCATTATCCTGCTGGACAATCACTTCAACGCCATTCGCCGTCAGCACTTCCAGTACTGAAAGAATTGCTGGCTCTGAAAGTGCATGAGTATCTTTACCTACATAACATGGCCCGGTAATTCCATTTTTTTTGCGTTCCTCGGCAATAGCCTGGGCGATAGCAAGGATATGTGTTTCATTGAAGCTGTTACGTGCTGCACTACCACGGTGGCCGGAGGTGCCGAATTTAACGGCATGTTCACTGTCAGAAACATCCGGTTTCAGTACATAATATTGTGATGTCAGTTGTGCAACATTAATCAGATCACTCTGCTGAGCAGGTTGCCCTGCCCGTGGGTGATTGGCCATCGACATTTCTCCCTAACGCTTAAGTTCGGATTAAATAGTACCGCAAACTTTGTCAGCAAGCTCCTGAGGGAACTTCATCGACTGCATAATATGTTCAATCATGCTGCATTTGCGGCCGGTATTCGTATTAGTAATCACCCAATACGGGGTTCCGGGAATATGTTTTGGTTTGGTATGCGTACCATTCTGTAACAATGTTTGTTCATCACCGGCAAAATACACCCGGGTGCGGCCCTGCATGGTGGTGGTAGCTACCTGAAATTCCCGCGGGTCCAGCCGGTAGAGGGTGGATAACACCATCATAAACCGGTTAACAGCACGTTTTTGTTCCGCATATTCGTCAGATAACAGCAATTCACGTACGGTACGGACCCGATCCTGCGGGCGAGAGCCAGCTCGGGTTTCTGCCAGTAGCGGCGTATCACGTTTCTCAGACGGTATTTCCTGAGCCGCGGATTCCGCCAGCCCGGATACATTCAGCATTCTGCGTAATATATCAGAGGCACTTTCACCAATATGGTGTGTATGGCTGGCAATATAACGATAAAGATCATCGTCTATTTCAATCGTTTTCATCTTATTCCGTACTGTTATGACTGGGGTAAAATGTCTTCCTGCGCAGTTGTGCCGCTAAATATCCGGTATTCTGCGCCCGATATTTTACCAGGTGATTATAAAATTAAACTCAGCGAAGCCGGAAGCGCTGAATAGCAATTCCGCTAAAAGTCAGATAATACCCTAAACATTTTCTGCTGAGTTCATGAAAGATTAAACCATGATACCCTAAGCCAGGCTTTCAACCGTAAGAACTTTGCCATGATTTTAAACAGCCGTCTGCAAACTGAACAATTTGATGAAGAATTATCCCCGATCTTATTGATCCATGGGTTGTTTGGCAGCCTGGATAACCTGGGGGTATTGGCCCGTCATCTGAAATCCCGCGCGCCGGTGGTTCAGGTCGATGTGCGAAACCACGGACATTCTCCGCGGGCAGCAGAGATGTCCTATGCCGCCATGGCCCGGGATATGCTCGATACTCTCGACCATCTGCAACTCGGAACGGTGAATGTTATCGGCCATTCGATGGGCGGAAAAATTGCCATGGCCATGTCCGCACTGGCACCGGCACGGATCAAACGACTGGTGATGATTGATATTGCCCCGGTCGATTATCAGATTCGTCGCCATGACGATATTTTCGCAGCACTGCGGGCGGTCAGTCAGGCAGCGGTCACCCGAAGAGATGCGGCGGCGGAACTGATGAGACCCATACTCAGGGATGAGATGGTGATTAATTTTCTGCTTAAATCTTTTCATCAGGGAGAATGGTTGTTTAATGTGCCGGCTTTATGGGAAAACTACACCACCATTGCTGGCTGGGAAACCTGCCCTTGCTGGCCTCATCCGGCATTATTTATCGGCGGAGGTGCATCACCTTACCTTGACCCGCTGTACCGTACCCCGTTACTGGCACAATTTCCCTGTGCGAAAGCACATATCATTGCCGGTGCCGGTCACTGGGTCCATGCGGAAAAACCTGTGGCAGTGCTCAACGCAGTTCAGCGTTTTTTATACGGCCCGCAGAAAACTCAGGGCTGAGATGGTTTAAACATTGGCGTCCTTCATCGCACTGGAGTATGATTGCGCGCTAAATTTTTATCGTGTGCTTTTAACATGATAACGGTATTCATTCATCATAAGCTGCGTGTATCTGATACATAGCAGGTGTTCAGTTTCAAAAATCATGGCAAAAGAAAATACGGATCGTACCACGCTCGATTTGTTCGCCAACGAACGCCGGCCCGGTCGTCCCAAAACCAGTCTGCTTTCCCGGGATGAGCAATTGCGGATAAATAAGCGCAATCAACTGAAACGAGATAAAGTCCGAGGTTTACAACGGGTTGAACTCAAAATGAACACTGAAGTCGTCGATGCTCTGAACGCGCTGGCTGCGGAACGTAACCTGAGCCGCAGTGAACTTATTGAACAAATTATTCTGGCACAGCTAAAGCAGGACTGAGTTCAGGGAAACGCACTCAGGGACAAATCTGACCGGTTTACAAGTTCCGCACACATCGCAGGTCTGTTATCATCTGCGCATCTGTAGTGACATTACAATTATCTGATTCGAAGATTCAAGAGGTTATCCCCACATGGCAATCGTAGGCATCTTTTTTGGCAGCGATACCGGCAACACAGAAAACATCGCGAAAATGATCCAGAAACAATTGGGTAAAGACGTTGCTGAAGTGCACGATATCGCTAAGAGTACCAAAGAAGATTTGGAAGCTTTCGATATTCTGCTGCTGGGCATCCCGACCTGGTACTATGGCGAAGCACAATGCGACTGGGATGACTTCTTCCCGACCCTCGAAGAAATTGATTTTAACGGTAAGCTGGTTGCGCTGTTTGGTTGCGGTGATCAGGAAGACTACGCCGAATATTTCTGTGATGCACTGGGTACCCTGCGTGACATTATCGAGCCAAAAGGCGCGGTGATTGTCGGCCACTGGCCGACTGCCGGTTACCATTTTGAAGCATCCAAAGGCCTTGCCGATGACAACCACTTCCTCGGACTGGCGATTGACGAAGATCGTCAGCCAGAGCTGACTGCTGAGCGTGTCAGCCAGTGGGTAAACCAGATTTCGGACGAACTGCAGCTGAAAGAAATCCTCGAAGCTTAATAGGGGTTTTAGTATCAGTTGTGATACTGTTTACTTCAGACACTTGCGGGAACGACTAACATGACCAGAAGAACCCGCACTCTTCTTTTCGGCAGCGCCCGGCTTATAAGAGATGTCAGGGTCAGACCCTGACAGAGTTGATGCACCGGACCTGAGCACAGTAAAACACTTTATTGAAGTGTTATTGGTGCGTTGTTTTCAGGTCTGTAGTTTCAATTTTGGTGTATCAGTCCTATAATGGACTAACAATTATAAGGTCATTATCTAACAAACTTCAGGGCTTCTTGCCAAAGTCATTTTTCAAAAGTAACAGGACATAAACTGCATGACTGACAACAACTCCGCATTGAAGAAGGCTGGCCTGAAAGTTACCCTTCCAAGACTGAAAATTCTGGAAGTGCTTCAGGAACCAGAATGCCACCATGTCAGTGCGGAAGACTTGTATAAACGCCTGATCGATATGGGTGAAGAAATTGGTCTGGCCACCGTTTACCGTGTGCTTAACCAGTTTGATGATGCGGGCATCGTTACCCGTCACAACTTCGAAGGCGGTAAGTCAGTTTTTGAATTGACTCAGCAGCAACATCATGACCACCTGATCTGCCTGGATTGCGGCAGAGTGATTGAGTTCAGTGATGAGTCAATTGAACAACGCCAGCGTGAAATCGCAACCCGGTTTGGTATTAAGCTAACTAACCATAGTCTTTATCTGTATGGTCACTGTACAGAAGGTGACTGCCGCGAAGATGATTCATTACATAACGATAAATAACCCGGCCCTGTTCAGGTTGTAACTGTTATCTGATGACGGATGTTTACCGTCATAGTCTTACAGATAAAAAACCCGCAAATTGCGGGTTTTTTTATCTGCCCTTCCCTCTGTTATCCGGCCACCGGAGCTACTGAAGGACTAAAGCGTTTACCGTCAGGGCTGACGGATCTGACCAGTACGTTACCGGCCACCGCAGGAGCTTTCAGACTGTTATACGGTAGCCATTGCTGACCACCATCGACGGAATATTCAATAGCGACCCCGGGTAAAGCAGTGTTAGCCTGCAGAGTGCCGTTGATGATCACCGCGCCGGGCACAGGTATACGGTAATTTATACCGGCCGTATCCAGCCGTATCAGGGCTGACTGCCCCAAAAGATTAGCAAAGCGCTGCCAGTCATTATCCAGCCGTTGCTGATCGACATGCTGTGTTTTCCCTTTTTCAAAATACTGGTCCTGTTTATACGGTAATTCCCAGTCAGCTTTATGCCAGGCCCGCTCTGCCACGGAAAATAACCGTGGATATAACCGGTACTCCATCTGCTGATCGGTACGCACTATTTCACTCCAGACCTGTGCTGACATACCATAAGCCCCCGGCCAGTGACCGGCAGAATTGGCCGCAAAGCTGTTACCATCACGGTCCGTAGATGTTTCTGCATTTTGTGGCAGGTTATCCGGCGCGAAACTGAAGATCTTCCGCTCATCAGTGAAACGGGTTGCCCAGTAATAGCCGGGTTCCTGAGGATTCACTTCATAGGGCATATCCAGATAAAGATAATCAGGATTAGATACAATCACCCGATAACCTTTATTCGCCCAGTCATTGACTGAACTGACGCCCCCCCAATAGAGGGTATCCCAGAAATTCACCAGATTATCTCTGGTACTAAACTGACGGTTATCACTGATTTCTTTCAGTCCGTCCTGCCAGGCCTGAATACCCTTCAGCCCGTGAGATTTGGCCAGCTGGCTGACCTGCAATGCAAACCAGCCAGGTAAATGGGTGAGATCCGCAACGGCACCGGATTGCAGTAATTTATTGCAACTTGCTGATTTCTGCCACGGATGATCCTGCAACCGCATATCCCGCTGACCTTTACCCGGTTCAGGATTAGTCTTATCCGTATATCCGGCCCCGAGATAGATATTTTTGGCTTCATCCCCCCCGAAATGCCAGCGCTGTAACGGTTGCCCGGCGTCTTTATGCATACTGATAATTTCCGACATGACTTTATCAGTAAAACGCCGCGAAGAAGGCAGGCAGGGATTAACAAAACTGGTACGATCATAAAACTGTACTGTGGTCACCTGCGAGTTATCCCCGGCATCCTGAAGACGATATTCATTCGCCTCTCTGGTTTTACCTTCCGCCATCAGTTTTTTATAACGGGCTTCCATCGAAATCACTGCCGCCCGGGCATGGGCTGGCATATCGATTTCAGGGATCACCGTTATTTGTCTGGCTTTCGCATATCTCAGTATTTCCAGGTAATCTTCACGGCTGAAGAATCCGCTGCCATTGGTACCGGTATCCGGGCCGGAGCCGAGTTGCGGTAGCAAACAGCGGGTTTCACTGAGGTCATGGCAACGGCTGGCCCCGACCTGCGTCAGCTCAGGTAAACCGGGGATTTCCAGTCGCCAGCCTTCATCGTCACTCAGATGCAGATGCAGAGTATTGAGTTTATAGGCAGACATTTGAGCCAGAGTCCGCAGGATCGCGGCTTTAGAATGAAAGTTCCTGGCGACATCAATAAATATTCCACGATAAGCAAAGCGCGGCGCATCCTGTATGCGAATTTCCGGTATCAGCGGGTCACCCTGCGGCGGGATTAATTGCAATAATGACTGAAGGCCATAAAATACGCCTTGCGGATCGTAACCGGTAATCACGGTTTTATCTGCCGAAACATCCAGCCGGTATGCCCCTTGTTTTATTGCCTCACCGGTAAAATCAGCGGGGACAATGCGGGTGCTCACCGGATACCCTTCACCGGTCCGGACCCCCGCCGCTTCAAATGCCCGGTGAATCACCTGCGCACTGTCTGTCGGTAATGCCCCGAGACTAAGTACAACCCCTTGTTTCAGGCTGACATTTCCCTGCCGTATATCCACTTGTTGCGGGGTGGGGATAATCTGACCACGCAGTTGCTGGCGGCTGATTAACCGGACAGACTTATTTTTCAGGTAACGATTTTCTGCAGTCATCAGGATATTGGCATCGGTCGGGCTGCGACGCCACTGGCCCGACGGGATGTCGGTGATCTGCTGCAGATCTTCAGTATCCGTGACACGGATCACCTTCGGGGTTGCTCCGCCAGAAGTGACATACCAGCGCGGCAATACATCACTGACAGAAACCTGCCAGTATTCATTGATCAATGGCAAAACCACTGACTGCCTGGCCGGAAAGCCACGAAATTTATCCGTGGGTTCTATCTTGTGTAAATCCCCCACCAGATGCGTGATTTTAAACTGATCATTCCCGACGGACAGAATCTGTCGAATACTGGAGAAATAAATGGCCCAGTCTTTGTCATTCAGCGCTTCTCCGGGATTAGTCAGTGTGATAGAGGCACGGTAACAGGATCCCCAGTCGCCGCCCAGGGCGGCACAGTCAATACCATTGGTCGCGGCCAGATTATCCTGTACTGAAAACTTCACACCAAACTGACTTATTTTATCGATAGTCATCTGACTGGCGGTAGCCGTACTGCATAACAGCAAAGCACTGACTATACCGGCTAACACATGTTTTCGGGTATATTTCATGAGTCGTCCTTAATTCATTATGTTAATTTAATTAATTTTTTCTTATTTCATTAGTAATACGCTGGCAACGAATAACAGAGTCTTCATCATCACCGCTTTTCAGGGTATTAATACAGGCCTGATAATCACGCGGACTGACAGTTTCCATATTATTATTAAGTGGTTTTTTTATTGATGCCTGACACCCGGCCAGGCCAGATACGATAAAAAAGTACAGTAAATACTTCATAATCCGTCCTTTTACGGGAATTAAATAATATTAAAAGGTACCATCATGATAAATTTCACATCACGCTCATCCTGAAACATATTTCCGTAACCCCCGGAATAGCTGGGTATATCAGAGTGATTGCTGTATTGTGTAAAGTGCAATTTAAATAATGTTCCTTTAGCACGCCCCTGCTGTACGGTATAAATCCCATCCAGACTCCAGGAGGATTCCTTTATTTTATTCCCGGAGAAATACCAGCTATCTGCAGCCTCATTGACAGAGGACGGCTTCGCATTCCAGCCATAAGCAACCGATGCGCCTACCGCCCAGCCCGGAAGTTGCCAGCGGCTGAGGTCATACATCGCACTAAGGAATACTGCTTTTTCACCGTTGGCGTTAAAGTCAGAACGGTTATCCCACCACACATCCAGCCGGCCATTAGACGAGGAATAGGTCTGGGTCATGCGTTGCAGAAAATATCCCTGCCTGCCTGCGGCTTTTACACTGGTGGCTTCCAGACGTAAATCGACCTGACCGACACGATAACCAAAGGTTACAGCCTGTAGCCACGCCATTCCGTCATACACCTGGTTCGCCCCTTGTTGCTGAGATTTATTCCGGGAACCATAAAACTGATAACTGCTGTGTAACGGCGAACCGGCAAGGTCAACGCTATAGCTGGTTTTCAAAAAATACTGACTGATATAATTTCTGGCTTCACCATAAGCGGCTTCCAGTAACAAACCATTTTTGAAATCATACTTAGCCCCCAGTGAGTGCAGGTATGCGACTCTGGAACGGCGATCATTTTTGTAAAAACGGTCCATTTCGATATGCCACGGTGACTTATAGCGGTTGGTCCACATATAAGAAAATTTGAGAGCTCCGTAGTCTGCATAATCGAAAGCAGCTTCAGCCTCTGCGCCCTGATAGGTACCCGGTAACAGACTCCAGTGTGGTGCCAGTAATGTCTGGCCTTCTGGCTGAATATATCCGGCACGTAATTTAAAGGGACCGTATTTCATTTTTAATGCGGCTTTATATAAACTAATCCCGCTTTTATCACCGCTCCAGTCTTCAGAATAGGCTTTATTACTCGATGAAAAAGCAATTTCGTTCGGATGGCTGCTGTCACCGGACTCCGTCATTTCTATCGCAGTGAAGGCTGCAACATCAATACCGATGATATCCGCCGCATAACCCGAAGAGAAGTCCAGATTACCGTTCCATGTACCATGCGCAAGATTTGTTTTATATTTTCCAGAAGCAATATCCTTACGGTCTCTCTCCCGCTGCCAATAATAAACATTACCATTCAGCTGACTGTCATCAATAAAACCTGCCCCATTCACCTCCGGTGATAAAACGAAATAACTGCCTGTCATCAGTAACGACAGAGTTAATACTTTATAGTTACGGGTATACTCAGACATATCGCGGATCCTTCCCGATAGTAATATTCAACAGTAAAATGATTAAATAATTACAGTGATAACAGCATATCTTCCCTGCACAACGTTATTCATCGGCTTCAGAATATTTTTCGTGACGCGAATTATCAAGCTATTTCCGCGTGAAATATCAAATGCATGATAAAGTTCACAAAAAGAATAAATGTTAAAAATAATAAAAATCAGGAAGATATAATTATCGGAAATAAGCAATAATGGTAAGAGCGTTAAAATAATAATAGGTTATTTCAATCCAAAAAAAAACGCCACAAACGTGGCGTTTTTCCCGTTATTTCAGTCAGCCGATTCAGGAACCGGCTTTAGCCCAGGTATCCCGAAGTCCGACGGTGCGGTTAAAAACCAGCTTTTCAGGACAGGAATACACAGTATCAGCACAGAAATAACCTTCCCGCTCAAACTGATACGAGAAAGAAGCGACTGCATTTTGCAGGCTCTGTTCCGCATAGCCATGGCGAATTTCCAGCGATTCAGGGTTAATCGTTGACAGGAAATCGTCTTCTGCTCCGGGATTAGCGACACTGAACAGGCGATCATACAAACGGAATTCAGCAGGCACACCGGCGGTTACCGATACCCAGTGGATCACACCTTTAACTTTACGTCCGTCGGCAGGATCTTTGCTCAGCGTCTCCGTATCGCACTGGCAATAAATAGTCGTGATATTACCCGCCTCGTCTTTTTCCACCCGCTCAGCTTTTATCACATAGGCATTGCGCAGACGAACCTCTTTACCTGTCACCAGACGTTTATAATGTTTGTTGGCTTCTTCACGGAAATCAGCACGGTCAATCCAAACCTCACGGCTAAACACCACTTCACGGCTTCCCATCTCCGGGCGGTTCGGATGATTAGGCATCGATAACACTTCCGTGTGACCTTCCGCCAGGTTTTCCAACACGACACGAACCGGGTCAAGGACCGCCATCGCCCGCGGTGCATTTTCATTTAAATCATCACGAATACAGGACTCCAGCGAGGCCATTTCAACAATATTGTCCTGTTTGGTTACCCCGATACGACGGCAAAACTCACGTACAGAAGCCGCGGTGTAACCCCGACGACGCAGGCCTGAAACAGTCAGCATGCGCGGGTCGTCCCAGCCTTCCACAATATTTTCGGCCACCAGCTGTGTCAGTTTACGTTTCGACATCACCGCATATTCGAGATTCAGGCGGGAAAATTCGTACTGACGCGGGTGACTTTCAATCGAAATATTGTCCAGTACCCAGTCATACAACCGGCGGTTATCCTGGAACTCCAGAGTACAGAGTGAATGGGTAATCCCTTCCAGCGCATCGGAAATACAGTGAGTAAAGTCATACATCGGATAAATGCACCATGCATTACCGGTCTGGTGATGCTCAGCAAATTTAATCCGGTACAGCACCGGGTCACGCATGACCATAAAACTGGATGCCATATCGATTTTAGCGCGCAGGCAGGCCCTCCCCTCAGCAAACTCACCGTTGCGCATTTTCTCAAATAATGCCTGGTTTTCTGCCGGGCTGCGGTCACGGTAAGGACTGTTTTTACCCGCTGATGTCAGTGAACCACGGTATTCACGGATTTGTTCCGGAGAAAGCTCATCCACGTAAGCCAGGCCTTTCTGAATCAGTTCCATCGCGTACTGATACAACTGTTCAAAATAGTCTGAAGAATAGTGGATCTGACCATCCCACTGATATCCCAGCCATTGCACATCACGTTTAATCGACTCGACAAACTCCACGTCTTCTTTGACCGGGTTGGTGTCATCAAAGCGTAAATTACATTGCCCCTGATAGTCCTGTGCAATACCAAAGTTCAGGCAGATAGATTTCGCATGCCCAATGTGCAGGTAGCCGTTAGGTTCGGGTGGAAAACGGGTATGCACCGTGTTGTGCTTACCGCTCGCCAGATCTTCATCAATAATCTGGCGAATAAAGTTCGTTGGGCGGGCTTCAGCCTCACTCATCTCAATTTCCTCAGTACGTAGATCAGGGTGATTACCCATAAAGTTACCGGATATGATCCACAAAGCGACACCGGGAAACAACCGTTAGTTGATAAACAAAGATAAAAAAGGCAGGAATGACTTCCTGCCTGATGATCGTCCGGGAAAAATCAGCCTTTTATCTGATAAATCTCCGTTTCTCCTGCTACTACTGTCTCACCGGCCAGCAGGGTCAGCCCGCTGTAATCATCAATATTACTGATAACCACAGGGCTTATCATCGACCGCGCATGGCTATTCAGGTAATCGAGATCCATTTCCAGTATCGGCTGCCCGGCAACCACGCTGTCACCTTCCGTGATCAGACAACGGAAGCCGTTTCCTTCCAGTGCCACCGTATCCAGCCCCATATGTACCACAACTTCCGCACCGCACTCTGACTCCAGACAGAAGGCATGGTGCGTGGCAAATATTTTGACGACTGTGCCACTGAGCGGAGAGACCACCGTACTGCCTGATGGCAGGATTGCCAGACCATCGCCGACCGCCTTAGAAGCAAATGCCTCATCGGGAACGTCTTCAATCGCCACAACTTTACCGCTGACCGGTGCCACCAGAGTCGCAACAACTGGCTGAGTGCTGTTACGGGTGGCCTGTTGCGGTGTGTTTTCTGCTGCTTTGCGGGCTGCAGGCTCCGGAGTACCTGCCGCCGGTACCGGCCCTTTTTCCAGTACCGTTTTCATTGCCCTGGCGATGCTTTCGGCCTGGGTTCCGACCACAATCTGGACACTTTGTTTATTCAGACGGATCACCCCGGCCGCCCCCAGTTTTTTGGCCAGCGAATCATTCACCCGCTCAGCGTCGGCCACATTAAGACGCAGGCGTGTAATGCAGGCATCAATAGCCGTCAGGTTATCTGAACCTCCGACAGCACCAATATAACGCCTTGCCAGAGTCTCCGTGGCTGATTCTTTACTGTCAGCAGGCTCAATATCTTCATCATAACCATCTGATTCATCACCACTGACCGCCAGTTCACGGCCCGGTGTTTTCAGATTAAATTTCAGAATAGTGAACCGGAAAACAACGTAGTAGATAACAAAGAACACCAGTCCCTGAGGGATCAACATATACCAGTGTGTCGCCAGCGGATTACGGGTCGACAAGACCAGGTCCACCAGTCCGGCACTGAAACCGAATCCGGCAATCCAGTGCATAGATGCAGCAATAAAGACCGAAATACCGGTCAGCACGGCATGTATCAGATACAGCACCGGGGCAACAAACATAAATGAAAATTCAAGAGGTTCGGTAATACCGGTGAAAAATGCAGCGAAAGCCGCGGCCAGCATAATACTGCCGACTTTGGCACGGTTTTCCGGGCGAGCACACTGCCAGATAGCCAGCGCAGCACCGGGTAAACCAAACATCATCACCGGAAAGAAACCCGCCTGATAACGCCCGGTAATACCGACAATGCCGGTTCCGTTGGCAATAGATTCAGCGCCGCCGAGAAATTTAGGGATATCGTTAATACCGGCCACATCAAACCAGAACACAGAATTCAGCGCATGGTGCAAACCGACCGGAATCAGTAAACGGTTAAAAAAGGCATAGATCCCTGCGCCTGCCGCCCCCAGTTTCTGGATATGTTCGCCAAAAGAGACCAGCACACCAAAGATCACCGGCCAGATATACATCAGTAAAAAGGCCACCACAATCATCAGAAACGATACCAGGATCGGCACCAGCCGTCGGCCACTGAAAAAAGACAGCGCTTTGGGTAATTCCACATGGCTGAAACGGTTATAGACTTCTGCTGAAAGGATCCCGACCAGTATACCGACAAACTGATTATTAATTTTTCCGAAAGCCGCAGGAACCTGGTCAACAGGGATCTTTTGTATCATTGAGACGGCGGCCGGTGAACACAGCGTCGTCACCACCAGGAAGCCGACAAACCCGGTTAATGCGGCAGAGCCATCTTTGTCTTTCGATAAACCATAGGCTACCCCGATAGCAAATAACACTGACATATTATCAATAATTGCCGACCCGGATTTAATCAGCAGGGCAGCTAACGCATTTCCTGCCCCCCAGGCATCCGGATCCAGCCAGTAACCTACCCCCATCAGAATGGCGGCAGCGGGTAAGGTTGCAACCGGCACCATCAGTGCACGCCCGACTTTCTGTAAATAACCGATTATATTCACTAATCTCCCCTCTGAAACAGGCTGTTCAACGCCTATGCCTGCCGAACCTTACATCGTAAGTCATTCAGACAGTGCCAGCACCAAAACTCTCTGCGATTGAGTGTATGTAGTTTTTAATTCGCTTCGCAAATTAATTCCCGTTTTATCGTGATTAAAATCAACAAAAATTACATTGCAAGATAGATGCCACTGGTAATAACTCACTACTTATTTTATGATTTTAATTATCGATACAGCATCCCTGCCAGAGTGTTATTGTGTCGGCCCTTAATCCGCAACAACCGGCACTCTCTCACCGTTAACTGATTTGTTTACTGAATTGAGGTAATGTATGAGACTCATCCCGCTGGAAACCTCAGCCGAAGTTGCATGCTGGGCAGCCAGGCATATCACCCAACGCATTAATGCCTTCGCTCCGAATGCCGACCGTCCTTTTATTCTCGGCTTACCCACCGGAAGCACGCCCCGGCAAACCTACCAGCATTTGATCCGGATGCACCAAAATGGTGAGGTCAGCTTTAAGCACGTTGTGACCTTTAATATGGACGAATATGTCGGTTTACCCAGACAGCATCCGGAAAGCTATCATACGTTTATGCACCGGAATTTCTTTGACCATATTGATATTCCGGCCGACAACATTAATCTGCTGGACGGTAATGCCAGTGATGTTGATGCCGAATGTCAGCGCTATGAAAATAAAATCCGCCAGTACGGTAAAGTTCACCTGTTTATGGGCGGTGTGGGTAATGACGGCCATATCGCTTTTAATGAACCGGCATCCTCACTGGCATCCCGGACACGTATTAAAACCCTGACTCAGGAAACCCGTCTTGCTAATTCACGTTTTTTTGGCGGTGATGTCAGTCAGGTGCCAAAACATGCGCTGACCGTTGGTGTCGGAACACTGCTGGATGCTGAAGAAATCATGATTCTGGTGAACGGACAGGTAAAGTCACTGGCACTGCAGGCTGCAGTGGAAGGCAATGTTAATCACCTCTGGACCATCAGTTGCCTGCAATTACACGCTAAATCCATTATCGTCTGTGACGAACCTGCCACCGGTGAACTGAAAGTAAAAACCGTAAAGTACTTCCGTGAAATGGAAGCTGATAATATAAAAGATATTTAACTCAGCAAGTAATGCAGATAACGGATCCCCGCCCGGTGTGACGGGCCGCTTTATTATCTGACGGAGAACCTCAAATGTACGCTTTAGTGAATGGCCGGATTTATACGGGATATCAGGTACTTGATGATCATGCGGTTCTGATCAAAGACGGACGGATTGCACAACTCTGCCCTGCCCGTCAGTTACCGGAAAATACCCCCCGCCATGACGTGTCAGGGGCAATCATCTCTCCCGGCTTTATTGACCTGCAATTGAATGGCTGTGGCGGTGTACAGTTTAACGATGAGTTATCCGCTCTGAGTATCGACACACTGGCGATCATGCAACGGGCCAACGAAAAATCCGGCTGCACCAGTTTTCTGCCGACTCTGATAACCAGTACCGACGAGATGATCATTAAAGCTGTTAAGACCATGCAGCAATGGCTGACGCAACATAAACACCAGGCGCTGGGGCTGCATATTGAAGGCCCCTGGTTGAATAAAATTAAAAAAGGGACCCACAATCCGGACTTAATCCGCCCCGTAACTGCAGAATTATTAAAATTTCTTTGTGATAATGCTGATGCCGTTAGTCAGATCACTCTGGCACCGGAAAATGTGAGCGCAGAAGACATCCGCGCCTTACGTAAAGCAGGTATTATCGTTTCAGCGGGCCATTCTAATGCCACTTATGCCAGGGCCATCGAGGGCTTCGATGCCGGCATTACCAGCGCGACTCACCTGTATAATGCGATGACCGCAGCCGCCGGCCGTGAACCGGGATTAACAGGGGCGATCTTTGACTCCCCGCAGGTCTACTGTGGTGTTATCGCGGATGGCCTGCATGTTCATTATGCCAATATTCGTAATGCCAAAGCCATCAAAGGTGACAAGCTGATGCTGGTCACCGATGCCACTGCCCCGGCCGGGGCCGATATTGAACAGTTCATTTTTGCCGGTAAAACAATATACTATCGCAACGGCTTGTGTGTGGATGAGCAGGGTACGCTAAGTGGTTCTTCACTGACCATGATTGAAGCCGTGCGTAATTGTGTTGAACATGCAGGATTCTCTCTGGAGGAAACCCTGCGCATGGCAACTCTCTATCCGGCCAGGGCTATGGGCGCAGAGGAACAGCTGGGGTCGATTCAGCAAGGCAAAGTAGCCAACCTGACTGTTTTTTCTCGTGACTTTACAATATTAAAAACTATCGTTAATGGTGACGTGGTTTTCAGCAGGTAAGTATTTAATGGGCACTGGCAGACAGACGCAAATTGGTAATATTGATCTTGTTAAGCAATTAAACAGCGCAGCAGTATATCGCCTGATTGATCAGGAGGGACCTATATCCCGGATACAGATTGCAGAAATCAGCCAGCTTGCCCCCGCCAGCGTTACCAAAATTACCCGCCAGCTGATTGAGCGCGGACTGATTAAAGAAGTCGAGCAGCAGGCATCCACCGGCGGACGACGGGCAATTTCTATTGTGACCGAAAACCACGGTTTCCATACCATTGCAGTACGTCTGGGCCGCCAGGATGCTACCCTGGCACTGTTTGACTTAGGTGGCGAATTACTGGCCGAACAACACTACCCTGTTCCATACAGCGAACAGGATGCCGTCGAAGCTGCATTATTTTCAGCTATCGATAGCTTTATGCAGCAACAGCACAGGGTACTGAAAGAAATCATTGCCATCGCCGTTATTTTGCCGGGCCTGGTCGATCCGGAACGCGGTGTAGTGCGCTTTATGCCACATATTGGTAAAACTCACTGGCCACTGGTGAAAAATCTGACCGCCCGTTTTAATATTGCCAGCTTCGTCGGCCACGATATTCGCAGCCTGGCCCTGGCCGAACACTATTTTGGCGCTACCCGTGATTGCGCAGATTCCTTACTGGTGCGTATTCACCGTGGAACCGGTGCCGGAATTATTGTGAACGGTAATATTTTTCTCGGCAGTAATGGAAACGTCGGGGAAATTGGCCATATACAGGTTGATCCTTTAGGTGAGCGTTGTTACTGCGGTAACTTTGGCTGTCTGGAAACGATTGCCTCGAACAATGCAATTACAGAAAAAGCACAGAAACTAATAGCAGAAGGCTATCCCGGTACGCTGCACCCGTCAGCCACCGGCATCGCCGATATCTGCCGGGCCGCCTGTGAGGGTGATACCATGGCCCGGGCGCTGATCACCGACGTGGGCATCCATCTGGGTAAAGCGCTGGCGATGGCCATTAATCTGTTTAACCCACAAAAAGTTGTACTGGCAGGAGAGATCACCGCCGCAGAAGAGATACTCTTCCCGGTGATCCGCAGCTGTATTGATAATCAGGCACTGAATGATTTTCGTCAGAACCTGCCGGTGGTACGTTCACAACTGGATAACCGCTCTGCTATTGGTGCTTTCGCGCTGGCCAAACGTGCGATGCTGAACGGCATCCTGCTGCAGCATTTACTGGAAGAATAATAACGTAATTTTGCAACTCTACTTGCGGATGGTAATGAATGACGATTAAGAATGTGATTTGCGATATTGACGGCGTTTTAATGCATGATAATACGGCCGTTGAGGGTGCTAAAGAATTTCTGCACGGTTTACTGGAAAAAGAAATTCCGCTGGTGGTACTGACCAATTATCCGTCACAGACAGAGCAGGATCTTGCTAACCGTTTCTCTTCTGCTGGTATTACCCTGCCCGAATCTGCTTTCTATACCTCGGCCATGGCCACCGCAGATTTTTTACGCCGCCAGGAAGGGAAAAAAGCCTATGTCATTGGCGAAGGCGCACTTATTCATGAATTGTACAAAGCCGGATTTACGATTACTGATATCAACCCCGACTTTGTGATTGTCGGAGAGACCCGGTCTTTTAACTGGGAAATGATGCATAAAGCGGCATTCTTTATCGTCAACGGTGCACGCTTTATTGCGACCAACCCTGACTCTCACGGGCGTGGTTTTGTCCCGGCGTGCGGTGCGTTATGTGCCGGTATTGAGCGAATTTCAGGGCGTAGTCCGTTCGTGGTCGGTAAACCCAGCCCCTATATTATGCGGGCAGCTCTTAACAAAATGCATGCCCATTCCGAAGACACGGTAATTATCGGCGATAATCTGCGAACCGATATTCTGGCCGGATTCCAGGCCGGTTTAAAAACGGTTCTGGTGTTATCGGGTGTATCACAGGCGGAAGATGTCAGTCAGTTACCCTTCAGGCCGGACTGGATTTATCCATCAGTCGCTGATATAGACCTGTTCTGAACCAGAGTATTTTCTGATAACACACCCGGTGCCGGTTAAAGATATCTTCAGGGTATCCGCTTCCGGCACGATTAATATACCCGAACCCGCTCATTCCTTGTCGGGCGAGCAGAGTATAAAAAACAGACGGAAAGGCAGTTTCTTTAAATTAAATTCAAAAAACACCCACAAAAACTGAATATTTTTTAATATTACAGCCCTGCAAACCACTATTTCCAATTTCAGAATTAAATGACTTGCCAACCTCCGGTGTAATAGCGCATTTTCTTATATATCGCGCCCGGACAGGCAGCTGTTAATCACTATTATTTATTCTGACAATATTACCGTCTATGCACTCAGGAGTAGCTTATGTGTTCGATTTTTGGGGTTCTGGATCTGAAAACGGATCCCGTTGAATTGCGTAAAAAAGCGCTGGAACTTTCGCGTCTGATGCGTCACCGTGGCCCGGACTGGTCAGGTATTTATGCTGATGATAATGCGATTCTGGCCCATGAACGCTTATCAATTGTTGACGTCAATAACGGAGCACAACCACTGTACAACGCAGCCGGTACCCACGTTCTGGCGGTCAACGGCGAAATCTATAACCATCGCGCACTGCGTGCAGAACTGAGTGACCGCTATCAGTTCCAGACAGACTCAGACTGTGAAGTTATTCTGGCCCTGTATCAGGAAAAAGGTATCGATTTCCTCGACGATTTACAGGGGATGTTTGCCTTCATTCTTTACGATAAAGAAAAAAACAGCTGGCTGATCGGCCGCGATCATATCGGGATTATCCCGCTGTATATTGGTTATGATGAGCACGGTAACCTGTTTGCTGCCTCTGAGATGAAAGCACTGGTACCGGTGTGTCGTACTATCAGCGAATTCCCGCCGGGAAGCTATATGTCCAGCACCGACGGAGAAATTCGTCAGTACTACCAGCGTGACTGGATGGAATATGACAATGTTGCTAATAACAAGACTGATGCGGCTGCACTGAAAGAAGCGCTGGAAGAGTCAGTGAAAAGCCATCTGATGTCAGATGTACCTTACGGAGTCTTATTATCAGGCGGCCTGGATTCGTCGATTATTTCGGCTGTTACCAAGCGTTTTGCGGCCAGACGTATTGAAGATCAGGATAAAAGTGATGCCTGGTGGCCTCAGCTGCACTCTTTCGCCGTTGGCCTGAAAGGCGCACCGGACCTGAAAGCAGCCAAAGAAGTGGCTGATTCGCTGGGGACTGTACACCATGAAATTCACTTCACCGAGCAGGAAGGGCTGGATGCTATCCGTGATGTGATTTATCACATCGAAACTTACGATGTTACCACCATCAGGGCATCCACCCCGATGTACCTGATGTCGCGTAAGATCAAAGCGATGGGCATTAAAATGGTGCTGTCAGGTGAAGGTGCGGACGAAGTGTTTGGTGGTTATCTGTATTTCCACAAAGCGCCTGATGCCCGAGAATTCCACGAGGAAAACGTCCGTAAACTGGCAGCACTGCATATGTACGATTGCGCCAGAGCGAACAAAGCCATGTCCGCATGGGGAGTAGAAGCCCGTGTGCCTTTTCTGGATAAAAAATTCCTCGATGTGGCCATGCGTATTAACCCGGCAGATAAAATGTGTGGCAGTAACGGAAAAATGGAAAAACACATTCTGCGTGAATGCTTCTCTTCCTATCTGCCGGAAAGCGTGGCATGGCGTCAGAAAGAGCAGTTTTCTGATGGTGTCGGCTATAGCTGGATCGATACACTGAAAGCAGTCGCGGCCAGCCAGATCACTGATCAGCAACTTGAGATGGCGCACTTCCGTTTCCCGTACAATACACCCGCGTCGAAAGAAGCCTTTTTGTACCGTGAGATATTTGAAGAGTTGTTCCCTGTTGCGACGGCCGCAGAATGTGTGCCTGGCGGTCCTTCGGTCGCCTGCTCCTCGGCGAAAGCCATTGAATGGGACGACGCTTTCAAAACCATGGATGACCCGTCAGGACGTGCCGTAGGCGTCCACCAGTCAGCCTACTGATTTATTATTCCCCTGTTTATCGGGCCGCGTTTTCGCGGCCTTTTTTATGGGCACCGTCCGGTGATTTACTGCAGTCCCGTCAGCGGACCGGAGCGCAGCTTAGCCATGATGGCACGGTCAGTTTCTCCTTATATCCCCCGCAGTTCGGTCTTATCCGCAGGATCGGGTAAAGCAACAGCACAAAACGACCAACAATTCACCATTATGGTTATTCACCATTCAAACAAACCCTTTCAGGTAAAAAACGTCAAAAAACTTGTTGACGATCATGGGTCAACTCCGCATAATGCGCCCCGCAACGCCGATGAAGGTAACGCAAAAACATACGTATGGCTACGTAGCTCAGTTGGTTAGAGCACATCACTCATAATGATGGGGTCACAGGTTCGAATCCCGTCGTAGCCACCATGTTTTGCGGGAGTGGCGAAATTGGTAGACGCACCAGATTTAGGTTCTGGCGCCGCAAGGTGTGCGAGTTCAAGTCTCGCCTCCCGCACCATTATCTTCAGAGTTTAGCAGGTGGGATATCGCCAAGCGGTAAGGCACCGGTTTTTGATACCGGCATTCCCTGGTTCGAATCCAGGTATCCCAGCCAAT